>CAZZDO010000299.1:1385-6657 GCA_964653205.1 uncultured Armatimonadia bacterium | reverse complement strand
CAACACCTTCATCGCCTCATCCACGCTCTTGCCCCCGTGGACGATGCTCACCAGCGCCGCCACCATCCGCTCCGGCGCGGCGTGCTGGAAGGCGTTGCGGCCGATGGACACGCCCGACCCGCCGGCCTCCATCGCCCCCGCCACCATCTCCAGCACCTCGGTGTCGGTCTCGGTCTTCTCGCCCCCGGCGATGACGACCTTGATGCCGCCGGGCAGGTTGCCGCCCGCGCCCTCCACGACCTGCCGGAAGCTCTTGGCGTCGCCCGTGTAGACCACCTTGACGATGTCGGCGCCCAGCTCCGCCCCGACCCGCGCGGCGTGCTTGACCACCTCGACATCGTACTCGTGCTTGACCTTCGCCCCGCGCGTGTAGACCATCGCCACCAGGGGCATGCCCCACTGCTCGCAGCTCGTCGCGACGACGCCGAAGTCACGCAGCATCTCGCTCTCGTCTTCGGCGCCGAGGTTGCAGTGAATGGAGACGGCGTCGGCCCCGTACTTGATGGTGCGCTCGACGCTGCTGACGAGCACCTTGTGGTTGGGGTCCGGGGCCAGCGACGTGCTGGCCGACAGGTGCAGGATCAGCCCGATGTCCTGCCCGTAGCCGCGGTGCCCCAGCCGCGGCAGGCCGACATGGCCGAGCACGGCGTCCGCGCCGCCGGTGGCGACCTTGTCCACCGCGGCCGGCATGTCTACGAGGCCCTCGATGGGGCCGACGGTGACGCCGTGATCCATCGGCACGATGACGGTGCGCCCGTCGGCGCGATTGGTGATCCGCTCCAGGCGGATGGCTTTGCCTAACTGCATGTCAGTCATCTCCTTCTATGGCCACGGGAAGAAGGGCGCCCGCAGCCGCCAAATCGCGCCCAGCGCCGCCCAGAGCACCGCCTGCGAAAACTCACCGAGAATCAGCCCCAGGAAGAAGGGGCGCAGGTTGGCGTAGGTCTTCATCCCCCCGTACCGCAGCACCAGCGACTTGATGACCCAGGCGATGAAGATCGGGAACCAGAAGACGATCATGCTCCACGAGCCCGACAGCGCGAAGGCCAGCGGCGAGAACGGCCACCACGCGTACTGCGTGCGCATCCACGCCAGGAAGGTCGCGAAGGCCACCCCGCCCAGGAAGTACGCCCCCAGCCGCGGCTCGAACTTGTCGGCATTGTCGAGCACCGGCGCGAAGTGCCGGTAGCCCGCGTAGGCATTCCACTGGTACGAGTAGCCGTACAGCGTGATGGCCCCGCGCCGGTAGGGCAATTCCAGGTGCAGGAAGCTCCCCCAGATCAGCGTGACGCCCAGCGCCAGCGCGATGGCCCAGAACAGATGCCGCCGGTCAATCTTGAGCACGTCGGACATCTTCAGCCCGTCCATGAACGTGCTCAGCAGGTTGCCGCGCAGGTCGCGCGTGAAGACGCTGTCCAGCGCCGCCAGCCCGGTCAGCGTCGAGGCCCCCAGCGAGCGCTGCGTGGTGAAGATCCGCACCACGTCCACCGGCCGGAAGCTCGTCTCGGTCATCAGCATCCCGGCCTCCGAGACGCTCCGGGCCATGACCAGGACGACGACGAACTGGAAGACCGCGTACTCAACCACGGCCATCCACGGGCTGAGGCCCAGCTTCATGAACCAGGCGATTGCCACCAGCGACGAGACGCCCAGGCCGATGATGGCGGTGCGGTAGGAGAGGAACTCACGGCCCTCCGCCTCGCGTAGGCCCGCCGGTCCCCCGGCGGGCACGGGCGCCGGGGAGAACGCCTCCGCCCACACCTGCCGCAGGTGCGGGACGGCCGACTTGATCAGATACACCGTCAGCACCATGTACGCGCCCATGACGTGATACCCGTTCCAGATGCTGGTCGGGTACATCGGCATGGCCTCGAAGCTCTTGCCGAAGGCCGAGAACATGATGTTCTCCAGCCGCGCGAGCCAGAACATGCTGAACAGCGCCAGCAGCACCTGGGCCGGGATGAAGTAGCTGAAGCCCACGGCCGCCATCGAGGCATAGACCGTCGTGTAGCCCAGGTCCTTCCACGGCCGCCCCATGGTGTTGAAGAACGGGTTCCACGGGTGCTGCAGCTTCAGCAGCGGCACCGACGGGATCTGCTCGTGCAGGCCGTTGACGGCGAACACAACGGTCGGGATCGCGAACCCGATCCACGTCATCCGGTTGCGGAAGAAGCTCCCCACATGCGGCAAGCCCCCGGCGTCGTTGGCGACCTCCACCGGCAGGTACACGAGTGGGAAGGTGAGCTTCTCGTTATCCACCCACTGCCGCCGCAGGATCGTCGCCATGCAGGCGGTGGCGAACCACAGCGCGAGGATGACGATGGCCCACAGCGACAGGGGCTTGACCCACAGCAGCCAGGGGATGGGCCGCCCGGCCTTGAGGCCCTCGTAGAAGTCAATCGAGGGGCGCTGCGGGCCCTGGTCCTTCACGTCGAAGATGACCGACCACTGGGGGATGTGCTTGTAGAAGATCTTGTCGAAGTGGTTGCTCTCGGTGCTATAGTAGTCCACGGCGCACAGCGTGGGGATCCAGCGCTCCAGCAGCCCGCGCGACGTGCTCAGCGCGGCGACCAGGATCATCAGGTAGATGATGGCGATCTCGTGGGGGCGCAGGCGCAGGCGGCGGGCCACCGCGCGCACCAGCAGGTTGGCCAGCACCAGCACGAACAGCAACCCGATGGCCGCCGGGGCGAACTGGCAGATGGCGATCTGGATGCTGGTGACGACCAGCTCGGCCCACGAGACGACGAAGCAGGCGATGGCGACGCCGAGGACGCCCACGATCAGGGCGCGGGGCGTCACCGGCAGGCGCGTCTCGGCCCGGGCCGGGGCCATCTCGGCACGGGGCTCGTCAGCGGCGGGTGAGACCATGCAGCTCGCTCCACACGGAAGGTAATGCGGCACCGACAGCCAGCCCCTGAGGCCCCGCCCCCCAGCCCCCCGCGCTTCTCGCGCGGGTGCGCCCTCGCGCTGCTCGCGGCGGCGCTGCTCAACCTGCTGCTGGCCGGGCTGTTCGGCCGGCTCAACTTCGACTGGTGGCGCACCATTCGCCGCCAACCCGTCGGAATCATTCTACACCATACGGCAACTCCCGACGTGGCCGCCGGCCAGCGTGTGGACGTCAAGTTCCTCAGCCGGGAACACGCCCGCCGGGGCTTCTCCGTTGTCGCCCACGGGCGCCTTTACCACATCGGCTACCACTACCTGATCCTGCGCGACGGCACGGTGCAAGCCGGGCGGCCCGAAGACGCTCCCGGCAGCCACACCCGCGGCCACAACAACCAGCTCGGCCTCTGCCTGGTCGGCAACTTCAGCTCCAGCGCCAACCCCCACGGCGAGCACGGGTCAACGCGCCCCAGCCCCGAGCAACTGGCCGCGCTGGACAAGCTGCTCAAGCAGTTGATCCGCAAGTACCGCTTCCGCCCGCGCCACCTGCACCGCCACCGCGACTACGCCCCCACCGCCTGCCCCGGCGACCGCTTCCCGTTCGACGAGGTGAAGCGCCGGGCGTTCGAGAAAGAGTAGGGCGCGGCCCGCTACAACCCCAGCGCCTCCGCCTCCCCCTTCATCCCCTCCAGCACCGTCCCGATGTGCTCCTCGAGGCTCACGCCCATCGCCGCCGCTCCCTGCTCGATGTCCTCCCGGCTGACCGCCGCCGCGAACGCCTTGTCCTTCATCTTCTTCTTGACCGACTTCACCTCGACATCGGCCAGCTGCTTGCTGGGTCGCACGAGGGCCACCGCGATGATGAAGCCCGCCAGTTCATCTACCGCAAAGATCGCCTGCTTGAGCCGGGTGTCGCGCGGGATGCCGCTCTCTGAATAGTGTGACAGGCACGCCTGCACGGTCTCCTCATCCACGCCGCGCTCGCGCAGGATTTCCGCCCCCTTGAAGGGGTGGTCGCCCAGCGTCGGGTAGCGCTCGTAGTCGAAGTCGTGCAGCAACCCCACCACGCCCCACAGCTCCCCATCCTCCCCGAGCTTCCGCGCATAGGCCCGCATCGCCGCTTCCACAGCGTAGGCGTGCTTGCGCAGGCTCTCCGATTGCGTGAACTCGTGGAGCAACTCCAGGGCTTCGGGGCGGGTCATGGGCTCATTCCTCCGCGGGCGGCATCGTGGCGTCGCCTTCGCCTGCCGCGCCGGGTGTTCCTCCCCGTGCGGCGAAGGACATGGCCGCCGGCGCAGGGAAATGACCCCGATCATCGCACCGTCTGGGAGCCAACCATGGCTGAGCCACAACTCCGCGCGGCGATCGTCGGCTGCGGGCGCATGGGCAGCACCATTGATGACGAGCTGCCGCGTTGGGCGCCCAGCACCAGGCCCTACGCCCACGCCGCCCGCTATGCCGCCGTCGCCGACACCGTCGTCGTCGCCGCCTGCGACGCGGACGAGGCCAAGCTGCAGGCTTTCGGCGAGCGCTGGGGCGTCAGCGCCCTGTACGCCGATGTGGACGAGATGATGCGGCAGGAACAGCCGGACATCGTCAGCATCTGCACGCACACGGCCATCCGGCACGAAGTCGCCCTGCAGGTCATCGCTCACGGTCCCAAAGCCATCTTCCTCGAGAAGCCCCTGGCCGAAACGCTCCGGCAGTGTGATGACATCATCGCCGGCTGCCGGGAGCGGGGCCTCGTCGCCGCGGTCAACTGCTCCCGCCGCTGGGAGCCCAGTTGGACCCGCGCCAGGCAGCTCATCGGCGAGGGCGTCATCGGACAGCTCCTGTGCGTGACGGCCTTCTGCGGCGGCGGCCTGTCGCACATGGGCAGCCACCTGCTCGACCTCGTGCGCTATCTCGTGGACGACGCGCCCGTCGCATGGGTCAGCGGCCACGTCCCGGGCCTGGAGGGCGCCGGCGACACGCGCGACCTGGGCGGCCTGGGCCTCATCCAGTTCGCCGGCCCGATCCACGCGACCATCAACATGCTCGACGCCCGCGCGGTCGGCGTGGACGTAACGCTCATCGGCGCCGAGGGGCGCCTCCAGATCAGCGACAACGGCAACCAGCGCCGGCTGTGGATCAACACCGACGCCGGCCTCGGCCGCCGCGCGCTGGCCGAAGTCCCCTTCCCCGAACCCTACGACCTGCCCGACATGGGCACCATGTCGGTGCGGGACATCGTTGATTGCATACGCACGGGCGGCAAGCCGCGCTGTGCGGTCGAGGACGGCCGGGCCGCGCTGGAGCTGGCGCTGGCCCTGCGGCAGTCAGAGCGGACGGGGGCGCGCGTGGCGCTGCCGTATGAGGAACTGGACGAGGCCATCCAGTCGGCGTA
>CAZZDO010000299.1:0-1285 GCA_964653205.1 uncultured Armatimonadia bacterium | reverse complement strand
ACTGTCTGCTGTCCGAACACCAGGCGCAGCTCATCAACTACCTGAACGCCACGGGACTGGACATCGGCCTGCTCATCAACTTCGGCCGGCCGCGGGTCCAGCACAAGCGCTGCTTCCGCTCGGCCGACCACCAGCTCGAACAGTTCATTGCCTCACACAAGCCCTAAGCCGTCGCCGTATCCTGCCCATCCTTAGCCTTCATCCTGTCCATCCTGTAAAGAACTCTCTACGCCTTCCCGCTCTACAACAATCCGCCCGACTCGTCTCGTCAGGAGACAACCATGACCCCCCGCGAACGTTGGCTGGCCGTACTGAACCGTGAAAAGCCCGACCGCCTCCCGCTCGACTACCGCGCCACCGGCGAGTTGACCAACAAGCTCGTCGCGTACCTGGGCGCCCCGAACCTCATGGCGGTGTTCGAACGCCTCCACATTGACCCGATCATTGACGTGGGTCCGGCCTACGTCGGCCCGCCGCTTGAGCCGGGCAAGGACGTCTACGGCGTCGGTTACGCCAACACCGAGTATGACGGCGGCGTCTACAGCGACGCGGTCTCCCATCCGCTCGCGCCGTACAACTCGGTCGAGGAGATTCAGGACAACTACAAGTGGCCCTCGCCGGACTGGTGGGACTACTCGGGCATCAAGGCCCAGTACGCCGGCCACGAGGACCAGGTCGTCCGCGGCGGGCATTGCGAGGAGTTCGCCCAGTACAAGTTCCTCCGCGGCGTCGAGCAGGGCTATGTGGACCTGTACGACAACCCCGACATGGTGGACTACGTGCTCGGCAAGCTCTATGACCTCAAGTACGAGCAGATGCGCCGCACGTACGAGCAACTCCCGCACGGCGCGATCCTGTGGAGCTGGGTCGCCGAGGATGTCTCCACCCAGCGCGGGCTGATGATCTCGCTCAAGCACATCGAGCGCTACTTCGCGTCCCACTACCAGCGCATGATTGACCTCGTCCACGAGGGCGGCGGTTACGTCTTCCATCACAGCGACGGCGGCTGCCGCGACGTCGTGCCGCTGATGATCGAGTTGGGCATTGACGTGCTCGACCCGATCCAGTGGCGTTGCGACGGCATGGACCGCGCGGGCCTCCAGCGCGACTTCGGCGATCGGGTCATCTTCCACGGGGCGATGGACAACCAGCACACGCTGCCGTTCGGCACGGCGGCGGATTGCCGGCGCGAGGCGGTCGAGAACATCCAGCTCCTCGGCCCGGGCCTCCTCCAGGGCCCCTGCCACAACCTGCAGGTCCTCACCCCGTGCGAGAACGTGATTGC
>CAZZDO010000298.1:0-6661 GCA_964653205.1 uncultured Armatimonadia bacterium | reverse complement strand
CTACAACGCCCAGCCCCGTCAGCCGCCCCTCCTCCGCGAACACATGGCTCCCCGTATCCTCCACCTCGAAACCGCTCTCGCTGATGACAACCGACCGCCCCTCGCCCGTCAGCGTCACCCGCCCGTCGCTCAGCCGTACGGCGCGCCTTGCCTCCTCGGCAGGCCCGTTCGGCAGCAGCAGGTTCACGAAGCACGCCTGCTCGCCCGCCGCCAGATGCACGCGCTGCGTCTGTCGCAACGCCTGCGGAACTCCCGCGCCGAAGTTGTACTCCGGGTACGACAGGTCCGTCACCGTCGGCGGCTCGACGTCCAGCCGCCGCGCCGACTCCGTCGCCTCGATCACGTGGAAGTGCTCGCCCTCATGCACGGTGTGCAACCCACGCGCCGTCGCCTCCGTCTCCGCCAGCGTGCGCCACGTGCAGCGCAGCTCGTAGTCCCCCGCCTCCAGCGCCGTCAGCGTGTCCACGACAAGGGCGCAGTCGTTCTGCAACCATACGATCGTCCGCTGCCAGTCGCACCCGTTGTACGCCGGCAGCGTCGTCTGCGTGAAGGCCCCGCCGCCGAACTCGAAGGCCTGGTCGAGGCGCGCGGTGACGGGGATCGGGCCGTGCTGGCCGTCGCGGATGACCATGACCATGTTGTGCTGTGCGGGCATGCGCAGGATGTAGTCGCTGTCCACCAGGAACAGCCGCCCGCGCGCCTGGTACTGACTGATGGCGTTGGCGTCGGGGTGGCCATGCTGCCCGGCGCCGAAGCCCTGCAGCAGCAGATAGTCATCAGTCGCTTCCCAGCCCCCGCGCAGGGAGAGCTTGTCGAAGCCCCGCTCGGGCGGCACGCTGGGCAGCGCCGGCGGCGGCGGGTAGCCGGGGAAATGCGGCAGCCCCGCCCAGCGGTGGATCACCGGGTCCATCGGCAAAACGAACAGCCCCACATGCTTGTCCGGCGGCGCGGCGGGCAGCTCTCGCGTGAAGATATCGTCGGACGCTGCCTGCGGGTCGTGCCGCTCCGCCAGCCACTTGTAGCCCGCGTCGCGATGGAACTCCGCGGCCCGCAGCAGGATGCTCCCGGCCCCGGTGCGGCTGGCGTGGTAGCCGTGGCAATCACCAAACGGCACCAACTCGAACGTGTTGTTCTGGATGACAGCGGCCAGATCGGCATAGCGCGTCATCTTCTCGGACGCGGCGTACGACGTATCCCCGAGCGCCAGCGACACGCGCAGCAGGTGGTTGCCCACCAGCCAGCTATAGCCCGCCCCGCCCTCGTCGTACGAGCGCCCGGCCGTCGCCGCCCGCGCGAACACCTTCAGGCTCTTGTGCAGCCAGCCGTCCACTTCCGGCAGGTCGTAGCCGTGCCGCCGCAGGTACAGGCACGAGAAGAACAGCCCCGTCGCCGGAAAGGTGTGGTGGTTGAAGATCTGGTGGTCCTCGTCGAGGATGCGCCACTTCTGATACGTGATCGAGTCATGGCAGTACTGCGCGCACGCGACGAGGAAGTTCGTCGCCATCAGCCGCTCCTCGTCGGTGAAGAAGGGCAACTCCTCCACCGCGTCCCAGTCCATCACCAGTCGGTCCGTCCAGAAGTCCACATGACACATGCGCGCGAACGTCAGCGGTACAAAGCCGGTGGCGTACGGGATCAGCGCCTCAATGAACGCCCGCGCCCAGCGCTCCTCGCCGCTCTTGGCGGCAAGACTGAGGGGATGCAGCAGCAGCGGGAAGCCCGCGGCCGAGCCGTCCAACTCACGCACCTTCGGCAGCCACTCCTCCGGGTCATCCGTCGCCACGGCCGGCTCGCGCAGGTGCAGCGGCTCCCTGGGAGCGCCGGCTTCCAGCCGGCACATCAGTTGACTCACACTGCTCCGGCACACCTCCGGCGTATACCCCAGCGCGCACAGCACGTTCGCCCCGTCGCCATAGGGGTTGTGCACCGACCGCACACGCGCGCCCTCGCTCGGGTAGTCGCTGCCGTCCAGGAACCCCAGGTACTGCAGCGACCGCAGCAGCGCGTTGTTGGCCGCATGGCCCAGCGCGATCACGGTGCTCCCGAGGCTCTCGGGGTTGAAGCACTGCGCCTGGTCGAGCCGCAGCGGTTCGGCGCCGGTCAGCGCCTCCAGCCGTCGTTGCAGTTCGTCAGCGAGGATCGCGAACTCCCCCTCCTCCGGCGCGACGATCAGCACTTCGTCCAGCGGTGTCTGTGGGTACAGCGGAGACAGCTCCGTGATGCGGTCAGCACCAACGTGCAGCTCGATCATCGCGCCTTTGTCGGCCATGGGGTCCACCTTGGGGGCAGTCTGAAGTGACGACCGGGGCTAATGCGCCGGGGAGAGCACGATGACCTCCGCACCTGTGAGGGCCGGCCCGGCCCGCCCGGGACAGGAATCGGCCCGCTGCCGACGAAGAAGCCTCCATCGCCACAACGCCCCGCCAGGGAGGCGCCGTGCCATGCGAGCCCTAGCGCTGTCGGTCATGTCGCTCCTGTGGGTCGCCCTCGCCGTCGCCGCCGGCCCACCGACCACACCCTACGCCCCCGATGACCACACCCTCCTGCTGCATCACTTCGAGGGCACGACCGGCCACGACGGCATGGACGCCGACTTCGCGAAGGGCAACCCGACGCCCGTCTCCGGCGGCGGTAAGCCCAATCTCGTCGCCGGCAAGATCGGGCAGGCGTTCCTCTTCGCCCCCAGCTATCGCGGCCTGATGTTCGCGGGCAAGGGCAACTACGGCCCCCAGCAGGGCACCATCGAGTTCTGGCTTCGTCTCCCCACCATCGTCCCCGGCGCGTGGCGCGCCACCAAGGGCTTGTGGCAGACCTACCAGGGCGACCTGGCCAAGTCGCGGATCGTCATCTGCGTCGGCGACTTCAACAGCGCCCGCATCGGCAGCAAGCCCACCGACCTCGTCGCCGATCTGCTCGACGGCCAGCTTGGCTTGAGGGCCGACATCGGCGCGTGGAAGCCCGATGAATGGCATCACGTCGCGCTGCTATGGGACGGGCAGACCGCGCGCCTGCTCATTGACGGCACCCGTGTCGCCGAGGGCGAGCACCCGCCCCTGCAGGCCGCGCCGGTCTTCGAAGTGGGCAGCAACACCGTCGAGGCGCTCGATGAACTGCGCATCTCCGATGTCATGCGCACCGAACTGGAGGTGGCCAACGCCGTGAAAGAGCACACGCCCTTCAAGCCCCTCGCCGAAAGCCAACCCGCGCCGCCCAAGCCCCTGCCGCCGCTCCCCTCTCCCCCGCCGCGGCCCTCCGTGGTCGAGCTGAAGCCCGGCGTGCCCAACCTGTTCGTGGACGACTACCTCATCGAGACCCAGACCAACCTCATCCGCCGCCTCGGGCAGGTCACGAAGGTCGAGCAGCCCGTCATCACCGCCGAGGGCCTCTGGGAAGAGACCGCCGCCTTCCCCTTCAGCGGCGGCGTGATCCGCCTCGGCGACAATGACTGGAAGCTGTGGTACAACACCTACGTCCGCTGGCGGCTGGGCAAGGACGGCACGAGCCTGTGCGTCGCCACCAGCAAGGACGGCGTGCACTGGCAGAAGCCCAAGCTCGGGCAGTTCGAGATCCGCGGCACCCGGGACAACAACGCGGTCCTGCACATGCCCATGGACAACGCCAGCGTCCTGGTAGACCCCGACGACAAGGACCCCCAGCGCCGCTACAAGTGCGTCGTCTACCAGACGCTCGACGAGGGCACGGGCTGCTACGGCTACACCTCGCCCGACGGGATCAAGTGGACCCGTACCCCGCACATTCTCATCAAGGGCGCGGGCGACCGCACCTCCGCCTGGTACGACCCCCTCCGCCGCAAGCACATCATCTTCACCCGCTACGGCGCGACCTATCCCGGCCGCTACATCTTCCAGTCCGAGAGCGACGACTTCGCCACCTGGACTGAGCCGCAACTGCTCTTCGACTATTCCGCGATAGACAGGCCGCAGGGGATCCAGCACTACGGGGCGGGCGGCTTCGCCTATGGCGACATGTACGTGGGATTCCTGGAGATGTTCCACGTGCCGGTTCGGCGGCTGGACACGCAACTGATCTGCAGCCGCGACGGCAAGCACTGGCAGCGGGTCTGCGATGGCGAGGTCTTCCTGCCCAACGGTCCGGAGGGCAGCTTCGACCACTTCTGGGCCTTCCCGGCCGCGACCCCGCCGATCCCCGTGGCGCGATCGTCCTCGATCGCTAGCGAGCTATGGTTCTACTACGCCGGCCGCGGCCACCCGCATGCCGGCCCCGCCCCACCGATCTGGCAGAGCGCTGATGGCACCACCGGCGCGTATCACTCGTACTGGGCGAGCACCGGGCTGGCGAAGCTCCGCGTGGACGGCTTCGCGGCGATGGACGCCAGCGGCGAGGTGGCGACGCTGATCACGGTGCCGCTGCAACTGGGGAAGGCGAAGGACCTCCTCATCAACGCCGACGCCGACAACCTCCCGGCGGGCAGTTCCTGGCTCAAGGTCGGGCTGATGACAGTAGACTTCACCCCGATCCCGGGCTTCGAGACCGACAAGTGCACCCCGCTGAAGTCTGACAGCGTGGCGTGGCAGGCCACATGGGAGGGCAAGCCCGACCTGAGCAAGCTCGCCGGGCAGAAGGTGCGGCTGCAGTTCCAGTTGGTGAACACGAGGCTGTATTCGTTCACCGTGAAGTAGCAACGGCCCGCTATGGCGCCTTGGTGACGGTGACCTTGGCCACCGCCAACTCGCCCTCCCCGACCACCGCCAGCCGGAAGTCGCTGCCGTTGGTGCGGTCGGCGAAGCGCGCGTCCTTCAGCGTGAACGTCTCCTTGCGCCACGTGTTCGTCCCGCCGAGCGTCACGCGCCGGGCGTCCTTGAACGCTCCCTCGCGCACGCTGCCTTCCGGGTCCAGCGAGTCGTACTGCAGGGCGAACGCCGCCGGCCCGGTGTCGTAGAACTCCACCTCGATCGCCATCGCCTGCGGGTCCAGATCAAACGCGAAGCTGTTGTCGAGCGCGAAGTAAACGTACCGTCCGCCGGTGTCGTTCGGCGCGCTCTGGACGCAGCGCCTGCCGCCGACCTCCGCCTCCACCGTCAGCCCGTCCCCGGAGTTGGCGACCTTGATGCCCCCATCTTCGCGCCCTTTGGAGAAGTCCCCCACCAGCTCCGTCGCCTGGGCGTACTTGCCGATGGTCAGCGCCACGTGCGCGCCCTGGTGGAACAGGTCGGCGTACTTGCGGGTCAGCTCGACATACTGCCGCCCATACTCCTTGGACGCCGCGACATCCGTCCCCTCGTGGAACTCGTTCCACGTCTCGACCATGACCAGCTTCGGCCGCCGCGCCGGCTTGAGGTGCAGCAGCCGCTCCCAGTTGCCGGCGTAGAACTGCCCGCCCTGCCGGTCCACGATGAGCGGCTGGCGCCCCCGCACGGCGGTGTGGTCATACCCCGGCCCGACCGCCGCGCAGCCGGCCAGCGTCAGCCCGCTCACCGCCGCGCCCCAGTTGCAGGTGCTGTCGGCCTCGCCCCGCCAGCCCGTCTGCTTGATGAGATACAGGTCGGTCGCGAAGTCCTTCCGGAAGCGCTCGCGCACATACGGGAAGAGCGCGGGGTCCTGCTTGGCGGCGAAGCCCGGCGAGTAGAGCAGGACGATGGGCCGCCCGCCGATGGCCGCCCAGTGGCGCGGGGGGATGAAGCTGAAGAAGTCGCGCACCGTGCAGTAGAACCACGCCTTCCCCTCGGGCGTGCCCAGGTCCATCTTGCGGTGCGCGGCGTTGTGTTCGAGCGTGCTGGTGTCGTAGAAGAGCCCGATCTTCGGGTGCGCTTCGCCGGCCTGGTCCATCTGGTCGCACGCCTCGACGAGATGCGGCAGCCCCTTGAAGGACCACGCCTCGTAGCCGTTGGGGCAGCCCCAGTACACCGGTGCGGCGAAGTCAATCCCGGCGGCCGTGATGTCCGCCAGTTCCCGCCGCCACCACGCCGTCGAGTTGTAGCTATAGTCGTCCCAACTCGGCGGGTGGTCCTGGCAGGCGTCGCCGCCGTCGGCGTACTTCACATGCGCGCCGGAGACGACGTCATACCAGTAGAACAGGTAGGTCCCCACGACCGGTTGGTCCGCGGTGAAGGTCTTCACGACGGCCAGGTCCTGCGCCGTCAGACCGATGGACGGCCCCGGCGCGGGGGGCTCGATGAACCACGAGTCCGCCCCGATCGCCACGGCACACAGCCAACCAGCCGCCAGCACAAGCATCAGACGAAGCATGGCCCGCCTCCTCCTGCGTGGTACGGCACAGGCTTCACCACATCCGCCGCGAGGTCCTCCCACGGGACGGACGCCGCGGCCGTTGCCGTTCGCCGTTGCCGTCGTCGTGGCGGTTCGGCGCCGAAGGCGCCCGACGTACGTGGGCGGGGGCGCCGCAGGCCCTGAGCGCAGTCGAAGGGAAGGGGCGACACAAGCCCCGCAGGCAGGAACTCCCCGCCCCCAACACGAACCCTCCGCCCACTGTCGCCATACAGGAGATTCACCATGCCCCTGCCTGACTGGGCCGACCAAGCCAACGACCTCGCCCGCACGATCCGCGGCCACTGCCTCTGCATGACTCACCGTGGCAAGTCCGGCCATGTCGGCTCCATGCTCTCCATGGCCGAGATTCTCGCCGTGCTCTATGAGCGCATCCTGCGCGTGGACCCGGCGC
>CAZZDO010000297.1:0-6680 GCA_964653205.1 uncultured Armatimonadia bacterium | reverse complement strand
GCCAGCGGCCAACTGGCCCGCAGGGGGTCCTGGTAGCAGCCGATCTTCTCTACCGGGATGGCCTCGAACCCCAGCTTCCACGCGGGCGAGTCGGGGCGCAGGCGGTAGTCGTCATGCGCGGCGTCCACGAACCTCGGGTCGGCGACGAGCGAGTGGCGGTCCATCCCCAGCGCCTGCCACGCCTCCCATTCGCTCATGAGCGTGGCCGCGCGCAGGTCCATGTCATCCACCCACAACTCGCCCGCATCCCGGCGCAGCATCACTCGCACGTACAACGTCTCCGGCATGCCCTCGTGGTAGTTGGCGTCGTCCGGCTTCGGGAAGCGGAAGGCGACCTCGCCCTGCTGCCACTCTGTCCCTACCACCACGTCCTTCGTAAAGCGCACGTCCCAGGCCCCGCCCTTGTACGCGAGCGTCTCCAGCGTCACGGGCGTGCCCGCGGCGCTGGCTTTCAGCCACACCGTTAAGCGATAGGCCTGCCGCCAAGCGGTCTATCGAGTGCTGCGGGCTGCAGGACGGTTGCCTGCGAGCTGCCGACGAGCGCCCTGAGACCCGATTGCGCGCCTCAATGCTTGCCGGCCGAGCCCTGGTCAGACCTCTGTGCCCGCAACTGTGCGCCTGTGATCTCGACCACGTCTCCGGGCCGGGTGGGTACTGACACCGCTGCCTCACTGCTGACCGCGACCCGCCTCCCTCCCTGCCGCACCTGACACTCCACAAACGGGTTCTCGAGCCGCAGCGTCTGGCCACGCTCGGATGTGATGTGGATTCGCGTTGGCTTGCGCCCGGCCTGGAACTCCACGTCCATCAGGAACCCGCCGCGCGCCCGCAGACGGAACCGACCGGACCAGTCACTGCGCACCGCGGGAAGCAGACAGAGCAGGCCGCCCGCAGCGGGATCTCCCGGCTCCGGGGTGGCCAGTGCGTGCGACTGCAGCAGCGTCTCCTGCACCGCCGTCATGTTCACACCCGCGGTGTCGAAGTAGGGGACGTCACTGAGGCCGAGCTTCGAGCCTCGCAGGGGCACGGCGGCGTTGACCCAGCCGCCGTAGGGGTAGCGCTGGTGCCGCCGCACGTGATCCATGATTACATCCACCGTCTCGGGCAGCCGCAAGCGCGCGGCCTGGACGCCGTCTTGCGACCAGCCGTAGGTGTTGGAGTTCTGCCGGGCGCGGAAGGTGTTCACCGCGCGCTGGTATTCGGCCGGCGGGGAGAGCGCGTCCGCCAGGGCGAAGGGGTAGATGACGTAGAGCTCGGGCTGCTCGGCGTTGTACGCGATGCGGTCCGCGAGGAACGCGGCGGTCGGGGCATACTGTGTGTCGTCGGGCTCGATCCGGTCCACCAGTTGACTGCCCGCCTTGATGTAGGACGGCCGGCCTGGCGGAATCTCCTCGGCCGTCGCGGCACGCCGCGGCCAGCGCCCCGTCGGCAGCGGCGCCAGCTTCGCCAGCCGCTCGCGCACGGCGTCCAAGAAGGCCGGTTCGTAGCCGAAATCAGCGCCGTTTGCGAGCGTCTGCCAGAAGCAGTAACGCACCGCACACATGTCCGTCATCGGGTCCTTCACGTTCCACCACATCTCCAGGCCATCTGAGGGCGTCATGTGGTACAGGCCGTCGTCCTCCAGCTTGAGATAGCTCAGGTAGAACAGCGTCACTTCCTTGAGCCACGGTGCGATCGTGGTCTTGAGGTATACTTGCTCGCCGGTGAAGGCCACCCAGTCGAACATGAGCTGAATCAGCTCGGCTCCTTGCGCCATCGAGCGGGCGTTATAACCGTCTTTCACAGTTTCCATGCGACGGTCGGCCTGGGCTGCGGCCAGCGCAGCCGGATCGAATGGGGCAGTCACTCGAGGCGTTGGCGAGGCGCCGGGTCTGAAGGGGGTGGCGTCCTCCCACACGCGGATGCCGATCTTGCCGCTGGCGGCTGTCCGCCGCTGATAGTCCATGAAGGTGCGGTCGTAGAACTCCAGATGGTTCCGGGCATAGTCGAGGTGGTTGGCCGCGAACATCGGCCAGATGAGCTCGCGGGTGTTCTGCCACCAGTAGCCCCAGCCCCAGCTACGATCGTCCTCCACCACCAGGCCCGGCCCTCCATTGAACTTGGGCAGCACGGGGCCATCCCCCACCGACGCATACGAATACAGCGTGACATGCCAGAGCCGGGTGAGGAGGTCGGCGTCGCGGCCCCGCAGGTCAACGAAGGACGCCTTCCAGAAGTCGTCCCACCACGCCAACTGCTCAGCCCGCAGTCGTGCCTGATCCGCCTTGATCAGCCGCTCCAGGCCGGCGCCGGCCGCCACTTCGGGTCGGCCGTCGTAGCTGGTCGCGCCGGTGATGATCAGCCAGTACTTGCGACCGACCGTGGGACGCAGTGTGGCCGCACAGCCCTTCTCCGCCTCCTGCACTTCGCCCTGGGCCGACAGCAACCCGCTGGAACCAACGAACCCGAGGGTCACACCCAGGCCGAGGTTGTAGAGGCAGTCGGCGGGGTTGGCGCGGGCGGGGTCCGTGACCGGCTTGCCGTCTTCGCCGCAAGTCTGGACTTCACGGGCCGTCAGGATGCCCCCTGCAGTAGTCAGCGCCATGCCCGGCCGCCAGATCGAGAACGTGGCCTGCGCCTGCGGCGCCGGGCGGGTGTCCTCGACGGCCACGATGAGGGCGTTGCGGCCCCGGACGCCATACGTCTCGGCGGTGATCTGGCCATCTCCGGTCTTGAGAGTCAAGACCACCGAACCGCGGTTCAGATCGAGGCGCTGCTCGAACTGCGTCAGTGCCTCAGGAGCGACTCCGAACGAGAGCTGGACATGACCGGGCGACAGGATGTTGCCCGGGCCAAAGAAGTCAGTCTTCGACAGGTGAATCTCATAGGCGCTGCCGTAGCGCAGCATGGCGGAGAGGTCGCCGCTGCCCACCGGCATGACGTAGCCGGTGTCCTCGGAGGGTGCCGTGAAGCGGGGCGCCAGTTCGGCGCGCCGGTCGGCCAGGCTCTGAGCGGAGAAGTCCACGGGCGGCACCTCGCGCTTCACGAATTCGATCTCGGTCGGGTTGAGGGCTGCGGTCAGAGTCTGTCGCAGCTTCTCCGTCCGGTCGGCGGCCAGCACCCGCAGTACGGCCCCCTCCAGTCGCTCCTGGGCCACATCGAGACGGTTGTACAGCACCAGCCGCTCGATGGGTAGCTCCGCCCCGAGGTCCACTTCCCACCAGTCATTGCCGGCGCTCCCCGCCGAGGACCAGAAGCTGGCGTCAGGCCCCCAGGCATAACCCACAACGCCATCCACCGCCCGCTCGGGAGCGAACGGACGCATGGTTGAGGAGGCGCTGACGGGCTTGCCGACGGCGATATTCTTACCCCCGACATATACCTCGATTTCGGCGAAGTGCAGGTAGTTGCGCGCAGCCCCCGACTCGACCCGCACATACCGGGCGAACAGAGGGGCGTCGGCAGCCGCGTAGGCGCAGCCCGTCAGGGCGCCGACGGCGAGCGGCAGCAGCATGAGCGACAGTCTCCTCATCCGGAAGCCCTCCAGTTGGTCCCCCAGCCACCGTCGGGCGGAGGCGCCGGCGGGACCCTAACCGTAGCGAACAGCCGCGTCAACTAACGCGAAGTAGTTCTCCGCCGGAATGGCATCTACGATGGAATGGCTCGACGCCAGCACGAAGGCGCCGTTGCGTCCGACCTGCTCGATCAGTTGTCGCGCAGCCTGACGCACCTCGTCGGGCGACCCGAACGCCAGCACACCCTCGACATTGAGGTTGCCCATCAGGCAGAAGCGGTTCCCCCACTGCCGCCGCACAGCCGGGATGTCGTTGCAGGACGGCTGAAGCGGCTGCACCGCGTCCACCCCCAGGCGGTCGAGAAGAGGCAGCAGCGGGGCCAGGCGTCCGCAGCAATGGAAACATAGCGGCGTTCCGGTGGACTTGATCTGGCCGACCAGCCGGCCGATCCGCGGCAGCCACAGCGCCTCCACCGTCTCGGGGCGGAACAGGAAGCCGGTGTTGTCGCACAGGTCATCGGCCAGGAAGACGGCCGCGAAGGGCAGGTCCGTGACGGCCTCCAGAATGGCCATCTGCCAGTCGGCGTGCCAGTCCAGCAGCCGCAGCACGAACTCCGGGTTGTCGTAGAGGTCCAGCATGAAGCTCTGGATCGCCACGGGGCCGCACACGCAGTAGCTGGCGAAGAGCGGCCCGCCGGCATGGCCGATGACACCGAGGTTGGTGCCGCTGACCACCTCGAAGGCACGCCGGGCCGATTCGCGGAAGGACTGAACGTTCGGCTCTGGAACGGCCTCCAGGTCGTCAAGTGAGGACACGGCCCCCATGCCTCCCGCCCAGACGTTCAGATTGACCACAATGGCATCCTGGGCAGTGCGTCGCGACAACTCCAGGTAGTCCTCGGGCGGCAGAGCAAACGAACTGCAGGCCCGCTCCGCCGGCCAGTCCAGGATCTCCCCGACGATGCGGGGGTCCATGAGCAGTTCGAAGTGGGGCACCCGGTCCAGCTTACCGCCGCTGAGCGCCGCCAGAAGCCGATCCACGTTCGGTTCCAGCCGCGCCGCCGGCGCATCGCACATCTGACATATGTCCAAAGCACTGCTCCTACGGAAGGTCAATCCCTGCGCCGATCGTCGGCAGCCGCCCGCTGTCGCCGGCTAGCGCTGCCCCGCGCCGCGCGCCTGGTAGTACGCCCGTGCCTCCTCCAGCGTCACCACCCCGTCATGGTTCGCGTCCATCTGCCTGAAAGCCTGCGCGCGCGGGAACTCGTCCGGGGTTAGCTTCCCGTCACCGTTCTTGTCGAACCCCCTGAAGCGCTCCTCGATCTGTGCGTTGCCGCCGCGGCCGGTGGGGCCCTGGCGACGCCACTGCGGGTCCATGAGTTGGGCGTTCCAGGCGTCCCAGGCCGTCTGCAGGTCGTTGGCCTTCTCTGGCATCTTCGCCGCGAGGTCGTTCTTCTCCCCGATGTCCTCGGCCAGGTTGTACAGCCCCCACTCGCTGCCGCCGGCGCCGAGAACCAGCTTCCAGTCGCCCTGGCGGATGGCGCGCTGCTGGCTGAAGCGCCAGTAGAGCGTGTCATGCGGCTGGCCGGCGGCTCCTCCAGTGACATGCGGCAGGAGATTGGCCCCGTCCAGCTTGCAGTCCGGCGACACGGTCGCGCCCGCGGCGGCAATGGCCGTCGGATGGATGTCCAGGGCGATGACCGGGTGGTGGATGACCTGTCTGGCGGGGATGCGACCCGGCCACTGCATCATGTATGGAATGCGAATGCCGCCTTCCCAGGTCTGTCCCTTGAAGCCCCGCAGAGGTCCATTACCAGAAGTCGTCTGTTCGGTCGGCCCGCCATTGTCGCTCAGGAAGAAGACGAGTGTATCCTGCTCCAGGCTGAGCCGTCGCAGCGTGTCCAGCACGCGGCCCACGTTGTCATCCATCGCCGACTGCATCGCCGCGAAGGTGCGGCGCTTCTCATCCTTGATGTCCGGGAAGCGCTGCAGGTACTTGTCCATGGCCTGCAACGGCGCGTGAACGGCGTTGAAGGGGAGATACATGAAGAACGGATGCTGCCGGTGCTTCTCGACGAAAGCAACCGCCTCACGCCCGAAGGCGTCGGTGAGGTACTCCTGCTCCTCGACCACCTGGGTACCCCGCAGCACCTTGTCCATGCGCCGCCCGCCGGGCAGGTAGTCGTTCGCGCCGCTCAGGAAGCCGAAGAACTCGTCGAACCCGCGCTGCGTGGGCTGCAGTTCGGGCTTGTAGCCGATGTGCCACTTGCCGAACATGCCTGTGGCGTAGCCAAGGCCCTTGAGCCGCTCGGCGAGGGTGGTCTCGCTGCGCGGGAGACCGAAGTTGGGGTCGGCCGCGGCCTCGGGTCCGGGATTGGTCTCGAACCCGAACCGCTGCTGGTAGCGCCCGGTCATGAGTCCCGCCCGCGTCGGCGCGCAGACGGGGCACGATACATAGCCGTCGGTGAAGCGCACGCCGGCCTGCGCGATGGAGTCGATATGGGGTGTCGGGATGTCCCGGCAGCCTTGCACGCCCAGTTCACCGTAGCCGAGGTCATCGGCGAGGATCACGATGATGTTGGGCTGGCGCGGCGCCTGGGGCCAGGCCAGGTGCGGCAGCGCCAGACCGGCGGTCCCCAGCCCGGCGATCTTCAGGAAGTCACGGCGGTTCATGTGGGCTCATCCTCCGCTTGGTTGTTTCAGCCGGCCGTGCGCACCTGGGACAGCTTACCGCCGGCCAAGTCCAATTCCAGGTACCGGTCCCCCTCAACGCCCCCGCACTTCACGACCTTGCCCTCAGGCAGCGTCACCTGCACATCCCCCCGCGCCGCCTTCCCCAGGCCGAAGTGCGCTTCCATCGGACAGCCGGACTTGTAGCTGTCGTGGCTCGTAACCCAGCGCGTGCCCAGCAGCTTGCCGGTCCCCGGCTCGCGCACCTCGACGCGCGCGCCGATGAGTCCCGCGTCACCCACCCCGGAGAAGCGCAGCCGCAGCCAGTGGTTCTCTTTCGCCCCGTGCAGCCCCGTGTTCCAATACACCTTGTCCTCATAGCGGTCCAGAGCCTCCGTCTGCAGACCGGAGTTGTCCGGGTCGGCGGCGAAGACGATGTCCAGCAGGCCGTCGTTGTTGAGATCGACCACCTGTCCGCAGATGCCGGAGGCGTCGATCCCGCTGAAGGTCGTCGGCC
>CAZZDO010000296.1:0-6735 GCA_964653205.1 uncultured Armatimonadia bacterium | reverse complement strand
ATTTACCGCGCCCTCGGCCATCGCCATGGCGCAGTATGTCGCGTGCCCGGGCGCAATGAATTGCGCCGCTACAACAACTCGTGCAGGACGTAGTAATCCCGTTCCAGGTCCCCCGACGGGCACAGCGCCCGCACGGCCGCCTCCGCCCGCTGCGCCCACTGGGCGATGCGCCGGAACTTCGTGGCCGAGAAAGCGTATGTGTTGTTGTGTCCGGCCGCCATGATCTCCGGCTGCCAGTTCAGCGCCAGTTGCACGCTCGGCGCATAGCCATCGCTGAAGCGGCTGCCGTTGTACGCGCAGAAGCCTCCGGTCCCATTCCACTTCGAGGTCGGCGTAAACGAGTCGCCCGCGAACATGACTTTGCACCCGTCCACTGTCGTCTGGCAGACGCAGTGCCACCAGGTCTGCCCCGGCCAGGGCGCCACGTCGAAGTCATACTCCTCCCAGGGCCACGTCCCGCGCTCGGGCCACACGTGATCCGCTCGGAACTCCCGGTCCAGCAGCCACGGCAGAGTGCGCCGCCGCGACAGCGCCTCGACAATCAGTGGATGCAGCCACGCCTCGGCGCCGTACTTCTCCTGCAGGTACGGGATGCCATCGCTGTGATCGTAGTGGTAGTGGCTGACGATCATCGCGGTCGGGCGGACGCCAAGCTCGGCCAGCAGTGCCTCCAGGGCGGGCATCCCCGGTTCCTGCGGGTCCACGACGAGTCCGGTGCCACTGTCCGAGACCAGCAGATAGCCGTTGCCGCTGTACTGGTACAGGTGCGGCAGGTATTGCAGCGCCCCGGCCACGGTCGCCGTCGGCCGCAGGTAGCCGTCCTTCGTGCCGGGGCTGATCTGCCCCTTGGCGCGGTAGAAGGCCAGCAGGCGCGCGGAGAGTTGGCGCAGCAGGGGTTGGATGCCCTGGGCCACGACCGGGCCGTGTGCCGGGCACAGCAGGCCGATGGCGATCCCCCGCAGGCGCTCGACGCCCTCCCACGCTGCCAGCGCCCCGGTCCCGGTCCAGTGGTCCCATTCGAGGTGGAACGGCTGCCAGAGCGTCCCGCCCGCGTGCGCCGCGTCGCCGCAGCAGAGCACCTGCTTGCCGTCGCAGTCCACGAGCACGGAGCAGGCATTCGGTCCGTGGCCCGGCGTGTGCATGAAGCGGATGCGACGCCCCCGCCAGAGCATGTGGCCATTGCCCGCCATGTCGTAGCTCACGCCCGGCACGGGCCGGCGCGGGGGGAGATAGTTCTGGGGGCAGCCCATCGTCCACCACGGCGGCAGCACGCGCGGGTCGCGCTCGGGAGACAGGACGCCCTGCTCCCCGGCCGGGGCGTGGATGGCGAAGGGCCACGCGTCCCGGGCCGCCAGCCCGGCGCACTGGTCGTCATGGGCGTGGGTCAGGAACACATGATCCAGGTGCTTGATGCCGAGGGCGGGCAGTTCGTCGAGCCACGCCCCGCTGGCGAAGTCCACGGCAATCGCGTGGTCGCGGTCCTGGATGACGTAGACGTTGCAGGTGTCGCAAAAGAGGTGGAGGTGGGGGAGAAGGCGTTCGTGGGTCATGGGTTGCGTCTCCTGTCAGTGAGCGGCAGACGGCGTGGTCGCGGTCGGTGACCGCTCGTACACCGGCCCATATCTACTCTACGCAACCATGCTGTACGAGGGGTCACCGACCCCGACCCACACGCCTGAGCATGTCCAGCGGGTGCTTCCGCCCCATCGCACAGTCCCGGCACAGCGGCAGGCCCGCGAGCCGCCCCCAGCGCATCTTGCGTCGCAGGGCCTGCAACCTCTCGCCGCGCCAGATCTCGGCAATCGTCTGCTCGGCGGCGTCGCCGAGGCCAAGACCGGCCTGCACATCATAGCAGCACAGGCCAATCTCGCCACCGGCGCCAATGACAAGCGTGTCGTGCAGCCGCCCGCAGTCCAGATACAGGAAGCCAGGTCGGGCGTCGGGCGCGGCCAACTCGGGGGCGACGACCTGCCCGGCCCAGTCCGTCCAGGGCTTCAGCTCGACACGGACGTTCGCCCGGCCGTGCGCGAGGGCCTGCCAGCGCGCAACCGCGCCGGCGAACTCGGGGACGGTCGCCTCCGTCGCGATGACTTGCAGGGCGATGGTTGGCAGCTCGCGGTCGCTCGCGGCGTTCAGTTCCAGCAGGCGCTGGACGTTCGCCATGACCTGCTCGAAAGCCCCGCCGCAGCGCAGGCTTTCGTATGTCTCGGGGCTGCTGCCGTCCACGGACACCCCCAGCCATGTCAGCGGCGAGGCCAGCAGGCCGCGCGCCGCGTCCTCGTCCAGCAGCGTTGCGTTCGTGCTCAGGGTCAGCCCGCGCACGGCGTTGCGTTCGCGGCCGTACGACAGGAGATGGGGCAGGCGCTCGCCGGCCAGGGCGATGAAGTCGAGAATCTGTGGGTGCAGGAGGGGCTCGCCGAACCAGTGGAGAGCCATGAAGCGCAAGGCGTCGCGTAGGCGCGTCGGTCCCCGACGCGCGTCCCGGGATTGCGCGTCGGGGACCGACGCGCCCACGCGCTCCTCATGCTCGGCGATCTGCTCAATCAGTCGCGCGAACAACTCCGGGCTCATGTCCTGGGCCGCCCGGCGCATGTCCCGCCGCGGGCACATGCGACAGTTCAGGTTGCAGCGGCTGGTGGTCTCGATGACGAAGCTGGTGGGGAAGTCCGGGGTGTGCGGGTAGCGCAGGGCGCTATGCAGCCGCGCCAGGGGCGGGTTGAGAATGCGCAGGAGGGGCGATTGCCGCACAGAAGCACCCATAGGCTGTAGCGGCGCGATTTATCGCGCCCGATCCTTCGCGAGCGGGCATTGCATGGGCGCGATAGATCGCGCCGCTACTTGTCGAAGATACCCGCGCCGCACGACGGGCCGCGCGGGCGGGAGAAGTACCGTCCCAGGGCAATCCCCAGCAGCAGGCCGAAGATGCCGGCGATGACCAGAGCCCCCGCCTTGCCGCCACGCAGTGTCTCGGGAGGGCTGGGCTTCTGGCCGACGCCCGCGAGCGCCGCGAGGTTGTCGGCCATCTGCGACAGATAGCTGTCCTGCCCGAGCCTCGTGTCCAGGAAGTGCACGTAGATGATCGGCGCGCCGCTGTCGGCGGCGACTTGCCGGGCGGCTTCGCCCTGCTTGGCCTTCTGCATGGACAGGGGGCACACGATGGCGGAATAGGCCCCGCCGCGCAGCTTCGCCACGGCGTCCTGCAGGCGCTTGCCCGCTACGGTCCCAGACCCCTCGGCCATGAGGACATCACCCACCGGCAGGCCCCAGTTGGCGATGACATCGCACACGCCGGGGATGACGGCCAACATCGGCCGCCCGGCCAGGCCGCGCTCCTGCACAACCCGCGCGGCCACGGCGCGCTGGGCCTTCAGGTCCTGCTCGAAGAGCGCCGTCCGCCCTTCCAGCACGTCGCCGGGCAGGCCGAGGGTCTCCAGCCGTGAGGCCACCGCGCGCGCGATGGCCGCGGCGTTGTCGAGGTTCAGCCAGAAAGCATGGGGATTCTGCGGATAGCCCGGGTAGTCGCGCAGCCGCGCCCCCTGCGCCGCGTAGTCCGGCCAGTCCAGCGCCGGCTTGTCGGGTAGCGCGGTGCGGATGACGTGCTCGAAGCCGAGAGCGCGGCTGTTGGCGTAGACGATGAGGCCCGCCGCCCCGAAGCTACGGACCTGCTCGGAGGTGACGGTGAAGTCGTGGGGATCGGCGCCGGGGGGCAGCACAACCTGCAGGTCGGCCATGTCCCCAGCCACGGCCTGCACGATGGCGGCGATGTCCGGGGTCGTGACGAGCACCAGCGGCAGCGCGGCGGCGTGCGCCGAGCCGGCCAAGCAGGCCAGCGCGAGGGCCAGCCCTGCCTTCAGTTGTGCACGACTATGCATTGTGCCGTCCCGCCCGCCAGAATAGCAGAAAAGGGGCCCGCCGTCACGTCGGCGGGCCCCGGGGGTCCGGCGCTCAGGAAGTCACATCAGCGATCAGTAGTACCAGCGCCCGGTGTTGTGCATGTACGGAATCGGCGCCTTGATCGTGGCCTCCCACTTCAGCCACTTCGCGTGGCCATCGGCGAACCCATAGTTGCACCCGCCGTTGTGGATGTCGGTGGCGATGTGGTCCTGGAACTCGGTGTACTGGGTCAGGTCGTCCCAGGTGGCATGGTCGTCCGGCCACGGGTGGTAACCCGCCTCGGCGCAGCCCGGTTTGCGGATCGCGATGGCGATCTGCTCGGCGGGGTAGTCGAATATGGCCATGGAACTGCCATGGGCGAACAGGCCGTTGATGCTGTAGTCGCTGGCCGGCTCGCCCGATCCGGCCTTGTAGGCCGGGCAGCGGAACATCTGGGCGTTCTTGACATAGGTCTGCAGCGGGCCCCACCAGTCGTAGCCGGTGAGGTGGTTGACGACCGGATAGCACTCGTCATAGTCCTGCGCGTACATCTGCAGGGCCAGGCTGATCTGCTTGACGTTGCTTAGACACGCCGTCTGGCGTGCCTTGGCCCGGGCCCGGGCGAAAACCGGGAACAGGATGGCGGCCAGGATCGCGATGATGGCAATGACCACCAGGAGTTCAATGAGAGTGAAACCACGGGAACGCATGGGTGCTCCTCCTTCGGTGTGAGGCAAGGCTAGGGTCGTCACGGCACAAGCCGTGAGCACTGTTCACGCTGAGACGACCCGTTAGGCTGGAGGAGCGCGCGGGGAGCAGGGGCGGAGGTGACGGCCGGTCGGCAGAGGATGCGGAGTCACGGCGCGGCGGTATCGTGCCAGCGACGTGGTGGGGAGAGCCAGCAACGCCGGCAACGCGGCCACGCACGCGGCCAGCAACAGACACGCCACGCAGGGGCCGTCGCCGTCCCCCTCGGCGTGGTGATGCGCAATCAGCCCTGCCGGTCCTGCCAGGACCAACAGCAACAGGAGCGCTGTCGCCAGTTGCCGCGTGAATGACACCAAAGGCACCTCTACCTCAACCTAACGGCGGGAACGACGAACGGGTTCCCAGCAGTGCCGGTCGCAGGCTATAATCACAGCGCGACTCACACCGCACCCACCTGGAGGAAACCATGTCCCGCCGTGCTCTGAGCTGTTGCCTGGCCCTGCTGACAGGCTTTGTTGTTATACCCGGTTATGCCGCCGATGACACCTGGTTGAACCCCGAGAATCTTCCGCCCCAGCTTCAGCAGCCCCTCAAGCTGCTCGCCACGACGGCCATGTCCGGGGAGGGCAAGGACTTCTTCAGCCTCCAGCCCGGGCAGACCGCCACCATCGGCACGATCACCGGCCCGGCCATCATCTTCCGCATCTGGTCCACCTCCAGCGACACCAGGCTGTCGGCGCTGGACATGATCGTGGACGGGAAGAGGGAGACGCTGGTCGCCAAGGGCGCGCTGCCGGCGGGTGTGGCCAAGGACGATCCGCTGCGGGCCCTGGACCAGCAGGCCTACTGGTCGTACCTCCCCGTCGTCGTCAAGAAGCAGGCGGTGTTCCAGGCCCGCAGCTTCGAGAAGGATGTCACCGAGCCGATGAAGTTCTACCTGCAGGTCGGCTACCGGCAAGTGCCGGCCGAACAGCTGACGCAGCCTGCCGCGGTCAGTGCGGCGGGACTGCGAGAGCAGGCGAAGCTGTGGCAGGAGCCTGCCTCACTGACGGGCGTCGGCGAGGAATACACGGCCGACCCCACGCCGGGACACGCCTGGTGTCCGCAGATCAATGGTCCGACACTGATCAACGGCCTGCAGATCACCTCGCGACGCTGGAGCAGTGCGCCACCCACGCCGCAGCAACTGCAGGCCACCCGGTTGGTCATCACGTGCGACGGCCAGAAGACGATTGACGTGCCGCTGGCTGCTCTCTTCAATGTCCGGTATGCGCTCCATGCGTACGTCTCTGCCGGCACCGCCGTGCAGGGCACGACACTCTACCTGCGTTTCCCGTTGCCGGTCGTGTCAAGCTTGAGCATCGGCATCGAGCCGTTCGGTTCCGGGGGCCTCAAGGAAGCCGACGTGCGGATATGGCGGCAGCCGCTCAAGGCCGCCCCCAAGTACCGCCTCTGCGCCCAGTACTTCTCGCAGTACTCCGTCACCGACCAGCCCATGACGCTGCTCAACGTCACCGGCGAGGGCATCTTCCTGGGCACGAACCTCTGCGTGGACGGCAAAGACCGCAAGACCTTCGCCTTTCTCGAAGGCAACGAACAAATCTACATAGATGGTGATACGAAGCCGACGATCGAGGGCACGGGCACTGAGGACTACTTCAACGGGGCGTGGTACTTCGAGGCGGGGGAGAAGGCGAACCTGTTCAGCGGCGTCACCTTCATGCAGCCGAAGGACCCGCCGGTGGTGGACTGCTATCGGTACCTGGTCGCGGACTGCATTCCCTTCAAGCAGAGCCTGCGGCTGGACCTGCAGCACGGCAGCCGCAACAAGGCGCCGGATGTGCTGTACGAGGGCGTGAACTTCTGGTACCAGGCTTCGCCGACGAACGTGGCGGAGCCGGTCGCGGCGAAGGCGCCCAAGGGCAGCGGCATCGGGGCGGAGCCGGCCACAGGTGGCGACTCGCTGATCGTGCGCATCATCGGCTTCGTGCTGGCGCTGGTGCTGGTGGGGTTCGTGGCGGTGTGGCTGCTCCGGCGCAAGACCTAGAATGCTGTTGGGTCTGAGCCAGGCGAGCGGGCGCCGTTCTGTAGGGCGGGGGCTTGTACCCCGCCCCTCCGTTTGGTTCGTGCCATGCGGGGCGGGGTACAAGCCCC
>CAZZDO010000295.1:0-6752 GCA_964653205.1 uncultured Armatimonadia bacterium | reverse complement strand
CCATGACGATACCCTTCCTATCTCTCATGATCTTCCTGCCCTTAGTGGGCATGGTCATCATTCTCCTGATGAACAAGGAGAACGTCACGGCGATTCGCTGGACGGCGAACCTCTTCGCCGCCCTGGTTTTCGTCATCTCCCTGCTCTCGCTCACGGCGTTCATCCCCGGCGACGGCACCATGCAACTGCAGGAGGGGCCGCGGGTATGGTTCGAGGCTGCCGGGGTGTCGGTCCACTATCATCTCGGGGCCGACGGCCTGTCGCTGCCGCTGATCATCCTGACGACCCTACTCACGCTCCTGTGCACGATCTACTCCTGGCGCATCAACCACCGCGTCAAGGAGTACATGGCGTTCTTCATGCTGCTTGAGGTGGGGATGCTGGGGACGTTCTCGGCCCTCGACTTCTTCCTGTTCTATGTCTTCTGGGAAATCTCACTGGTGCCGATGTACTTCCTGATCGGCATCTGGGGCGGGCCGCGGCGCGAATATGCGGCCATCAAGTTCTTCATCTACACGCTGGTCGCCAGCCTGGCGATGCTGCTGGCGATCCTGGCGCTGTACTTCTATAGCAGCCCGCACACCTTCGACATGCTCGAGCTGGCCCAGCAGACGCCGCTGGCCGCGCACTTCTGGGTCGGCATGCTGGCCTTCTGGGGCTTCTTCCTGGCGTTCGCCATCAAGGTGCCGCTCTTCCCGTTCCACACGTGGTTGCCCGACGCGCACGTCGAGGCGCCCACGGCCGGCAGCGTCATCCTGGCGGGCGTCCTGCTGAAGATGGGGACGTACGGCTTCGTGCGGGTGTGCCTGCCGATCCTGCCGGGGCCGAGCCAGTACTTCGCGATCGTGATTGCGCTGCTGGCGCTGGTGAGCATCGTCTATGGCGCGTTGGTGGCGATGGCGCAGACGGACCTGAAGAAGCTGATCGCATATTCGTCGGTCAACCACATGGGCTATGTGATGTTGGGCGTGGCGGCGGCGGCGGGCATCACCTGGCCGGGGGACCCGACGTCCTTTGACCTCGTGAGCCGGACCACGGCGCTCAACGGCGCGATCCTGCAGATGCTCACTCACGGGATCATCACGGGCGCGCTCTTCTTCCTCGTCGGCGTGATCTACGACCGGGCGCACACGCGCGACCTGAACTCCTTCGGCGGGCTGGCCAAACAGATGCCGGTGTACGCCGGGATCATGATGATGGCCTCGTTCGCGTCCCTGGGCTTGCCGACGCTGGCGGGCTTTGTGAGCGAGTTCCTGGTGTTCGTCGGGGCGTTCGGGACGTACAAGATCATCACCGCGCTGGCGGTCATCGGGGTGGCGGTGACGGCGGGGTACTTCCTGTGGATGATCCAGCGCATCTTCCTGGGTGACCTGAACCGGCAGTGGGTGGACCTGACGGACATTGACGCCGGCGAACTGGCGGCGACGGTGCCGCTGATGGTGCTGACGCTGTTCATCGGCCTCTTCCCGTACCCGGTGCTGCATGCCATCAACAGCGTGTCGGCGGCGGTAGTGCAGCACGTCGGAGCGGCGTTGGGGATGTAGGGGCGCGATTCATCGCGCCATTTTGGGAGCGGACGGCGGGCGCGATGAATCGCGCCGCTACGGATGAGGGCGCGATAAATCGCGCCACTGCGGATGAGGGCGCGATTCATCGCGCCACTACACCATGCCAGTAGACAACCTCACAACCTTCTTGCCCGAACTGATCCTGGCCCTGGGGGGGCTGGGCGTGCTCGTGCTGGACCTGTTCTTGGCGCCGCAGCGGAAGCGCGTGCTGCCGGTGCTGACGGTCGTCGGCCTCGTGGCCTTCGGCGTGGCGGCGTGGCGGCTGTGGGACCCGGGGCGGGAGCCGGTATTCGAGTTCTGGCACTCCATGCTGCTGGACAACTATGCGGTGTTCTTCAAGGTGCTGTTCGCCGCCATCGGCATCGTCATCGTCCTACTGTCCACGGACTTCCTGCGCGGGCTGTACGCCTACGGCGAGTACTTCGTGCTGCTGCTGTTCACGCTGCTGGGCATGTCGCTGCTCAGCGGCGCGGTGGACCTGATCACGATCTACCTCGCGTTCGAACTGGTGAGCCTGTCGTCCTACGTGCTGGCGGGGTACTTGCGGCGGGACGCGAAGTCCAACGAGGCGGCGCTGAAGTACTTCCTGTACGGGGCCTCGGCGTCGGCCGTGATGATCTACGGCATGAGCCTGCTGTACGGGCTCGGCGGCTCGACGAACCTGGTGGTGCTGGCGGACCGGCTGGCGGCCCATCCGACGAGCCCGCTGCACGCGCTGGCGTTGATCATGATCCTGGCGGGGCTGGGGTACAAGATCGCGATGGTGCCGTTCCAGGCGTGGTCGCCGGATGTGTATGAGGGCGCGCCGACGGCGGTGACGGCGTTCCTGTCGGTGGGGCCCAAGGCCGCCGGCTTCGCGATTCTCGGTCGCTTCCTGCTGCTGGTGGGGCCGTCGCTGGTGCCGCAGTGGCAGATGATGCTGGCGCTTCTGGCCACGCTGACGATGTTCGTGGGGAATCTGCTGGCAATCCGCCAGACGAACGTGAAGCGCATGCTGGCGTATTCGTCCATCGCCCATGCGGGGTACATGCTCATCGGCGTCATCGCGGCCGGGAGTGAACTGGGCTTCGGCACCGGGGCGCTCCTGTTCTATCTGACGGCGTACCTGTTCATGAACGTCGGCGCGTTCGCCGTGGTCATGATTGTGGCGCAGAGCACGGGCACCGAGGAGTTGGAGGGGTTCCGGGGGCTGGCGCGCAACTCGCTGGGTCTGGCGCTGATCATGATCGTGTTCCTGCTGTCGCTGACCGGCATCCCGCCGACGGCGGGGTTTGTGGGGAAGCTGTACATCTTCGGCGCCGCGATTCGCTCGGAGACCTGGTGGTGGCTGGCGGTCGTCGGCATCATCAACAGCGCCATCTCGCTGTACTACTACATGAACATCGCGCGGCTGATGTTCTTCCTGGACGGCGGGGGTGTCGCGGTGCGGCGCAACGCGGCATTCAGCGCCGTCATGTGGATCTGCCTCGTCGCCACGCTGGCTCTGTGTCTGCTGCCGCAGCCGATACTGCAGGCGGCCGCGCAGGCGAGCACGATCGTCCTGGGGCGGTAGCAATTCCATGCCCAACGAACTCTCCCGCCGACCCAACGTACCCGAGGGGACCGTCACGCGGCTGTGTGACTACCTGCGCGTGGTGACGATGATGGAGCGTCGGGGGCAGCCGAAGGCGTCGTCGGTGGAGATCGGGCAATGGGCGGGCGTGAAGGCCTCACAGGTGCGCAAGGACCTCTCGTACTTCGGGGAGTTCGGGCGGCGGGGACTGGGGTATGAGACGGCGAAGCTGCGCATGCACATCCAGGACATCCTGGGCGTGCGGCGGCAGCGGCCGACGGTGGTGATCGGGGCGGGGAACCTGGGGTCGGCGCTCGCGCGCTATCCCGGGTTCGCGGCGCACGGCTTCCAGATCGTGGGGATCTACGACAACTACCCGGCGCGCATCGGGCACCGCCTGGGGAACATGAAGATTCGATCCACGCGCGACCTGCCCGAGGACGTTGCGTTGCTGAAGGTCGAGATTGCCATTCTGACGGTGCCGGAGCACGCGGCGCAGGAGACGGCGGATTTCGTCATCAGCACCGGCATCAAGGCCATCGTGAACTTCGCCCCGCTGCTGCTGAATGTGCCGAAGGACGTCAACCTGCGCAACGTGGATCTGGCGCGGGAATTGGAGACGCTGTGCTTCTATCTGCCGACCGAAGTGCCCGCGACGGAGAGCGAAGACTGACGGCGCCGTGCCGCCGGCCGCGGAAGATGCTGCCCGCGCTGGCGGCGCTGGCCGAGCCGGTGGCGCCGCAGATGCACGTGGTCGAGGTGCGCCTGCAGGAACTGCTGCCGGCCGAGACGGACGGGCTGGCGCCGGCGATCTACCAGCATGTGCTGCAGGCCGGGGGCAAGCGCCTGCGGCCCCTGCTCACGCTGCTGTCGTGCGCGGCGGCCGGGGGCGACCCCGCCGCGGCGGTGGCGTTCGCGACGAGCGTTGAAGTCATCCACCTGTCCTCGCTCATCCACGATGACGTCATTGACGAGGCCCGCGAGCGCCGGGGCCGGCCGACGGCACGGGAGCGCTGGGGCAACCGCACCAGCATCCTGGTGGGCGATCTGCTGATCGCCGAGGTCTTCCGTCTGCTGAGCACGGGCTTCGACCCCCACGTGATGGGGGTGCTGGCCGAGGCGGTGGTGCACATGTGCCAATCGGAGTTGCGCGAGACCGGAGAGCGCCGCTGGGAGGCCGCGGAGGCCCGCTACTTCGCGAGCATTCGCGGCAAGACGGCATCGCTCATGGGCGCGGCATGCCACATCGGCGCCCTGGCGGCCGCCAACGCCCCGGCCGTTGAGCCCCTGCGTGACTACGGGCTGAACCTCGGGGTGGCCTTCCAGGTCACGGACGACCTGCTGGACCTGTACGGCGACCCGGCGCGTCTGGGGAAGCCGGTAGGGCAGGACCTGGCCGGCGGGCACCACACGCTGCCGATCATCGCCGCCTGGCAGGCGGGGTCGGAGGGGGAGCGGCGGGCGCTCGAAGGCCTGCTGGAGCGCTGCGAGGCGGGCGATCCTGGAGCTGCCGCCGAGACGGTCGAGCTGGTGGCGGCGCTGGACGGGCGCGAGTACGCATGCCACCGGGTGGGGGAGTTGGTGCAGCAGGCCAAGGCGGCGCTCGAAGGGCTGGTGGCCACGCCGGCGCGAGAGAGCCTCGAGCACCTGGCCGACTACGTGTTGCAGCGGGAAAGCTAGCCCGGAAAAAAGTTGCGCCCGCGCAGAAGGAAATGGGGGGGCCACGTCGAATCCGTGCGCAGCATGCAATGCGCGCGAGATCACACGCGAAGGGAAGAAGCTCCCGTGAGAGTACCATTGGTGTTGGTAGTCGTGGTCGTACTGGCGCTGCTGATGACTCTGTGCAGCGGCTGTCTGTTTGGGGGCAGCAAGGACGGCGGCGACGAAGCCGCGCCGGCGAAGGGCGGCCCCGAGGCCGATGCCGGCGGCGCGCCGGGCGGCGGCCCCGGCGGACCTCCGGGTGGCGCTCCGGGCGGACCTCCCGGTGGTGCTCCCGGTGGTGAAGCAGTGGGCGGGCCCGGTGGCGCCGCTCCGGCTGGTGGCAGCACCGTGACGCCGATCCCCGGCAAGACCTCCAAGCAGGGCATCTACGCCAAGCACAGCGGTGACTATGACACCGCTCTGGGCATCTTCACGGCGAACCTGCAGAAGAACCCGAAGGACGCGCTGGCGCTGTATGGCAAGGCGTGGATTCTGGCCGAGCGCGGTGACCGCGCGCAGGCCACGACGACCTTCAACGCCTTCCTGAAGGTCAGCAGTGACGCGACCAAGGTGAAGGAAGCCAAGGCGGCCATCAGCCGGATGAAGACGGCCGGTGGCGGCGCGGCACCCGCGGGACGCTCGGGCGGCATGGGCGGACCGGGCGGCATGCCCGGTGGCGCTCCGGGCGGGCCTCCCGGGGGCGCGCCCGGCGGACCTCCTGGCGGCGGACCGGGTGGGCCTCCCGCGGGCGGGCCGGGTGGCCCTCCGGCGGGTGGACCTGGCGGTCCTCCGGCGTAGGCGGGCCGAGCAGAGACGACGACGGCCGGGGCCCCGTGGCTCCGGCCGTTTCGCGTGTCGGGGTGAGGTTGGCTACCGGAGAACCCGCAGGACGTCGGCGAAGGTCTCGAAGGGGATGAAGGCGCGAGCGGCGCGCTGGCAGTCCTCGGCCAGCGCGTGCTTGGCGAAGATCACGTTGGCATAGCGCGCCGCGCAGAGGTCGGAATGGCCGTCGCCGATGTAGATGACCCGCGCGAAGTCCCGCCGCAGGCGGAACAGGTGCGCGACCTTGCAGTTGCCGCACTGGCCGCACGTCGAGCCGTACGGGAACTCGATGCGGATGCCCTCGGGGGTGACGGTGGCGGCGTTGGAGAAGCGCAGGACGCGGTCGGGGGAGCGCACGCAGTCATCATCGGCGCACGTCGTCAGGCCGTGCATGGCGAAGATGCGGTCCAGGTAGAAGTCCAGGCCGTCGCTGACGACGGCCAGGCCCGCCCCCCGCGCCCGGATGAGCGCGAGCAGATCGAAGAACACCTCATCAAGTTCGAGTTCGTCCACGAAGGCCCAGACTTCGTCGGGGGTCTTGCGGAAGAGCCGCCACTGGCGGCGCAGGCACTCCATCGCGCTCATCTCACCCCGGCGCCAGGCGTACTCGTCCTCCCAGGCGATGGCGGCGTCCTCGGGGGAGAGGGTGTTGATCATCGCCAGGCCGGTGTCAAGGCGGCTGATGGTGGCGTCGAAGTCGGAGAAGACGAGGTCGTCGGGTTGCAGGGAGAGGGGGCGGCTTTCCACGGCGCGCATTATACCACGCGGCGCAAGCGCGCTCTCGGGCGCCGCTTGAACGTGTCGGGGGGCTGTGCTATAGTGGCGGCACTCTGCCGGGCCTCCGGCTGGCCATGGTCGCCATGTACCAACCGCGCACCTACCGCCAACGCAGTGGCTCCGAAGACCTTGTGAACTTCCGGGTCTGCGTGGCTGAGACCGACTTGTTCATCAGCGCGACGCGGGACCTGTCCAAGGAGGCGCTGGCGGCTGCCAAGGCGGCGCGGGCGCTGGTGGAGCAGGAGATCGCGGTGGATCGGCGCTTCCTGGCGAGCCTGGAGCCGCTGCCGACGCGGGTGGGCTGTCCGGAGATGATCGGGGCGATGTACCGC
>CAZZDO010000294.1:0-6754 GCA_964653205.1 uncultured Armatimonadia bacterium | reverse complement strand
ACCGGTGAGTAGACCGTTCTATATTATCCCGCGACTCTGCTGCGAGGCCATTCCCGATTCCCCATTCCCCATTCCCCATTCCCAGTTCCCGCACGTTCCTCGTTCCCGACCGTGCTACCTCTCCGGCAGGGACACCTCGGCCGGCGTCATCGTGTCTACCTGATACACTCCCGGGCGGACGCGGGTGACGAACGTCGCGGACGGGATGCGGAACGTGTCGCCGGGGCCCATGTCCATGATCCAGAGCTGGTTGCGCCCGTCGCCGTTCGCGTCCTGGTAGATGTCGGTTAGCTTCTTCCCCTCGGTGCGCAACTTGAGCTTCGTGCCGCTCACTGACTCGATCAGCAGGCCCTGCGACTTGTCCTCGTTGTACAGCCACCGGCCCTGCTGCTGGTCGTTCTGGATCTTGCCGTAGCCCGACAGCGGGCCGACGGCCTCGACGACGCTGGCGGCCTCGTCGAGGGCTTTGACGGCATCCATGCGCACGATCGGCAGGATGTCGCCGAAGCCGATGATGGTCTTGCCGCCCTCGACGCGCGCGGACTTGATGGTGTAGCTGCAGCGCGCGAGGTCATTGCCGAAGGTGATGACGCGGTCGAGGAAGGGCTGCGTCTCCGGCAGCGCCGCATCGAGCGTCAGTTCATTACGCGCGAAGTCCACGCTGACGACCTTGCCCTGCGGGCAGGGCACGGCCTGCAGGGCGAACTTGCCGCAGGAGACCTTGCCGCCGTTGGCCAGCATGGCGCGCTTGACGCCCTCGGCATCGAGCGTCACCAGCGCGAACTCCGTCTGCGCGGCGAAAGGCTGCGAGCCCCCGGCCCACGTCGTCGCCGCTGCTCCATCGAGGGCACTGTGGACGAGGTCAGTCTCACCCTCACGCTTGACCATGAGGCCGACCGACTCGGGCGGCGCGTCCTTCGCCGTCAGCATCGTGACCTGCTGCACGGCCGCCGCGCCCACGTGTGGCTCGACCACCGCGACGTACTTCGACAGCATCCCCGGCCCGGTGGCCATGTTCCGCCCGACGAGGTACTTGATGGTGCGCGGGTTGCCCGGCTGGGCCTCGGGCTCGCCGTCGCAGACGAAGACTTCCTGCGGGCCGCCGGCCGGGACGTGCAGCGTGACGTTCAGGTCGTCCTCAGACTTGCGCCAGTTCGCGGTCCATTCGCCCGCCGGCTTCATCCGCTGCACGTTGAAGAGCCCCTGGAAGCCGCTGCTGACGCTCGGCGCCGGGGTCGGCTCCGTCGCGCCCAGGTTGCTGCTCAACACCATGCGGTTGAGCATCACGTAGTTGCCGCTGCTGCTGAGCACCTTGATCTTCAGTGAGTCGGCTTGCTGCGGCCACTCCAGAGCCTGGCTCATCCACGTGTAGTCGTTGCGGTCGGTGGTGGTGATCTTGAGCGGAATGGTCGCGCCGCCCACGGTCAGTTCCAGCTCGCTCGCGGAGGGCTTGTGGTCCCAGAACTGCACGAACAGCCGGTACTTGCCGGGCGGGAGGGGCGGCAGCTTGGCCGTCAGTTCGCTGCCGACCTTGTACGTCACGACGCCCTGCACGTGCGGGGTGAAGCCCTCCTTGCCCATTTCGCCGTAGGGGCGGTCGCCGGTCACGACGCCGGCGGCGTCCTGCAGCGACACCGGCACATCGCCCTTCTCCAGGCGCACCGGCGGCTTCGTGCCATAGGGCACATCCGGCCCGGCCAGCGTGCCCCGCGGTGGCTCGCCCGCACACGAGACCAATCCGCCCGTCTTGAACTCCGGGAAGTTCGGCCCGTGGAAGCACCAGTCGTGCTGGCCGCCGCCCTGCACGCGCCAGATGTCCAGCAGGTATGAGCGCTCCGACGACAGGTCAACCAGCGCGCTTGTGCGGCGGTAAAGCGATACGCGGCCGGGATAGGCGCGCTCGGCCGAGGCGTCCACGAGTTGCACCTGCGGCGCGCCGAGGAGGGTGTTCAGATAGCCGCGGTAGTAGGTCAGTTGCGGCAGTTCGTCCACCATTACACAGTAGTGGCGGAAGGTGTTGGCGCGGCGCCATTCGTGGAAATCCGGCCGCGTGAAGGGCGTGGGGTAGCCGTCATCCGGCAGGACCGAACGTCCGAAGGCGAACATCTCGACGGTGAGCCGGTCGGCGTGGCCGTGGCCGCCGGTGGCATCGCCATAGTACAGGCTCAGGCCGCGGCGGTTGTCGCCGCTGCCGGCTTCGAGGATTGCGCAACCGTAGCCGCCAAGATCGCGCGTCCGCAACGGCGGCAGCGGCGGGGTCTTCGCGGCGACAGCCATGGCCTTCGCCTCATCGAAGGTATCCCCAAAGAGACTGCGTGACGTGGCCCCGATGTCCTTGAGGATACGGGCATACTTCGCGTCGCCGTAGTGCATGAAGGCGCGGCCCTGCAGCGAGGCAGAAAGGGCGACGGGGCCCGAGCCCGTGGAGTTGCCCGTGTCGCCGATGGAGGGGCAGAACTTGCCGGCGACGACCAGGTCGGGTCCGATGTCGGCCATCTTGCGCAGCTTGGGGTTCTGCCAGATGTCCAGCCCCAGCCGGGGCAGCAGGTCCGCCACTTCGTAGAAGTGCACGCCCCAGCCGGTCGAGTAGCCCGGGGCGGATTCGGCGCCGATGCCTTCGCGCTGGAAGCCGTTCCACAGCAGGTCCTCCAGCCGCCCCCCGCCACTCATCAGCCAGTCGCTCATGTCCTGGGTCGTCGGCCCGCGCTTCGCGTCTTGATTGTCGAGTACGATCGCCAGATGGCACATCGTCATCTGGTGCATGCCCTGGTTGCCCGCGACCTTGCCCTCCATCACGTCCTTGACCATCAGGAACAGCATGTCTTCGATCGTCTTCTGCGCGTCGCCCACGCCGTGGGCCTTCAGGAAGGCGGCGAGTTCGGCGTCCTGCGCCAGCACGGGGAAGATGCCGTCATAGGCCAGCGTGATACGGGTGTCGTTGCCGGTGCTCCAGATGTAGTCCGAGATGCGGCCGCCCACGCCGAAGCGACCCTCGTGGTAGCACTGGGTGGGGTAGTCGAAGCGGCTGTACATGCTGCCGAGCTTCGCGAGCATCAGGGCGCACTTGTGGGCGTAGGCGGGGTTGCCGCTGACGACGTAGGCCTGGCTGAGCGCCCCCAGCGAGCCGAGGATGTCCCGGCTCCAGCGCTGCCAGAAGATGTAGTAGGGGACGAAGTAGTAGCGCCGGCCGTCCTTCTTGTCCAGCCAGCCGAGGCCGTGGTCGGTCGGCTCGGGGCCCTCGTCAGGCTTGCCCTTGAGGCCCTCGGTGTTCCACGGCTGGAAGTCGTTCTTGGGGAAGACCCCGTGGCAGACGGGGCATTCGACCTTGAAGGGCTTCTCGCGGCTGGTGAGCCACGGGTAGTGCCCCGCCCGGCGGTTGACCTCATCGCCGCAGACGGGGCAGTCGTGGGCGATGCACACGTTGATGGCGCGCATCTGCTCGGGCGGGGGGATGAAGTCCCACAACTCCTGGTCGGACATCTGCAGGAGCCATTCCAGCCCCTTGCCGATGCCATCGGCCTGGGCCCTGGCCCAGTCCTGGGTAACGATCTTCTGCTTCAACCCGGCCATGAAGGCATCGTCGTAGAAGGTCCGGCGGTCCTTGGCGCACAGCGGTGCGGCGACGACTACAAGCAGGCCGGTTACGAGCAACAGGCGTTCCATGGCGCTCTTCTCCGGGAGACAGAGTGCCCGACAGGTTCGCTCCGCGAGGCCTGACGGCCTCCTGTCAGCGGAAGGTGTACGCACGGGCGACGCTGAGCGGCAGGGAATGCGGCTCGGACGGGCGAAGTCAGCCGTGCGGCCGCCCACGTGTCAGCGGCCGCCGCCGGTTTCGGCGATCACTCCCATCAGGTGGCGGGGCCGGACATGGCCGGCCTGGCCGGCACGTCCCGCCGCGCGGAGGATGGAATGCTCCTTGGCTTGGAGACCTTCAGCTACCACCGCTGGTTCGCCTGCGGCAGAATGGACGTCTTTGACTTCATCACCCGCTGTGCGGAGCTGGGGCTGGCGGGGGTGCAGTTGAACGTCAATGGCCCTAACCTGGGCCATCTGGGCGGCGCCGATGCGGGCCGCCTGCGAGAGGTTCGGCAGTGGGTGGATCAACACGGCATGTTCGTGGAGATCGACTCTCGTGGCACGGATCCGGAGCATCTCGTCGCCATGCTGGGCGTGTGCGAGGCGGTGGGCGCTGACGTGCTGCGCACGTATGTCAGTTGCGGCGGCGATTTGGCCCGAGAACTCGCCGAGGCCCCCGGCCACCTCCGCCAGGTCGTGCCGCGGTGCGCCGACCTCGGGATCCGCATCGCGGTGGAAAACCACGAGTACGAGACCTCGGCGGAGGTGCTCGACGTGGTCCGTCAGGTAGACAGCGAGTGGGTCGGCACACATGTGGATACCGGCAACTCGATGATGGCCTGGGAGGACCCGGTGGCGGCGGTCGCCGCGCTGGCGCCACTCGCCGCAAGCAGTCACTTCAAGGACCACATCGTCGTCACGGACCCGGAACCGCTGGTCGTGGGTGTGACGCTCGGCACGGGCAGCATAGACTGCGCGGAGTGCTTCCGCCTGCTGGCCGGGAGTTCGCCGCTGGAGCGCCTGATCATCGAGGTCTGCTACGGCTACAGCGCCCCCTTCCGGCGCCCCCGGGACCGCGGTGCGGGGGCCAGCCTCGGGGCGGGAGCCTTCCGGCCCGTGTCCGGTCCCTTTGATCCCTCCCAGGTTCTTCTGGGCCATGAAGAGGGGGTCGCGACCGACCGCCTCCTGGAGTGGCAGCACAACTCCGTGGTGGAGAGCGTGGCGTTCGTCAAGAGACTCAACGAGTCCCTGACGCCACGCTCAATATGACAGCAGGAACGGTCCGGGAGTCGGGCCAGCCAAGGAATCACTCCCGCCCCGGCGAAATGCGGCGCCATTCCGGCGCGATCCCAATCGAGGCTCTATCATGCCCAGAACAGCTTTGGTGGTCATCATTGTGTGTGCTCTCGCTGTGACGTTCGCCTCCGCCCAGACGCCGTCCCCGCAGTTCCAGACCGGCGATGTCGTCGCCCTCATCGGCGACAGCATCACCCATGGCCGCAAGTGGCACCGGTATGTGTACTCGTACTACCTCACGCGCTTCCCCGACCGGCAGGTGCGGTTCGTCAACGAGGGCATCGCCGGGGACTCGGCCGGCGGGGCGTTGCGGCGGCTGGATTGGGACATTCTCCCCGAGCATCCCAACGTCGCCACGATCTTCCTGGGCATGAACGACGTGGGCCGGGGTTACTACAAGGTCAACGCCGACGAGAAGACCATCGCCGCCCGGCAGACCGCGCTGGACAACTACCGCAAGAACATGGACGAGCTGTCCGCGAAGCTGCTGGCCAACGGCGTCAAGCGCCTGGTCTACGTGACTCCCTCGCCCTATGATGACACGGCGGAGATGGAGGCCGAGAACTTCCCGGGCGTCAACGGCGCGCTGGCACAGTGCGGGCGGTATGGCGCGGAGTTGGCCGCCAAGTACGGGGGGTCGGTGATTGACCTCAACGGCCCGATGACGGCACTGAACCTCGAGCGCCAGAAGGCCGACCCGAAGTTCACGCTGATCGGCCCCGACCGCGTCCATCCCGGCGACGTCGGCATGATGGTCATCGCGTACACGTTCCTGCGGGCGCAGGGCATGCCGGCGCTGGTGTCGTCGCTGGCGGTCGAGGGCGCGAATGTGACCGCCGAGAACGCCACCGTCACCAATGTGAAGCAGACGGCGGACGGCGTCAGCTTCGACTGTCTTGCGCAGGCCCTGCCGTGGCCCATCGAGGCCTCCGCGCGCCCGGCGCTCGAGCTGGTGCCGCTGGAGGCGAACCTGGACCAGGAGACGCTGACGGCGAGGCTGCCGGAGGGCGAGTACCGCCTGCTGATCGGCGGGCAGGAGGTCGGGCGCTACAGCGCCGCGGCGCTGGCGGCGGGGATCAATCTGGCGCTCAACGACAAGACGCCGCAGTATCAACAGGCCTGGAAGGTGTGGCAGGCTAACGAGCAGCGCTCAGGGCTGGAGGTGCGCATCCGCACGTACGCGCAGATGCGCACGGTGCTGGTGGCCAACAAGATCAACGAGGACGACGACGCCGCAGTGGACGCGTACTTCGACGGCTTCCTGGCCCGCGTCGGCGAGAGCATGACGCCCTACTTCACGAACCAGATCAAGGTCTACAAGAGCACACGCCCGGAACTGGACAACCTCCGGGCGCAGATGGCGACCTTGCAGCAGGCCCTGTGGCAGATGAACCAGCCCACAACGCAGCACTATGAACTGGTGCGGGTGCCATAGTGGGGACGGGGGGGCGTTCTACGCGCGCTTGCTCTCGGCGACGACTTGGGAGAAGACGTCGAGGAACTGCGCGGCGACGTGCTGCAGCGTGAACCGCCGCTCGAAGGCGTCGCGGGCGCGGGCGCCCATCTGCGCCGCCAGGGCCGGGTCCGCGGCAAGCTGCGCCACCGCCCGGCTGAGGCCCGCGGCATCCCCGGCCGCCACGCGCAGCCCGCACTCTTCTTCGGCGATGACCCGCGCGACTTCGGAGGTCTCCGCCATCAGCGCCACCGTCGGCCGACCGGAGGCGAGGATGTTGTAGAACTTGCTGGGCACCCCGATCGCTTCGGCGCCGGACTCGAGCGTGACGAGCGACACGTCGGCCGCGGCCATCATGTCGGCGAACTGGTCCGAGGGGACGAAGCGGAAGAGCCGTGAGTGGCCCGCCGTGCCGTCCGCCACGCGCGC
>CAZZDO010000293.1:0-6791 GCA_964653205.1 uncultured Armatimonadia bacterium | reverse complement strand
TCCTGACCATCAACATCGGCGGTTGCGGGGGAGCGCACCTGCTCAGTCGCAACGACGAGATCCGCATGGGCCGCGAGGCGGCGGCGGACTTCGAGGCCAAGAACGGCGGCCAGTCCCGTGATGCCCGCCTCGTGGGGCTCACCCGCACCATCGGCCAGCGCATCACCCGCGTCGCCACCACCGCACCCTACTATGCCTACCCCTACGACTTCCGCACGCTGGACAACCGCCAGGTCAACGCCAACGCCTTCCCCGGCGGCATCATCTACCTGTGGCGCGGCCTCTTCGAAGCGGTCAAGTACGACGAGACGCAACTGGCGTGGGTCGCCGGCCACGAGGCCACGCACGTGGCCCGGCGTCACGCGACCCAGCGCATCGAGCGCCAGCTCGGCTACAGCCTGATCATCCAGCTCGCCCTGGGGAAGGGCGACGTGGCGCAGATCGCCGGGGCCGTCTCGGGGCTGACGCTGCAGGCCTACGGCCGCGACCAGGAACTCGAGGCCGACCGCCTCGGCGCGCAATTCACCCGCCAGGCCGGCTACGACCCCACCGCCGCACTGGCCGTGCTGGAGACCTTCAAGAAGATCCAGGGCAAGGAGCCCAGTGACCTCGAGATCTTCTTCGCCAGCCACCCGGGCAACTCCACCCGCGAGGATCACCTCAAGGCCTACTTCCGCGAGCAGGGCTGGAGCGGGAAGTACTTCAGGCCGTGAACGGCGGGAACGGCGGGAACGATAAGGCGGGAACACGGGAACGGTGAGGCGGGAACCGAAAGGCGGCGGGTGGCGCGTCGTGTGCTGGCGGTCCGCAAGACACACACCGGGATGCGCGTAGGTGGGTTCGTCCTCGAACCCACACGACCTGCGGGTTCAGGGATGAACCCGCCTACGCGCCACCCACGGCCTCCTTGCCCTCCGTCCCCTCAGAAGAACGTCTCCTCCGCCGTCCGCCCCAGCAGCCACTCCTTGTCCTCGGCCGACAAGAAGTCGCACCGATCCCGCACCAGCGCCAGACCGTCCTCATACGTCTCGTTCTGCACCTGGAACGGGCAGTCGCTGGCCCACATCAGCCGCCGCGCCCCGAAGGCCTCGTGTACCCGCGCGATGAGGGGCAGCAGTTCATCATGCGGCGGGCGCTTGCGCCCGAGCGCATAGAACGCCGACACCTTCACCTTCACATTCCCGCGCCGCGCCAGCCCGCACAGCGCCACCACCTCCGCCTCCACGATCTCCCCGCCGATGCCAATGCGGCACAGGTGGTCTATCACCACCGGCGCCTCGGGGTAGGCCTCGCACATCCGGTCCAGCGCCGGCAACGCGTCGGGGTTGATGAGGCAGCACAGCGACTGCCCCGTGTTGACGGCATGCGCGAACATCCGCCGGAAGCCCGGCGTGTCCAGCCATTCCCCCGCCGGCGACTGGCGCGGCTGGATGCGGAAGCCCCGCACGCCCTGTGCCCCCAGGCGCTCCATCTCGGCCTCCACGTCGGCCGCCTCCGGGTCAATCACGGCGATGCCCCCGAACACGCCGGGATAGGCGCCCATCGTGTCGAGCATGTACGAGTTGTCGGTCCCGTAGTAGCTCATCTGCACCAGCACGACGCGGTCCACGCCGCAGGGCCGTGCCACCCCCAGGACGCTCTCGGGCGGGTACGTCGCCGGCGCCATCTGCTCGCGCGTGAAGCCCGGCGCCAGCGGATAGGCCGTCAGGTCGTCGGTCCAGACATGCACGTGGCCATCAATGAAGCCCATGGTTCCTCCGTCTCCTCAGGCGCCTACGGCGCCACGTAAACATGCACACCAAGCCAGCCGAAGCTGTCCTCGGCGACGCCCCCTTCGACCTTGACCGTTCTCGGCTGGTCGGTCGGCTTGCCGTCCGGCCCCGGCGCCTTCTCGAAGGGCAGGCGCAGTTGGGGCACGCCTTCCGGCAGCCCCGCCAGCTTCGCCTTGACCGGCCGCTCGCTGGAGTTGACCGCGATGACGAAAAGCTTGCCCTGGTGGCGCTTGCCCAGGACGTTGACCGACGGGAACGAGACGTCCTCCTTCAGGCCCGTCGGGCGGAAGGCGTACGTGCGCTCCGGGCCGTCGGTGATCTCGCATGTCAGCGGCACGTCCTCGCCGAACAGCAGCGCCTGCCCCAGGCCCTCCGGTCCGGACACTTCGGCCGCGCCCTTCGCATACGCGTCATAGGACTTCTGCAACACATCCGCGTCGCGCTTGTGCCAGTATGAAAAGACGAGCATCCCCCGGGCGCCGGCGGCCAGGCAGCTATAGAAGTCGTGATAGGCCTCGACGGAGGAGATGATGTCGAGCGCCCCGTCCCTGTAGAACAGCATCGGGATGCCGATGGGAGTCTTCTCGCCGGCGAGATAGTCCGGCCCGATCTTCGCCCCCGCCAGTGCGATGCCCCGGATCGTCTCCTCCATGCGCCACCGCACCCAGGCGCGCGGCATGTGGGCGTACTCGGTGTACGTCCCGGCGCCGATGATGTCGAGATACGGCACGTACTTCGCGACCGCCTCGGCCCCGTAGTGCCCGGGGAGGTACATGAAGTTAGGGTGCCGCTGCGGGTCGTACTTGCGAGTCCAGGCCGACAGGTCCTTGACGATCTGGTACTCGTCCGCCCGCCAGTGCCGCTGCTCCTCGGGGAAGTCCCACCAGGCGACCGGCCCGCTGCCGAGCAGCGCCTCGATCGTCGCCTTCGTCTCCTCTTCCGCGGCCTTGGCGAGATGCGCGAGCCCGGCCCACCCGGCTTGCTTCACGACCGCCTGGTGCTCGGCTTGCTTGCCGTAGGTATGGGCGATGTTCCACCCGTGGGGCTGCTCCCGCTGCATCTCCTCGAGGGTCTCGATGGAGTACAGCCCCAGCGGGAACGCCTTGCCCTGCGGGTACGGCGCCTCAGTCTGCGCCGGCGCCACCAGCGGCAGCAAGATGAAGCTCAGAACCCCCGGCCAGAGCTTGCGCATCGGATCACACTCCCTCGTGGGCGGTCTCCCCAACAGGTTCGCCACCGCCAACGGAATCACTGCCTGCCCGGGCCCCAGGCATCGGCGCAATAATCTGCCAAGTTTTTTCTCAGCCAGGAGGTGACGCGCTCCCGGTGACGAATACTCCCCCATCGTTCTGCTCGTGGCCATGGCCCCTCCGATGCTTGTGGGGTGGTTCCAGCAGGGGAGCCGATGGTCTGTTCGCAGCTTTTTTCGCGGTGTGAATGCTGTGCGCAAGTCGTTTAGACTACTCCCTAAAGGAGGGGAACGTTCTGATGAGGGCAGTACACCTGGTCGTACTTGTCGTCGTAGTGATGGTTCTGTGTCAGGGCCTGGCAAGCGCGGTGGAGATCGTGCGGGACTACCCGATCCGGGTGGTCAACGTCGGTGTGGTGGGAGGCTTGCCAACGAACTTCATGCGCGAAGTCGTGCAGGTCAACACGGGAGGCACCTGGGTCGGGCTGACGGAGTTCCTCAGCAACAACGTCCCGGTGGCTCTCAACGGTGACCCCGCGGATCTGCCCCCGGGCAGCGCCGAGGGCACCCTGATGCGCAACGTGCCGATTGCCTGCAGCAAGATCTTCATCGAGGAGAAGCTGCTGCCGGTGTGGCTGCGCGTCGTGGCCACGGGCACCGCGGGCATCACCTACTACGAGAACCGCGGCGAACAGGGTCGCGGCACCAAGGCCCACTGCTGGAAGTGGCGCAGCCACTTCGTCACCCGCTTCGTCGGCTGGGCCAAGGTGGACAAGCTCACACGGACTCGGGCCATCACCGTGCCCGTCTGCGAGCCGCGCACCGTGACCCGCAAGAGCTACTACTTCGTGGACCCCTGAGCCCTCCGGCTCACTAGCGAGCACTGCCTGCCGCACGCGCTGGTTCGCCCGCGCGTGCGGCAGTGTTAAGGGAGACGAGAATGCGGAACCCGACCCTCGCGCTAGTCGCTCTGGCCCTTGCTGTGGCGGTCGCGGCGCCGGCCGCGCCCCCCACCGCCAATCCCGGTGACTTCTACCTCAGCCTCGGCGCCCCGCCCGGCTGGCAGGCCGTCGGCCCCGACCGGCTCCCCCAGCGCCTGCACGGCACACTCCTGGCCGGCTGGCAGAAGCTCACCGACGCCGACCGCGCCGTCATTTACGTCGTCGCCATCCGCCGCGCCGGCGCCTTCACCCTGGCCCAGGTGAGCAACGACTTCCGCCGCTTCCTCACCGACAGCAAGGTCGTGTTCACGCCGGAGGGCGACCTCGCCCTCGCCGGCCGGAGCGCGATCAAGTTCTCCTTCACCGCCCCGGGCGACGGCCAGATCATCAAGGCCCTCAACCCCGAGGTGAAGCAGAGCCTCAGCACCTACATGGAAATCATCATCATCGCCAACCCGTGGAGCGACGGCAAGGGCACGGACCTGCTGCACTTCGTGTTCGCCGCGCCTGCCGCCGACAAGGAGGCGATGCGCCCGGCCTTCAAGAGCCTGATCAACACCGCCCTGGTCAAGGATCGGCACAATCCCGCCGCCGGGGGAGGCCAGACCGATGATGCGCTGGGCGACGACAACCTCGTGGCCTCCGGGGAGATCATCCCCGGTCGTCCGCCGATCCTCAGGCCCGGGCCGATGATGCCTCAGGGCGACGCGCCGATGCAGACCGGCATGGGCCTGCCCCCCGATGTCACCTTCCTCGTCGCCGTGGACGCCGGGCAGGGCCCACTGTGGGTCTGCCCCCAGCACCAGTCCAAGGGCTGGTATGTCCTCGTGTGTCCGACCAAGCGCGCCGCCTACATCCTCACCGCCGACGAGTACAAGCAGGTCACGAGTTCGGCCCAGGGCCTGCTCGTGCTCCCGTGGGCCGACACCCTCGAGCAGCACCTGAACCGCTGGGACAAGCTCTGGCCCGTCCCGGTCGCCCCCCCGGACAAGTAGCCGCCCCGACATCCCGCCTCGGACCGATGACACGACAACGGCCACTCCGTCCGCGGAGTGGCCGTCCGTTCGTGCCTCCGCCGGCGGGTTCCGGCGCAGCGTCTCGCCAAGAGGTGTGGCCCTGTACCTGGAGAATTGGTCCCCGGCGATCTGCTCGTGGCCATGCCGCGTGCGGGGCGTCCGGACCACTCCCCAGCAGGAGGACAACGTTGTGGCCAGAACAGCACTTGTACTTGTACTCATCGCCGTAGCGACAATCGTGGGGCAAGGCTTGGGGGGCGCCGTCGAGTTGGTGCGGGACTACCCGATCCGGATCGTCACCGTCGCCGCGGCTGAGGGCGCGCCGGCCGGCGCCGTCCGTGAGGTCGTGCAGGTCAACACCGGCAGCGAATGGGTCGCGGCGACGGAATTCGTCACCACCAACGTGGCTGCAGCGCTCGGAGCCGATCCCGCGGATCTGCCCCCGCATGGTTCCGAGCGAACGCTCCGACGCGAAGTGCCGATCCGCAGCAGCGCCTTCTTCATCGAAGAGCCGCTGTCACCGGTGTGGCTGCGCGTGGTGGCCCGGGACACTGCTCCCGTTACCGGCCACCAGAGCCACGCGGCCCAGGCCGGGGACGCGACCGCCCGCCGCTGGCAGTGGACCAGTCACTTCGTGTCCCAGTTCCTGGGCTGGATCCGCGTGGACCAGCCGACGGGCGGCCCCGCCGCGACGGTCCCGGTCTCCGGGAAGCCGACGGTGACCCCCAAGCCTCAGGGCGAGCACTTCCTGGACCCCTGAGCCGGTCCGTCCGCTGCCAGACACTGCCTGCCGCCCGCGCGACCGTACCCTCGTGTAGCCGACCGGGCACGCCCCCACCCCGCATGGCACTCGCCGAACGGATTGGGCGGGGTACGAGCGCCCGCCTACAGCCGCCTCAACACCTTCCCCCGCGCCTGGTCGAACCACGCCTCGTCCTTGGGGTAGTCGTCGAAGTCCGCCAGTGGCGCCAGGAGCCTGTCCTCCGGCGCGATGCCGGCCGTCTGCAACAGCGCCATGTCCTGCAACGACTCGGCAAACACCTGGCCGCGGATGGACTCGAGGGGCCCGCGTGGCCCGGGGTAGACCAGGCACGTGTCCCCATACGCCCAGCCCGGCCACGCCAGCCCGTCCGTCACCGTGAACGGGTCAATGAGCTGCCGCGTCTGCGACTTGTACCAGTAGTTGAAGCCACGCTAAGAAACACCCGATGACACGAGCCCAACAGGCTCAGGCTCTCATCCGTATTGCCCTCTTCGCCCTTCCGTTTTGACTGTAACTATTATGCGATTGGTTCGTCGCCGCCCAAGCGGCGTGCCGACCAGTTCGCCACCCCGTTGCCGTCACCTCCTCGCCCCTCACAAGTTGAAGCTGGTCACCCTGCACACGGCTCCTGAGAAGTGATAGGACAAGGGTCCGCCGATCGATTGGCGGGCCCGGTGACTTGGGGGTGTGCAAATGAGTTCTCGGGAGCGTACGAACACCTTCGACAAGGCCCCTGTGGAACGCTCAGAGGGCCGCCGAGGTGGCGAGGCGACCTTACGGGGCCACGAGGACCTGCGGACGCAACACGGAGGCCCACAGCGACTCGCCGTAGTCCGGATCACCGGGCGGGCCGGGCCGGGTGAAGGGGATGCTCAGCAGGGCCCGATGGCAACGCGATGACGGGATGACGGATCGTTCGACGGGAGTCCTGGGGATGTGGTCGCCGGCCCACACTCAGGCGACTCGGCAGGCGGGGCGGCGATCGGCGACATCGCCGCCGTCGTCCTGTGGTGCCGCTTCCCAAGCCGCCGTGGGAGGGTCGTCACCGTCTGCTCTGTCCATCAAGATCCCATGAGTCAGTGCCCGTCGCCGTCCATCTTCGCCACCGAT
>CAZZDO010000292.1:0-6929 GCA_964653205.1 uncultured Armatimonadia bacterium | reverse complement strand
CCCATGAAGAACGCCACGCGGTCGCGCTCCTCCGGGTGGCGCATCATGTACTTGACCATGTCGCCGGTCGTGACGATGCACGGGAAGCACTCTTTGCCCGTCGTGTACTTCCGACCCCAGTATAGCGTCTCTCCGTCGGGCTCGGGCAGTACTTCGGCGGGCATGCCGCAGGACTCGAAGGCCGCGGCCAGCCCGTGCGCATGGGCGCTCATGTTCGGGACCATGACGGTCCGCCGGTTGGCGGCGTCAATCGTCAGCGGCCGGAAGGTGCGCCCGCCGGCATACTCTCTCCCCTTCGTCGCGTCCAGGCTGTCGAGATAGGCCTCGCACCGGGTGATCATCCCGGCATCGGCCGAGTGCTCGTCCACCTCGATCTGCAGGAAGGGTTTGCCGCCGAGGCGCTCGGCGAAGAACCGCGAGATGAAGCTGTCGGGCCCGCAGCCGAAATTGGTGATGTAGACCGCGTGCAGGCGGTCGTCCCGGGCGATGAGTTCCGCCGCCGCCAGGATCTTGTGCCCGTACCGCCAGTACATGTTAAACCAGTCGCCGGGCAGCTCGACCTCGTCCAGCGACAGGAAGTCCATCGAAATGACCAGCTCGCCCATCTCGCGCAGCTTGCGCGGAATCTCGAGGTTGGCGCCCGGATCGCACCCGTTGTAGGCGCGGCTCACGACCACCAGCGCGCGCTGGTCCGGCCCCAGTTGCGCCAGCACTTCCGCGCCGCGGTCCCGCTTGGCCTGCTCGAAGGCCTGCTGGGCGGCCTCGGCGGCCTCCAGCGCCTTGCGCAACTGCGCCCGGCTGCACCCCAACGCCTTGGCCACCTCCGCCAGCGCATCCATGCGGTGCCGCAGCCCCATCTGCATGTACATGACCGGCTGGAGCACCTTGATCCCGGCCTGTTCGAAGTCCACCGAGGACCGCGACGAGTAGCACAGGCTCTGGACGTACGGGCAGACGAAGCTGTCGGTCGTCTCCTCGCCCTTCTGTGGCAGGTTGATGATACTGGGCAGCCAGATGTAGTCTATTTCCTTGCGCTCCGCAAGGTTGAGCACATGGCCGAGGGCGACTTTCATCGGGAAGCACGTCTCGGCGACCGACCGTTCCGCGCCCTCGTGGATGATCTTCTTGTTGGTCGGGTCGGAGAGCACGATTTCGCACCCCAGCCCGGCCAGCAGCGCGTGCCAGAACGGGAACATCTCGTGGAACAGCAGGGCCCGCGGGACCCCGACGCGCGGCGCGCCGGCCGGCGGGGCCTGCTCGGGCTTGCCCATGCTCACCAGCATCTGCGCCCGCTCGCGGAACAGGTCCGGTGTCGTAGGCTTGGCGCGGCGGCGGCGGTCCACGTCGTACTTCTCGCACCGACTGCCGTAGTACAGCGGCTCCTCGCCCTCCACCAGCACCTTGTTGATCTCGCAATGGTTCGAGCAGTCCTGGCACTCGAAGCTCTCGACCGTGTAGTTGCGGCGGGTGAGGTCGAAGCCCTTGAAGCGGCTGCCGGCGCCCGTATCGTGCTCCCGGGCAATCAGGGCGCAGCCCAGCGCCCCGGTGACCTCATTGTGTGCCGGGACGATGATCGCCTTGCCGGTGACCGCCTCGAAGGCCGCCACCACGGCCTTGTTGAACGCCGTGCCGCCCTGGAAGAAGATCCGTTCGCCGACGGGCTTGCGCGCGACGACGCGATTGAGGTAGTTGGTCGCGATCGAGTACGCCAGCCCCGCCACGAGGTCAGGCACCGGGCTGCCGCTCTGCTGGTGCTTCATGAGTTCCGACTCCATGAAGACCGTGCAGCGCTCGCCCAGGTCAATCGGCGTCCCCGACTGGAAGGCGAGGTCGGCGAACTCCTCCTTGATGCTGATGCCCAGCTTCTCGGCTTGCTCTTCGAGGAACGAGCCGGTGCCGGCGGCGCACACCTTGTTCATCTCGAAGTCCACGACCGCGCCGTTGCTGAGCGAAATGTACTTGGAGTCCTGCCCGCCGATCTCGAAGATCGTGTCCACCTGCGGGTCAATGGCCAGCGCCCCGCGCGCCTGCGCGGTGATCTCGTTCTTGACGACATCCGCGCCGATGAAATCGGCGATCAGATAGCGCCCCGAGCCGGTGGTGCAGGCGCCCTTGATCTCGACGAGGTCCGCGACTTCCTCCCCCACCTCCGACAGCCCCTGCCGCACGGCCTCGATCGGCCTACCCGCCGTCATCAGGTAGCGCTTGGACAGCACCTTCCCGTCGGCGTCAATGACAACGACATTCGTCGAGATGGAGCCGATGTCCACACCGAGATACGCGGGGGTCTTCACGCCCGGCGGGGGCGGCGTCACTTCGGCAGGCATGATGACCGACTGGTCCAGCTTCAGCGGCTTGAGTGGCATCTTCTCCCCGAGATGGCTGTACGCGCCCAACTCGGAGAGCTTGTCCCACTGCACCTGTAGGGCGGGGGCTTGCCGCAGGCCCTGAGCCGCGCCGAGGGGTACCCCGCCCACAGCCGCTACGCCCGCGTACACCGCCCCAATCGCGCCCATGCACCCGAAGTGCTCGGGGATGATCAGTTCCGTCTCGGACAGCTCCAGCACCTCGCGCATCGCCTTCACGATGCCGGCGTTGGCCGCCACGCCGCCGTTGAAGGCTACCGGCGGCTGGATCGTCGTCGCCGAGCCCACCGTGCTCTTGAAGTTGCGCACCAGGGCGTAACACAGCCCGGCCACGATGTCCTTGACCGGCGTGGCCTTCTGCTGCAGATGGATCATGTCACTCTTGGCAAAGACGCTGCAGCGCCCGGCGACGCGCGGGGGGTTCTCGCTGGTGACGGCCAGGGCGCCGAACTCCTCGATGGACAGCCCCAGTCGGGTGGCCTGCTGGTCCAGGAACGAGCCTGTCCCGGCCGCGCACATCGTGTTCATGGCGAAGTCGGCAACGCCCGTCGTCGCGTGGGGCGGGACCTCCTGGACCGCCCCGTCCGCGGCCAGGTGCTTCATGATGACGAGCTTGGAGTCCTCGCCCCCGATCTCGATGACGGTGCGGACCTGCGGGTGCAGCCGCGCGGTCGCGGCCGCCTGCGCCACCACCTCGTTGATGAAGGGAATCCCCAGCAGCGAGGCCACCACCCGGCCCCCGCTTCCGGTGGCGGCCATTCCGGCGATGCGGTCCCGGCCGTACTCCTCGACGATCGCCGTCAGCGCCGCCGCCGCCTGCCGCATCGGGTGGCCCCGATGCCGCAGGTACTCGGCCTTGAGCACCTGGCCGCTGGCATCTACAACGGCCACGTCAACACTTACCGAACCAACGTCAACACCCACGAAAACGTCAGACATCACAAGACACTCCAGCCTGGATGGCATAGTTCAGTTGCGTCGGGCGGTCGGCGCAGGCCCGGCAGACGGCTCGGCTTGGAGCCCGGGAACAAGTGACCCACACCGCCGATGTGTAACCTGGCTATTATACCGGAACCAGCGCGCCCCTGTAAACCACGGGGCCTCACGAGCTGGTCAGCACCCCGTGGAGCCAGTGCACGGCCGCTTGCAGCCGCACGAACGCCTCCGCCGGCTCCGCCAGGCACAGCGGCGTGATCTCCTCCACGACGCGCCGGCGGCACTCGCCCTGCAACTCCGCCGGAGCCAGCGCCACCCGCAGCCCCCGGATCTCGTCGAAGCTGATGTTCGGCAGCGCCACGCCGTTGAGCAGCCGGTGGATTTGCAGCCATCCCAACTCGCACTTGAGGTACAGCATCACGTAGCACGGGTCAAGCCCGTCCAGCCGGATGATGTCCACGAACGAGCCGACCACGGCCGCCTCGTCGCTCAGGAACACCGCGAACCGCTTCTTCGGCAGCGACCCCATCCCCGACCGCGCAAAGACAATGTCCCCGGCCCGCAGCCGTGCCGAGGGCCGATCCCAGGGGCAGCCCTCCGGGACGCGCACCGCCTCCCGCAAGTCCACCCCGGCCGGGCCGATCTGCCCCTGGTTGACCAGCGCCACGCCCTCCGGCGCCGCCGGGGGCTCACGCCGGGTGATGATCGGCCCGTAGGCCAAATGGGTGATGAAGTCTCCCAACGGGCGCAGCGGCACCCGGCAGCTCTGCAGCGCCGCGTCATACGCCGGGTGCCAGTACGCGGGGTCGGCGCGGCGGGCGTACCAGGGGTGGTCCTGGCGAGCGGTGGTGGTCAACATCAGCGGAGCCGGCGGATCGTGACCGACCAGTCCACGATGTCTACCTGGTTCTGTTCCTCGGCCGTCGCCGGGCCGGCCAGCGTGCTGTCGCCGGCCAGCTCTTGCTCGAACAGCCCCGAGTTGTTGTTGATCGTCTGGTACTGGTCGGTGCGGAAGGTCACATAGCGGTTGCCCAGCCGCCCCAGCCCGTCGTACGTGTGCTCATTCGGGTCCGTCACGTTCTCATCGAAGATGAGTTCGGTGGTCGTGATGACATTGACGCTCAGGTCCGGAATGTTGTTGCCCAGCGTCGCCAGGTCAAGGGTCGCTCTGAGTGTGCTGCTCCCGGCCGGCAAGGTGTACGCAAACGGCGGCCCCAGCGGCGTCGCGACCGGCGACAGGTCCAGCCGCACCGTCGCCTTGCCGTCCTGAACAAAATCCCCGGTCGTGATCGTCGCCCCCGGAATGACCGTGTTGCCGGTCCCGTTGATCGTGTTGGCCTGTAGTTGACCATTGATCGTCTCGACCGCACCGCTCACAGGCTCGAGCCGGTTCTCCACATCCGCGGTCGTCGGCGCCACCGTGATGGTCTGCGTCCCGGCCTGGGCCGCGTTCAGCGTGAGCGTCAGCCCCAGCCCCGCCAGCGAATTGGTCTGCAGCGCCACCCCTCCGGCGTTCAGGTTGTCAATGACGGCCTGCTCCCCCGCCGTCAACGCCCGCCCGCCGGAAGCCGCCGGCGTGAAGCTCACCGACCCGGCCACGGTCTCCCCCGCGGCGTTCGTCTCCAGCGCCAGCGTCCCCGCGGACTGCAGCCCCGTGTTGGTCGCACCGCTGACCATCCCTGCCCCCGCCACGGTCGCAGCCCCGTAGTTGATCGCCTTCACCGTCAACGTGCTCGTGCCCACGCTGGTGTTGGTCGGGCTGCCGGCCACTGCGGTGATCCCGCCTCCGGCCGTAATCAGCCGCGCCAGGCGGTTGACCTGGTACACCATGTACTGCCCCAGGTGGTACTCGATGTAGTGCGTGAACGAGCCCGTGCCCCAACCGTTGCCCCAGTCCGGCCCGGCAGCCACCGCCACCGGCCCGTCCTGCCCGAAGTCACCGTCCGCGTCAATGGCGATGAAGTAGTAGAACGCATCATTGATGGCCGCCGCCATGCGCGCGGTGAAGTCAATGACGACGGCGGGGGTCACAATCCCGCCCCCGCCGTACGCACAGCCGCTCAACGCCGCCACCGCCATGATGAGCAGCAGGGCGAAAACGGGGCGCAGGATCGCCACACACTGGCGCTTAGCGGTGACTGAGGGCACGGGCCACCAACTCCTGGGGGTGCTCCACCAGCACGCGCTGCAACTCGGCCTCCGGCAGCCCGGCCCCGAGCGCCACGCGCCGGGCGAACTCCTCGGTCAGAATGTGCCCGGGCAGGTGGGTATCGCTGTTGACGACCATCTTGGCCCCGGCCGCCAGCGCGGTCCGCACCACATGGCCGTTGCCCAGCGAGTGCCCATCCTTGGCCGTCACCTCAATGAAGACGCCGCTGGCCACGGACGCCTCGGCCGCCTCGGGCGACAGCAGCCCCGGGTGGGCCAACACATCCACATCGGGGCAACTGGCCGCCGCCAGGTTCGTGCCGGGCTCGACGGGCTCCACGGGCGTCTCCCCGTGCACGACCACATGGTCGGCCCCGAATGCCTTGGCCTCGGCGGCCAGTTCGGCGATGGACGCCGCCGGCACATGGGTCAGCTCGACCCCGGCCAGCACCTGGAAGCCCCAGTACCGGGCGGCCAGCTCAGCGTCCCGGCGCACCTCGGCAATGATCCGCTCCATCGTGCTCGCCCCGCAGTGGTCCGCGATGCCCAGCGTGGCGTAGCCAACGACGCTGCAGCGGCGAATCAGCTCGATGGGCGACAGCACGCCATCGGAGAGAAACGTGTGGGTATGGAAGTCGTAGACCATGTGCTTGCTATCCTATCTCCCCGTGAGCCATCGCGCCGCGCTCAGCAACAACTCGCGGAACCACTCGTGCGAGTTCGCCTTCTCTTTCTTGCCCGGCGGCAGCAAGGCCTGCGCGTCCAGCACGACGAGGCGCCCCTGCCGAAACTCGTGCGCGCTGGCCACGGCGGCGTCCCCGGCGGTCACCAGCGGCCAGTCGGCATAGGCCCATACCGCACCGCCCGCCCCGATGCGTCCCGGCCGCTTCAGGCCCTTCGTGATCGGGTGCTCCTTGAGCACGCCCTGTCCGGCCGGCCGCCCCTGCGTGAACGTCACACCGAACTCCCCGAGGGCCTTGTTCAGGGACACGACGAACTGGATGGAGCCCTTCTCCGGGGTCTGGTAGCCCAGCGCGAGTACCGACCCGCCCCCGCTCACGTACTCGGCCAGCACCGGCAACTCCGCGTCCTCGATGGCCCGATAGGAGCCCAGCACCAGCAGCGCCGGACGGCCCGTGAGCGCGTCCACGAGTGTGTGCTTCCCCGCCTCGTAGCGCAACGGCTCCAGCGGCAGGTTCAGCGCCCCCAGCCTCTCGGTCACGACCTTGACGATCTCCTGCCACGCCGGCGTCTCGGGCAGGTCCACCAGGATCTTCTGGGCGAGATCGGCGGCGACGGGCGGCGTCGTGGCGGCCTGGCCCGCTCCGTTGGTCGTGCCGGGCGGGGGCAGCCCCTGCCCGGCGGCCCACGCCGCCGCCTGCGCCAGCAGCCGCGCCTGCGGCGAACCGGGCGCACGCGCCTCGTCCGCCGTCACCAGCAGCGCCCCCGCCAACACCACCACCCGCCCCTGTCCCACCA
>CAZZDO010000291.1:1745-6932 GCA_964653205.1 uncultured Armatimonadia bacterium | reverse complement strand
CTGCTGTAGGGGGTAGGGAAGGGGGGATAGGGAAGGCGTAGGGGCGCGATTCGTCGCGCCCCTTTTCGCTGCCGGTGCAGGAACGGCCCTGCCCCCGGGGAATAGGTCACCATCTCAGTTCGTCTCCGCAGTGTAAGCACCGAGTTCGGTACTCCACACAAGAGGTGATCGTGATGTGCCGACCCAGTTCGTTGACGGTGTTGCTGCTGCTGACCACAATGCCGCCGCTCGTCGCCGCCGGAGGGGGCCCGAAGCTGGTTCAGACCGTCACATGGACCGAGAACCTGCGCGATCTCGCCGTGTCCCCGTCGGGCAACCAACTGGCCGTGGTCACCGCGAGCCACGTGAACATCCACCTGCTCGACCCTGACGGGAAGATCAAGCCCGCGCCAAACAAGACCTTCCCGTGCGACGGCGCCCAGCGCGTGGCTTTCACCCCAGACAGCAAGCGGATCCTGGTCGCGACTAGTGAGCCCGCCCTGTGGTACGTGGCAAGGGACACCCTTGCGGTGATGCAGCGGGTATCACTGGCGCGGGAGGGGTTCAGTGGCGGGGCCATGTTCCCTGAGGACATCTACGTCCTGGAGGACCCATCGCTGGTCTTCGTGAAGGGGCAATGGGTGCCCCACATCGCGGTGCTCAACTGGCGCGCGCCGGGCAAACCCATCGAGTGGGTGGACCTCATCTGGTCCGGCTTCGACTATGGCACGCACGTCGCTGCCTCCACCGACGGCAGTCGCGTGTTCTGGAGTGCTCGCTACGCCACCGCTCCATACAACAAGATCATCTACAGCCGCAAGCGGCAAGGCAACGACGCTGCGGTGTGGGCCGTGAACCTGTCCAGTGACCCCAGCGGGCTCTGCGTCGGTCCCGGCCCCGATCATCTGCTCCTCGTCGAAGCGGGCGTGCGTCAACTGGCGATGTACCGCCAGTCCGACGGCGCCCTAACGGTGGGCTGCCCTCTGGACACGGTGGGACCCGCTGACGTGGCCTTCACCAACGACGGCTACTACGCGGTGATCCTGGACCGCTGGCGCGGCACGCTGGAGGTGGTGTCAGGACACGACTTGCGCGCGCGGCTGGACCCGGCCGCGCACATGGCGCCCGAGGCTGTGCGCAAGGCGATCGTGACCCACGGGCAGTCCGCTGAGACTCTCGCGCTCCACCCGGCCCTGGCGGTCGCCTACGCGGTCACCACCGACCAGAAGATCGCACGCTTCCGCCTGGCCATTCCGGGCATCACGCATCCATAGGCGCCGCCCGGCGCCCAATCTGGAGATGATGGGCATGAGCGTGCTACTCTATCTGGCAGCTGCTTTCGGAGTCCTGCTGCAGCCGCTCTCCGCGCACGCGGCGTCTACGGCGACGCCGAAGGTCGTGCAGACCATGAACCGCCAGGACGTCCCGCGCGACCTGGCCGTGTCGCCCTCCGGGAACCAGCTCGCCGTGCTGACTGACTACGGCCTATACGTCTACGCCCTGGGGGCGAAAGGCGATATCTGCACCAGGCCCCTCGTGGCCTCCGTGGCGCTCAAGGACGCCCACCGTCTGGCCTTCACGCCGAACGGTCAGAAGATCTACATCATCACCAACGGGGGGCTGCTGTGGACCTACGACCGGACAGCCGGGCGGCTGGGGGGCTACCTCAACCTGGGGATCTCCGGGCAACTGCCGCAGGAAATGCAGGTGCTGGAGGACCCCTCGCTCCTGTTCATTAAGCACCAGACCTTCTCGGATGTCTACATCATCAACTGGCGCGACACCAGCGTGCCGGTGGGCAAGCTGGACTTCGACGCGACCGGCTACTGCATGGGGGGGCCGCTGGCCGCCCGGGCCGATGCCGGCATGGTGTTCTGGACGATGGAGAGCAGCACCTACGAAGGCCGCTACGTCATGATGGCCAAGCCGTACCGGGGTAGCATGGCCTCGTGGAACTGCGAGATTCCCTACAAGCCCGGGGCCCTGGTCATCGGCCCGGACCCGGATCACCTGCTGGTGGCCGGTTGGGACACTTCCCAAAATGGCGACCTGCGCATCTACCGGCACGACCACGAGGCGGGCTGGGTGAACGCGTGCGTGCTGGGCGCCTTTGCTCCTGCTGACCTGGCGTTCAGCAACGATGGCTACTACGCGGTGATGGTGGACGGGAACCGCTGCCTGCTGAAGGCGGTCTCGGGGCATGATCTGCGCGCCGTGCTCGATCCGGTCAATCCCCTGCGGTTCGAGCTGGTGCGCCAGAGTCAGGTGAGTCTGGGGACGTGCCGCGCCAGTCGAGTTGTGATGCACCCGACGCGGCCCGTCGCCTATGTACTCTCAGGGCTGACCAAGCGCATTCAGCGGGTGAAGATCGCCATTCCGGGGATCGAGCACCCGCTGGCGGACTGAGGCGCGAAAGGCTACCAGGCCGCGCCGGAGAGCGGGCCGGCGGCCTCCGGGACGACGTAGATGAACCGGCCCATGCGGCCGCCCGGCTTGCCCTCACCGGCGTGCAGGAGACGGAGGGTGTACTCGCCGGCGACCGGGGGTGTGAACTCCGCGCGCTCCATGAACTGTGGCGGGTCCTGGCGATCCTCGGCCAGGACCCGCTTGCCGTCCGGCCCGGCGACCTCGATCCGCAAGTGCCCCCCGTTCCACCAGCTCTGCGTCTGGAAGTAGACCATGTGCTTCTGGCCCGCGTGTTCGGCCGGGATCGCGACCTTCCATTCACCCCCGCGCGGCGCCTGTTCGGTCCACCACTCCAGCCCGTGGTACTGCGCGTTCGTGGGGTTGAAGAAGCCCCCGCGCTCGGTGCCGTAGGCGTTCAGCGGCTTGGCGACTTCGTGCACGTAGGCGGCGTAGCGGCCCATGATGTGGCGCGTGAGCGACTCCGTCCGGGCGCGGTCCGCCGCGTCACGCCGATGGCCGGCGATGAGCGCCGCCCCGGCGTCACGCTGGGCCTGCCGGTAGCGCTCCCGCAGGCCCACGAGCACCAGCGGGTCCCTGGCCAGCAGGATGATCTCGCCCGTGTCCAGCCGCGGCAGCACGACCTCGCACGCTTCCCCGGCGTTTGACAGCGTCAACCGCTGCAACTCCCCGCTGTGCGCCACCGCCGCCGCCGTCGGCTTCAGCCACGGGAGCTTCGGCAGGCGTACCTTCACGTTCTCCTGCGGGCTCACGCGGAAGTCCGTGGGCAGGCTCTCGTAGTCATCGTTCACGAGCACGATCAGCACCGCGTCTAGCCCGCAGACGAGCGTCTTGATCCACACCTTCGGGTTGGCACAGGTCGCGATCTCGGCCGGGTGGGCCTGCAGGATGAGGGGCTCAAGCAGCTTGAAGCGCGCGAAGGTCTCGGTGAGGGCGTGCATGACATCGGGGTAGTTGGGTGCGCCGTGGAAGACCGCGAAGTCGGACTTCTCGTCGAACCACTCCCAGCCCGAGAAGCCGCGCGCGCCGGCGCCGAGAGCATACAGGTACTGGATGATCACCTCGCGGTCGAAGGGCGGGCGGCGGAACTTCATCTCCGCCTTACTGCGGTCCTCGTAGTCCACCTGGGGGACGATGTCCACGCGGCGCGGCCCGGCGGCGAAGCGACAGGTCTCCGTGACCTCCCGCACCCATGTGAGCGGCTGGCCAATGGTCAGCGGGTAGCAGTCCGGAGTGACGATGTCCGGGATCGGCGCGTAGACGTAGTAGTTTGCCGGCTTGTAGGTCAGGTCGAGCGTGATCGAGACGGGCGTGACGGGGTCGGCCGCGAGGCATTCGTCCATGTCGCGGATACAATCCGGCGCGCGATAGCCGATGCGCAGCGGATGGGGCCAGTCGCCCGAGGAGTAGTCCCAGCAGTCCGGTTCGTCGTGCAGATAGTAGGCGTACGTGGCCGGATGCTTCACGACGCGCGGGTCGGGGCGGCCGCGTACATAGAATCCGTTCCGCATGCCGTAGGACAGGAAGCGGTCCAGGCTGTCCCGGTCCTGCGTGCCGAAGTGCGTCACGGCGTTCAGGCCGGTCTTGACTGCCCGGTCGAGGTCCGCCGGGCCGTAGAGCCCCAGTTGCATGAACTCGTCGAGGGTGCGGAGTGTGCAGGCCACCTTCTGGCCGGTGTCGCTTACGAGCGCGTACGTGTGGAAGGAGCCCTTGGCGAGCGGCTGGCTTACGCGCAGTTCGATGGGGCAGAGGCCGTGCGCGAAGCCTGGCGCCGGGATGCTGGCCTGCTTCGTGACGTCCTGCCCGTCGAGCAGCACCTTGACGATCTTCCCGGGCTTGTCGGCCATCTGCCGGGCCACGAGCCAGACGATCTTGCCCCCGTCACGCCAGGAGACGGTCTCGATGCGGAACGGCGGGGATGTCGCCGGGATCTTCGCTTGCAGTTGCTGCGCCCCGGCCTGCAGCGTCAGCGTGGCGTCAACGGTGAGCGGATAGCGCAAGCGGACGCTGATTTCCGCGAGGCCCTTCGCGGGCACGGGGTTGGGGAACGTGCGCCACCAGATGACTTCGTGCTTCTCATTGTCGCGGAGGGCCTGCAGGGGCTGGCCGTTGAGGGACTGCGCCTGCACGGGCACGGCGGCGGGGCCGTCGTTGCGGACAGTGACGATGAGCAGGCCCGCGCGGCGGTCGGTGGCCGCGAAGTCGGTGATCCCCGGCGCGCCCTCGGTCCAGGCGTACTTCTTCCCCACGTCCACGTGGACGTACGCGCTGTCCACCGTGACGGCGGCCAGCGCCGCCGAGCACAGGAGTGCGCCGACGACCGGGATCAGAGTGCCCCTCCGCATCATTTCACCTCGATGAAGAACTGCTCGGTCGCCCCCCGTTGCCGGTTGTTCCTCACGCGCAAGAACACGTCGTGCTTCCCCGCGGCGGTCGGCACCCCGGACAGCACACCGTTTTCGAGCTTCAGCCACGCCGGCGCCTTGTCGAGAGTCCACGTCAGCGTCTCGCGGTGCCAGAAGCCGGGGTTGTAGCTGCCATTGCAGGTCAGATGGCCGATGGAACGGATGGCCTGTGGCTCGTAGCGATAAGGCTGGCCGACCGTGGTGTGCATGACCGGCATGGTGTAGATGCGCGGACGCGTGATGGCCAGGTAGTCCGACGGGCCGCTCTCGTTCCCCTTCTCATCAATGGCGACGACGCGGTAGAAGGCCTTGTTCGTGTTCGGCAGGACCAGGCCGGGGCCGACGACGGCCAGCGAAGTCCCCGTCGTCTTCGTGATCA
>CAZZDO010000291.1:0-1645 GCA_964653205.1 uncultured Armatimonadia bacterium | reverse complement strand
CAGGTTCAGGGGCACGCCCGGCCCCTCGCAACGGAACGCCCAGCGCCGGCTCCACGGCCCCCACACGCCGTGGCTGTCCATCGCCCGCACGCGCCAGTAGTAGGTCGTGCCGGGGTTGAGCAGGCCGACGAAGGGCACTTGCCATTCGGCCTTGCCCTTGCTGGGCGTACGCGAGATGAGCTTCTCGAAGTTGGGCGAGATGACCCAGTGCATGTCCTCGCGGTCGCAGACTTCGATGTGGTAGTCGGCGACCTGTAGGGCGGGGGCCGTGGGGCCGTCCGAGGGGCGCCGGCTTCCAGCCGGCAGTGCTGTGGAGGCTCCGGCTGCCACCCCTGCTGCCGGCTGGAAGCCGGCGCTCCCAGGGGTCCACTTGAACGTGAACTGCGTGCCCTCGACCGTGGCGCCGTCGGCAGGGAAGAGTGGGGCTGCGGGCGGCGCAGGCGGCTGCCATTCCGTGCGCTCCAGCCAGGCGTGAGTGATCTTCACCAGTCGCGGGCCGGGCGTCTCGTCGGTGTAGCGAAGCTGATTGTCGCCGACGGTCAACTCCGGCATGCCCAGGAGAGACATCTGCACATCGTTGTCGAAGAGCAGGTCGCGGACGCGGCTGCCGGCCCCCTGCAGTTCGAGCTTGACGAAGAACTGGTACATCGGCCGCTTGCGCGGGGAGACCAGGTCGTCGAAGCTGGGGATGGCGTAGTCTGCGCCGGGCTTGCTGCTCTCGTAGGCCGTCTGCCAGGCCTTGCCGTCGGGCGAGAAGCTGAGGCGGATGAGGGGGGCGTCGCCGGCAAGGGTGTAGTGCGACCGGACCTGCGCGCCGACGAAGACCCAGGGGGAGGCGAGCTTCCAGACGACGACGGCGGGCTTGGCCGCATCGGCTGGCTGTAGGGCGGGGGCTGCCGTTCCCCCTCCCTTGAGGGAGGGGGTAGGAGGTGGGACGCCGTCCACGCTCACCGCCCCCTGCGCCCACACCGCCTTGTCCAGCGGCACGCGGTAGAGCCACTTGCCGTTCCGGAGGTTGTCCCAGGCCGTGCCGCCCCATTCACGCAGGCTCCCGACGCCGTCCACGTGCGGCTTGCCCGGCTCTGGCTCCGACCCGCCGGTGTATTCCTTGCCCACATGGTCCCAGCGCCATTCGAGGCTCTCGCCCGGTCTGAGGGTGAAGGACATCGTGTGCTTGGTGCTCTGCCGGCGCTCGCCCGTGCGGTCGCCCTCGTAGCCGTAGAGGGAGGCGGAGAACTGGTCGGCGAGTTGGCTGTCGCCACCGCCGATGCTGTAGGTATGCGTGCGCTTCATCAGGTCATGATCGCGCACGACCTCGGCCTCGGAAGCGATGGTCTTGTTGTCGCGGCGCAGGCAGATCACATGCTCATCGCCGTCGAGCAGGTGCCACTCATCGTCATAGAACGCCTCAGTAACGCAGTGCCCGACGGGCCGTCCTGGGCGCGTCTTGAGGCCTGCCGCGCGGAACATGTCGTCAATGATGATGGCATCATCGCCGCACAGCGTGTAGCCGTACACGTTGTGCACCTTGACCGCGTCGTCGCACTCGCCATCCCACGTGCAGGCGTGGAAGCGATGCTTGCGCTCCCATTCCCAGATGGCGCGGGCCTTCTCGGCGTCGGTCGTGCAGCCGCGCGTGGCCTCG
>CAZZDO010000290.1:4061-6960 GCA_964653205.1 uncultured Armatimonadia bacterium | reverse complement strand
TGCCGCGCTCGCCCACGAGCGTCTCGTAGCCGTCGGGGAACTCCATGATGAAGTCATGGCAGTTCGCCGCGATGGAGGCCTGGACGACCTCCTCATCGCTGGCTTCCGGCCGGCCGTACTTGATGTTCTCGCGCAACGTGCCCATGAACAGGAAGCTCTCCTGCATGACCATGCCGATGTTGTTGCGCAGCGAACTGATCGTCACATCGCGCAGGTCCAGGCCGTCGAGGATGATGCGCCCGCCGGTGGGGTCGTAGAAACGTGGGATGAGATGGACCAGGGTCGTCTTGCCCGAGCCGCTGGGGCCGACGAGCGCCGTGGAACTCCCCGGTTCGGCCACGAAGTTGATGTCTTCGAGTACCATCTCGCCCGGTTCGTAGGAGAAGTCCACCTTTTCGCACTCGACCCGGCCCTCCACGCGCTGCAGACGAATGGCGTCGCGGCGTTCGGTCAGGTCCGGTACAGTGTCGAGCGTCTCGAAGATGCGCTCCACGGCCGTCATCACGGTCGTGATCGTGTCGTTGACCGTGACCAGGGCGATGATGGGGGTGTAGAGCATCGCCAGGTAGGTGCGGAAGGCGATCAGCTCCCCCATGGTCATCCGTCCGGTCGTCAACACCTCGCGGGCGCCGATGAGCAGGACCGCGACGTTGGCCAGGACGGTCAGGAGGTTGGCGCCGATGCCCAAGAGCGCGCGCCAGTGCCCGGCCCGCATGTTCAGGTGGATGGCCTGGCGGCATTCGTTGATGAACCGCCGCGCCTCGGCGCTCTCGCGCGCGAACGACATGATGATCTTGATGCCCGAGATGGACTCCGACAGGGTCGAGTAGATCTCGGTGTACTGATCGCGGCTCTCGGCGGCGGCCTGTCGGATCTTGCCGCGCACGACCAGGAAATTGAGCACGTACAGCGGCAAGATGCCGACCGCCAGGAACGCCAGCTTCCAGTTGAACGTGAACAACATCACGATGATGACGATGACCGTCACGAGGTTGCTGATGATCTCGACGAGGCTGCCGGAGATCACCTGCTGGATGGCGTCCACGTCGTACAGCACACGCGCCATGATGCGGCCGTGCGGGTTCGACTCGTAGTAGCGCAACGAGAGGTGTTGCAGGTGCCGGAAGACGCGCCGTCGAACGTCGTAGACGATGCGGTTGCCGACGTACGTGATGAGCATCTGGCGCACGTAACCGATCCACGCCCCCAGCACCGCCAGCGCCACCATGATCAGACAGATCTGGATCACATAGGCCCAGGCGTCCTGACGGATGGCGTCCAGATTGGCCGCGCCGGCCTGCTTGAGGCCCTCGAAAATCCCGACCTTGTCAATCATCGTGCCGACTAGCGCCGGCATCGGCAGCGTCAGGCCGGTGGTGACGAACACCAGCGCCAACGCCACCCCGAGGCTGCCCCGGTAGTTCTTGGCAAAGCGTAGGAAACGGATGAATGGCGACATGATCACTTCTCTGCCGACGAAACGCTACGTCACAATTCCCTGTCTGGCCCTGGCCGTCCTGCTTGTGGCCACGTTGGGCTGGCCGGCCGAGCTGTCCGGGCAGGTCAAGGCCGTCACCGGCGAGCCCTTGCCGGCCCGCCTGCTCATCGTGCAGCCCGAAACCAAAGCCTCGGTGGTGTTGTACACCGACCCGCAGGGGACCTTCAAGGCCGAAGTGCCTGACGGCCTGCTCAAGGTCCTGGCGACCCACGGCCCCGAATGGACGATTGCCGAGCGCGAAGCCCGCGGCGGGGAACGCCTCGAGCTGCTCCTCACGCGCCTGGTGGACATGCCTGCCCGTGGCTACTACGGCACGGACCTGCACATGCACTCCACCTTCAGCGACGGCAAGCAGCCCCCCGCCCAGGTCGCCTTTGACTGCCAGGCCGAGGGCCTCCACATCGCCGCCCTGACCGACCACGAGAACGTCGCTCAGCATGAGCCGTGGCTGGCGACGGCCAACAGCGCGTTCCTGCCCCTGCGCGGCCAGGAAGTGACCACCCGGCTCGGCCACATCCTCAGCGTCAACTGCCCACAAGTCGTCAGCAACATCGTCGCGGGGCCCGAGACCTTCCTGGACATCTTCGGCAGGATCCACGCCCAGGGCGGCTTTGCCATTGTCGCCCATCCCTGCGCCCCGACAATGACCTACCAGGCCCCCGACGTCCGCGACTACGACGCCTGGGAGATCCTCAACGGCAGCATCCCGCCCTACGGCGGCATCTTCGACATGGTGCAGGGCCGCAAGGCCTGGCACGCGATGCTGTCCCAGGGCCGGCGCGTCGCCGTTGTCGGCAACTCGGACAACCACGACAACTTCAACACCCTCGGTCGCGACCTGCTGCAGCACCCGGAAAAGGCCGTGCAGCTCGACAGGCGCGCCGCGATGCTCATGGCGATGGTGGATGTCGAGAAGACCATCGTGCCGTGGGGCTGGAAGGGCCTGCACACCGGGTTCTACCGCACCTACCTGCAGTTGCCTGAGACGACCCCACAGGCCGTACAGGCTGCCGTCAAGGCTGGGCGGGGCTTCGTGACCAACGGCCCGCTCCTCTTGGCCACTCTCGACGACCAGCCGCCAGGCAGCGAGATTGCCGCCAACGGCCGCGAAAGCATCCCTTTCAAGGCTGAGCTGTTCGCCAACCGCCCCCTCGAACGCCTCGTGCTGGTCATCAACGGCCAGGAAGCCATCACGCTGCAAAGCAACGCCGCGCGGGTGGAGGTCACGGTGCCGCTGAAGCCGGGGGACTGGCTCACGGCTGAGTTGTACGGCCAGTGGCCGGAGTTCGCGACCACGAACGCGTGGTACGTGAAGTAGGGCAGGAACGACGAACGGCGGGAATCGGGAACCGGGAACGGGAATCGGGAACGGGAATCGGGAACGGGAATCGGGAACGGGAA
>CAZZDO010000290.1:0-3961 GCA_964653205.1 uncultured Armatimonadia bacterium | reverse complement strand
CGGGAACGGGAATCGGGAACGGGAATCGGGAACGGGAATCGGGAACGGGAACGGGAACGGGAACGGTCGTGCCGTTCGCCCCGAAGGGGCCGACGTACCTTGCCACGGGCGTAAGCCCGTGGACTCAGGGCGCCCCTCCTTCCCTTCCCGGGGTCGTCCGCCCCGAAGGGGCCGGCGTGCCTCGCATGCCTGTGGGTTGTCGAACGGCTGCCGGCTGGAAGCCGGCGCTCCCAGGAACGGCCGCGCCGCTCGCCCGCACTACGCCATCACCTCGGAGACTTGCCCATGGACCAACTCAACCTGCGCGTGTACGGCACCCCCACCCTCGCCGCCCTCCGCCCCGTGCGCGGGGGCGTGCCATTGGCTGAGGGCACCGCGCCTTCTGACGCAGCCTTTGCCTTGACGGACGCCTCCGGCGCCGCTGTGCCCGTGCAGGCGGAGGTCCTCGCCACATGGCCCGACGGCTCGGCCAAATGGGTGCTGCTGGACTTCCTGGCGGCCCCGCCGGCGGAAGGGGCGCTGGACTACGCCCTGCGCTGGGACGGCGGCGTGCCGGTTGTGTCGGACGAGCCGGTTTCTGCCACTGCAGATGGCCTGCACGTCGGGAACGCCACCGTCGTCAGCATCGGCAGCGACAGCCTCCTCCGCCTCGGCGACGGCCTGGCGATTGATCTCCTTGTCGAGGACGACCGCGGCGTCATTTGGCGCGCCCAGGCCGACGCGACGACCGTCGCGACGGCCGGCCCCGTCCGCGGCACGCTCTGCCTCGCGGGCGCCTTCCGCGATGAGACCGGCGACCGCTGGTTCGACTTCCGCCTGTGGGTCAGCGCCTTCGCCGGGCTGTCGCGGCTGCTGCTCGAGCCCCTCGTCATCATGAACGCCGACCAGGGCCTGATCCAGCGCCTGCGCCGCCTGCGGCTGGTCTTCCGCCCGGACGCAGCCCTGACGGAAGCCGCCCTCGGCGCCGCCGCCGAGGCCTCCCTGCCGGTGCGCCTCGTGCAGGTGGACGACGAGCAACTCGCTCTCAACGGCGAGATTCACCCGGGCCGCGCGCCCGGTTGGGCCGCAGTGCCCGGGCAGTTCGCCCTCGCCCTCCGCGACTTCTGGCAGCAGTGGCCCAAGGGCTTCACCGTGGACGAAGAGGGGCTCTCGCTGGAGCTGTTCCCGCCCTTCGCGGCGGGCATGTTCGACCACATGGACCCGTGGTACAAGCATGACTACCTGTTCGAGGGCGACCACTACCGCCTGCGCATCGGACAGTCGCGGCGCTGGCAGGTCTGGCTCGACCCCGGCGGCGACGGCCCGGCGCTGGCCGAAGCCGCCGACTTCCCCCTCGTCGTCTCCGCCGACCCTGCCGCGGCCCTCGCCACGGGCGTCTGGGGGCCGCAGATGCCCGCCGGCCCTGCAACCAGTACCTACGACGCATGGGCCGAACAGCTCTTCGACGTCTACATCATGTCCCTGGCCAAGCACCGCGACTACGGGGCGATGAACTGGGGCGACTGGTGGGGCGAACGCCGCAGCAACTGGGGCAACCACGAATACGACACGCCGCTGCACATGCTGGTGCAGTTCGCCCGCACGGGCGACCCCAAATACCTGCGCGCCGGCGACATCACTGCCCGCCACATGGCCGAAGTGGACGTCGTGCATGCCGCCAACGGCGACCTCGCGCGCTACTACCAGGAAGAACTCGGGCACCACCTCCCCGCGCGGCCGGGCGTCGTCCACCAGCACACCATCGGCCACGTCGGCGGCTTCCACGCGGTCGAGCAGATCCGCGAGTTGTACGTGGGCTTCTACCGCGAGCAGGGCCACGACCGCCCGAACCCCTACTTGTGCCTGGAGCCCAACAACCTCGGCCACGTGTTCACCCAGGGCATGGCCTACCACTACCTCCTCACCGGCGACCCGTGGGTGCGCGAGGCGCTGCAGCAGGTCGGCGAGAACCTGTGCGCGCTCATCGAAGAGGAAGCCTACCGGTTCAAGGGCTGGGATCATTGCGGCCGCGTCAACGGCTGGACCATGCTCGCGCTGGCCGGATGCTACGATGTCGCCCCCTCCGAGCGCCTGCTGGTCGCGATGCGCCGCCTGGCCGACGACGCCCTCGAAGAGCAGGACCCCAACTGCGGCGGGTGGCTCTACGAACTGCCGTGGGGGCACTGCTACTGCGAGACGAAGAAGCACGTGGGGGAGGCGGGGTTCATCAGCGCCGTGCGGGTCAACGGGTTGGCGCGCTACTACGGCCTGACCGGGGATGAGCGCATCCCGGAAGCCATCCGCCGCGCCGTCACGCACCTGAACAACGACACGTGGCGCGAGCAGGACAGCGACTGGCGCTACACGTCGTGCCCGGCCACGCAGCTCATGCGCCAGTTCGGGGTCATCATGATGGCCCTGCGCAACAGCGTCGTGCTCACCGGCGACGAGGAGCAACTGCGCATCCTGCGCAAGGCCTGGGCGGCGAAGTTCGCGCGCCTGCAGGAGGAGCTGTCGGCGCTGCTGACGGGCGAAGACGCCCCGTGGTTTGGCAAGGAGTCCCTGGGCAAGGAATACGGCGCCACGGCGTACGGCTGCAGCGAGACGATGGGGCTACTGGAAAGTATGAAGTACGAAGGATGAAGTATGAAGCTGCGGCGGGCCAACGAGCTTGCCGCTGCCCATCATTCATACTTCATACTTCCGACTTCATCCTTCCATGATGAACGTGTCTTCCGTCACGGCCTTCGGGCGAATGATGAAGTAGAGCGCCGCGATCCCCACCAGCAGGATCAGCGCCAGCTTCAACTCCGGCAGCTTCGAGTGCGCCAGCAGCAGCCCCGAGATCACGATCCCCCCGATCGGCACGACCAGCGGCACCTCGAACGTTCCCCGCGGTTCCCCCGGCCGGTGCTTGAGCACCACCAGCGCCCCGTTGATGACCACAAACACCGCCATCAGCAGCACGCTGGTCGCCTTCGCCAGCGGAGTGATGTCCACGGTCACGCCCAGCACCAGCACGATGGCGAAGAGCGTGATGATCGCCAGATGGGGCGTGAAGCGCCGCGGGTGGATGGCCTTGAGGTAGCGCGGCAGCAGCCCCTGGCAGGCCATGCCGTACGCCAGCCGCGACCCCATGACGTAGTTGAGCAATGCTGTGTTGGTGATGGCGAACAGGGCGATGGCCGAGAAGATGATCGGCGGGAAGGCCGGGGCAGCCCGGCGCACCACCTCCACCAGCGGCTGCTTCGACGCCGCCAGCTCGCCATGCGGCACCACCGACACCGCCGTGATCGCCACCGCGATGTACAGGACCGTCACGCAGGCCATGGCGATGATGATGGCGCGCGGGAACGTCTTCCGCGGGTCCTTCACTTCCTCTACGACGTTGATCATGTCCTCGAAGCCGATGAACGAGTAGAACGTCAGCACCGCGCCCTGCAGGATCAGCACCGGCGACAGCGCCGCGAGCGTGGCGCCCGCCGTGGGCAGCGCCGGCTCGAGATAGTTCACGTTCCCCCAGAACCGCCACCCGACCCACACGATGATGAGCAGGCCGGAGACCTCCACAATCGTGCACACGGCGTTGAGCCACGCCGACTCGCGGATGCCCCAGAAGTTCACGATCGTCAGCACCAGCAGGAACCCGACCACGAGCACGGCCCTTGGCACGTCGCCGACGAACACCGAGAAGTACTCCGAGAAGGCGCGGGACTGCGTCGCCATCGAGGTCAGGCCCGAGGCCATGACCATCAGGCCGATGAAGTACGACAGGGCGGGGCGGCGGAAGGCGCGCTGGGTGACATACGCTGCTCCGGCGGCGCGCGGGTAGCGTGACCCCAGGCACGCGTACGACAGCGCCGTCAGCACCGCCGCGACCATGCTGACGAGGAACGCCAGCGAGACGGCGTTGCCCATCAGGCCGGCGGCCTTTCCGATGAGGGCATAGATCCCCGAGCCGAGCATGTCGCCGATGCCATAC
>CAZZDO010000289.1:0-6961 GCA_964653205.1 uncultured Armatimonadia bacterium | reverse complement strand
CCACGTCGCCTCGTTCAACTCCGACCCCGTGAAGGTCTTGATGTCCTGCCCGTTGAGCGACACGACCAGCGAGAAGGCATCGGTCGCGACACCACACGTGGCCGCCATGAACTTGAGGCTCTGCCCCGCGAGCTTCGCCGGGTCGGGCGTCAGCAGCACCTTCCGCACGCGCGCCGTCGTGGTGGACAGGAACGTCCGCGCCTCGGAGGTCCCGTCGTCATCCTGCACATCTCCCGTGGGCGTGAGGTCGTAGGTGACATCGGAGTTGACCAGGTGCGCCATCCGCGTCTTGCCGTCGTGGCTCTCCAGCAGGTTGCAGAAGATGCGCGTGGCGCCGGAGACGTGTTCCAACGGCCCGGCCAGCCGCTGCAGTTGCGCCAGGATGTCGGCCGCCGCCATCTCGTCCAGGGGCTTGTCGGGCCACCATGTGTGCCCTGTTCCCGCGGCTTGCGGCTCGCCCTTCGTCAGTTGGCCGATCAACGGCGCCTGCCCCTCCGGGTACGGCTGGTTCAGCTCCGTCGCTTGCGCCAGCGACCCGATCTGCACGAGGGTCCCGCCCTGCCGCAGCCAGTCCTCGACCGCCCGGCAGCGCTCCGCGTTCAGGTATCGCACCTCGGGCATGAACAGCAGCTTGTAGCCGTGCAACTGCTCGGGCGTGAGGTCCTCCTCGATCAGGATCTCATACGGCACGCCGACTCGCTGCAGGGCGTCGGTGGCCTGCTTGAGCGCATGGCGGGTGCTGCGGAAGCCCAGTTCCGTGATGAGCGCATGCACGACCGCGACCTTCGCCCCCGGCTGCGCCAGGTCGAGCAGCGGCAGGTGCCGCTTGTGGAACTCCGCGTACTGATGGATCGCGTCGCGGTTCTGCACCTGGTACGGCTCGTCATTGGCCGTGATCTTCTGCTCGCGCAAGGCGAACGATACCTGGCACGTGCCGTTGGTCGCCATGGCTTCGGCCAGCGCCAACTTGTGCTCCTCGGGGTAGACGAACGACTCCAGAATGCCCATCTCGTTGTTCTTGTCCAGGGCCAGCGCCCGTACTCGCCGCAGCGTCTGCGCCAGCCCCAGCAGTTGCCCCGTGGTCTTGCCGTGCGATGCCGCCAGCCCCAGCTTGTACTTGACCACCGTGCTGTCTGTCGGCGGGAAGGTGAAGCCCTCCTCGATCATCACGAGGTCCGTCGCGCCCTGGTTGACGAGATAGCTGCTCCACCCGTACCCGACGCTGATGTTCGGGGAGATCAGGATACCGGGGCCGTACTTCTCGTGGGTGTAGCGCCGCAGCTCCTTGAAGAACCGCACGGCGGTGTCGGCGTCGAACATCTGCCGGGCGAAGCGCCACGTGGGGTCCTGTGGCCGCGGCGGCAGCAGCGACATTTCGGTGCCGAACTTCTCCTTCGTGTACGTCCTGAACTGCGCCTGGCAGTCGGGGCAGTAGCAGTCGTAGTTACTCGCATTGTCGAAGAAGATGGAGTCGATCCGCCCGCCCGGGGCCGGCTTGTCCGCCGTCTGCCCGCCCATCAGGCTGTCCACGCGCTTCTCGACATAGTCCAGCCAGATCGGGCTGCTGTAGCACCCGCCGTACCGTTCCGGGTTGTTGTACAGCAGCACGCGGCTGCCGTCGGGCCTGAGCACCGTGCACTTCTCGAGCTGCGGCGCCTTCGGGAACTCGCTGCGCCACCAGATGGTCTTGCTGCAGATGTACGGTTGCCGCTTGATGCCGGCGCCCTCGCCGATCCGCTGAGCCTCCGGGTCAAGATAGCTGATCGTCTGCATCAGGTTGCGCCCGCAATACAGCAGCAGCTTCGCGTTGGGCACATCCACGCCGAAGCCGTTGGCGGTCCACTTGATGCGCCCGTTGATGTTAGCCCCGTGGCCCCACTGGCAGTACCCCCGCCGGGCCCAGTCGGGCAGTTCCTTGTGATCGTCCCAGTGGGCGAGGGCGGGGCTCAGACACAGCAGCATCAGCGTGACGGGCAGGAATCGGCGGGGGTCCATGGAACACGACCTCAGTTCGCAATGATGGCGGCCGGCCGCGGAGTCATTCCGCCGTCGCCGCCGTCAGCACCTGCCCCCCCCGGGAGACATCACATGATCCGGCCCTTCCTCTGCCTTGGGCTGCTGTCGTTGGGAGCGGTTCCCGTCACGGCGGCGCCGGTCGGCCCGGCGGAGCAGGAGCAGTGGCTCAACCACGTCCTGCCCCTGCCGCATGAGGTCAGTCTCCCCGCGGCGGTGACGGTGCCCCTCGCGCAGGTGCGCGTCACAGTCGGCCCGGGTCTGGGCGACATCGCCCGCACGGTGGCGCTCGCCCCGTCCCTGACGGCGCAGCCACCGACCCCCGCCTTCGAGATCGTCCTGGGCCTCGTGGACGCGCGGGGCCAACTCCTGGGGCACACCGTGCCGGACGCCGCGCGCCTGTCCACGTTGCCCCACAAGGCGCAGGCCTACCTCATCCGGCCCGACGGCGACCATTGTCTCCTCGTCGCCGCCCTCGACCCTCGCGGCGTCTTCTATGGCAGCCGCACGCTTGCGCAGCTGCTCGCCCCGAAGCTCACCGCGACCGAGGCCACGATTCCCCTGTGCACGGTCACCGACTGGCCGGACCTGGAAGAGCGCGGCTTGTGGAACTTCCCGCTGGACCTGATCCCCTGGCTGGCGGAGATGAAGCTCAACTTCGCCAAGGTCCCGACGTACATGGAGACGATCGAGCGCGGCAAACCCGTGCGCATCAGGCCGGTGGCCCCGCAGTTCCTGGCCGACGCCCGGGCGCGGGCCTTCAACCCCGTGCTCACCAGCACCCACCTCAACTTCCTGCACCGCCACGGCCTCAACCAGGCCTACCCCGAGCTGGTGGGCAAGGGCGAGAAGGCGAAGTGCCCGTACAAGTACAAGGTGGATGGGGCCACCGCCCCCTGCGCCTCCAACCCGCAGTTGCAGCAGATCATCGCCGACTGGCTGCGCGGCGCCGGCGAGCAGGGCGGCGAGGAGGTCAGCGTCTGGCTCACCGAGTTTTACGCCCAGTGTGAATGCGACGAGTGCATGAAGACCGGGCAGTTCCAGCTCGAGACGAAAACCACCCTCGCCGCGTTCGAGGAAGTCCGCAAGCAGTACCCGAAGCTGCGCCTGCGCGTCTTCTTTACCCTGCGGCGCACGCCGGTGGAGTTGCAGGCCTCGCGCGAGTGCCTCGCCATGCTCCCGCCGGACGTCAAGGCCGAGATCGTCTATGGCACCACCGACCCCTATGTCGAGGCAGCGGCGCAGGGCCGATGGATCGGCGATTACGCGGCGCCGTACCTGGCCCGCGGCGGCTACACCGGCCTGACGACCTACCCCTCCTGGATGCGCCAGTTCCTGCAGAAGACGCAGGAGCGCAAGTTCCGGGGCGCCTATGCCATCAGCTACCTGTACACCTCGGCGGCCTATCACCGGGCGGTGTTCAGCCAGCAGATCAGCGCGCTGGCGGAGTGGTCATGGAACCTGCAGGGGCGTGACCTCCGCCAGTTCGCCCTGGCCTGGGCTACGCGGGAGGGCTTGCCGCAGCCCGAGCAGGCGGCCGACTGGGTCGTGCTGATGGATCCGGGCAACACGATGTTCATTCAGAGTGCCGGAAGCGTCTTCGCCGACTGGGCCTCCGTCGCCACTGCCCTCAAAGAGAGCAAGCCAGTGCCCCTGGGCGGCAACCTGCTGTGGGCCTTCCCGAAGGTGGAGGGCTTTGCCGAGCGCCTCGCGCAGTACCAGCAGGCCCTGGCCCTGGCCGAGACGATCGGCCGACCCGAGCTGATCCTGGAATCACAGTACGCCGTGCAACTGGTGCGCGTCCTGCGCAGCGCCTACGACCTCACCTGCGCGGCGGGCCCGGAAGCCCGGCAGCAGGCGTTCGCCGCCCTGCAGGAGGCGGTGAAGCCACTCGATGACATCATGTCGCGCAAGGTGGACCTCCTGCACTGCGAACCCGCCGACTTCGCGGCGAAGATGAAGAACGAGCACCAACAGGTCTGGCAGAAGCGCCTGGAGGCCATCCAGGCGACGCTACAGCCCTGAACACACCCAACCCGGAGACACCCATGCTGCCACGCGAACGCGTCGCCAAGACCCTCAACTTCGAAGAGCCCGACCTCGTCCCCTGGGGCGAGCACTCGATTGACTACACGACCTATGAGATGGTCCTGGGGCGCGAAAGCCTCGTGCAGGGCAAGATGAAGCAGACGCGGGCGATGTGGGAGGGCCGGCGGGATGAGGTCGTCGCCTCCTACGCGCGCGACATCCCCGATCTCGTCGAAGCCCTCGGCATGGACATCGTCACCATCGGCATGAGCCCGGCCAAAGGCGCCCAGGACACGCCGATGAAGCAGCTCGACCACGAGACGTTCGAGGACGGCGGCGGCAACCTGTACCGCATCTCCAAGACGACCCACGACCTGTGCATGTACAAGATCAACAAGAGCCGGCCCTATCAGCCGCCGACCGTCGAGCAGCTTCAGGAGCAGATTGACCGCCTGGACGCGACGCCGCTGCAGCGGCCGGATGACTCGGTGTGGGAAGCCGCTCGGGCGGCCATGGACCGCCTCAAGACCACCCACTGGTTCAACATCTGCATCGGCGACATCGGCTTCCCGATGATCGGCCGCGATGACGAAGAGCGCTACCTGAACATGGCCCTCCATCCGGAACTCCACGCCAAGCTCACGGAGCTATCCGCCAAGCACGTCATCCGCCAACTCCCCCTCTACGCCGAGATGGGCTACGACAGCGTCATGCCCTGCGGCGACCTGGGCAGCTCGACCGGCCTGCTCGCCAGCCCGCAGATCCTCCGCGAGCACGTCGTCTACTGGTGGCAGCAGTACACCGCCGCGGCCAAGGCGCTGGGGCTGCGGGTCCTCAAGCACTGTTGTGGCTGCGTGTGGGAGGCGATGGACTGCATGATCGAGGGCGGCTACGAGGGCTACGAGGGCATCCAGGCCTCCGGCGGGATGGACATGAAACGGCTCAAGGAGCTGTACGGGGACCAGCTGGTGCTGTGGGGCGGAGTGTGGAACGAGCACCTGATCCTGGGCACGCCGGCGGACATCGAGAGCGACGTGAGGTACGCAATCAGGTGGGGCGCGCCCGGCGGCGGGTTCATCCTCGGCGCCACCCATTCGCTTGCCGTGGGGACGAAGTTCGAGAACCTGATGACGATGAAGGAGATGCGGGAGCGGTACGGGGGGTACCCGATCAGCGTGCCGGAGTGAATGCGCTTGACGGCGCGGGAATGGAGGCATAGAATGGTCCTAACTTGGACCATATGGTCTTATATGAGACCACTACTCCCCGACTCAGGGACCGTCAGATGTGGCTCCGCAGACCCCTGGACGACATCCTGTCATCACCCGCCAAGGTGGCCGTGCTCCGCGCGGTGCTCCGCGTCAACGAGCCGTTGAGCGGGCGCGAGATCGAGCGCCGGGCGGGCCTGGCCCACAGCCCTGCGCACCGGGCGCTGCAAGCTCTGGTGGCGTCGGGCGTGCTGACCAGGCAGGACCATGGCAGGGCGGCGACGTATGCGGTGCGCGACCGAGCAGCCCCGGTGCTCCAGGGCCTCCAGGAGCTGTTCGAGGCAGAGGAGCTCCGGACGCGCCTGGTGTTGACGGAACTGGCCCGGACCGTCCCTGAGGCGCGCGCCTTCATCCTGTTCGGCAGCGAGGCGAGGGGGGAGGCGCGACCCGGCAGTGACACCGATCTGCTCGTCATTGTCGAGGCGAGAGACGAGCCGACGGAGGCCCACGTCAGGGACGCCTGCCTTGATCTGGCCGAACACCACGGCCTGGCGCTATCCTGGCATGTCGCCGGCCTGAACGAAGTGCGCGAGTGGGACGAGACGGGGGACCAGTTCTGGCACAACGTCGTGCGTGACGGCATCTGGCTGCACGGCGATTCCCTGGAGGGGCTGAGACTGACGTGGCGACTTGGCAGAGCTTCCTTCGCGAGGCCCGGCGGTTCTGGGAAGTAGCCCGAGCCATTGATGCCCCGGGCTACACCAATCAGGCCGTCAGCAACGCGGTTCACGCCGTCATCGCGGCCAACGATGCCTTCTGTCTCTTCCACCTCGGTGAGCGGGCGGCGGGGGAGGCGCACACCGAGGCCGTCGCCGTCCTGCGCCGCGCCTGCCGCGGCACTCGATTCGAGCCCGAGGCCACACGCAAGGCGCACCAGCTTGCCGACGTTCTGCAGGCCAAGTCGCTGGCGCAATACTCCGGTCGGCAGCTCGACGCGTCCGCTGCTCAACGCATCATGAAACAGGCCGAGCGCTTCATTGACTGGATTGTGGCGGCACTCCCAACACCGGAGCCCGATGAGACCGAGCGCACCGACTAGGCCCGGAGGCGTGATGAGACAGCCTCAGTCGTTCGGGTCAATCGTCCAGAACCCGTACAGCGCTTCCTTCTGCCACTTGGCGTGGCCGTCGGCGTAGACGGCGTTGTAGCCGTCGTTGTGCCGCTTGGAGGTGGTGTAGGACATGCGGGTGACGACCCCGTCGGCCGCCGTCGTGCTCATGGTCGTGGCCGAGCAGTAGATGTCGCTGATGTAGATCGTGGTCGAGGGCGCCTGCACCTCGGTCTCGCTGCGCCCGGCCCCGATGATCCCCATGGAGTTGCCACCGGCGCTGCAGGGCATGTCGTAGGAGGGGTTGTTCGGCCGGTCCTCGCCGCCGCCACAGGTGCACTTGGCCTTGCCCCACGGGCGGCTCGGGCAGAGCAGAATCTGCTCGTTCTTCATGTACGGCATGATCAGGTAGTACCAGTACCGGCTCATGTCCGCCGCCGAACGGTCCAGGCACTTGGGCACATACCGCTGGTCGTAGTCCTGCGAGTACATGGCGCAGGCGAGACCAATCTGCTTGAGGTTTGACGAGCAACTCGCCTGGCGCGCCTTCTCGCGGGCCTTGGCGAACACGGGGAAGAGAATCGCCGCCAGGATGGCGATGATG
>CAZZDO010000288.1:3350-6977 GCA_964653205.1 uncultured Armatimonadia bacterium | reverse complement strand
GCTTGTCGCGCTCGGCCTTCATCTGCCGGCTCATCGCCTCGGTGATGTCGCGCGGCGGCTCGATGCTCTGCAGCTCCACGCGCGTCACCCGCACGCCCCACTTGTCCGTCGCGTCGTCCATGATCTGCCGGAGCTGCGCATTGATGCGCTCGCGTGAGGTGAGCGCCTCGTCAATCTTCATCTCGCCCAGGATGTTGCGCAGGTTCGTCTGCGCCAGCTTGATCGCCGCCATCCGGAAGTCCGTCACGTTGTAGACGTTGCGCACCGGGTCGGTGACCTCGAAGTAGATCACGGCGTCCACGGTGAGGGTGGCGTTGTCGGACGTGATGACCGTCTGGGGCGCCACGTCGAGCACCGTCTCGCGCATGTCCACGAACGTGATGGACTGCACGAAGGGGAACACGATGGTGAGGCCGGGCTGCGCGGTGCGGCTGTACTTCCGGAACGTCTCGATCAGTCCCCGCTGGTACTGCCGCACGACACACAGGGACTTGCCGATGACGACCATCACCAGGATCGCCAGGACGACTACGCCAAAGATGGTTGGGCCTTCCATGTCTAGACCTCCGGGTCCGGTTGAGTGTCGGCGGGATGGACCTGCAACGTCGTGCCCTCGATGCCGTCAATGACGACGTGGGCGCCGACGGGAATGATCTCCGCGCTGCGGGCGCGCCACTCATCGGACCGCACCCGGATGCGTCCCGTGTTCAGCCGCGGGTTGATCTCCTCGAGCACCTGCCCCTCCTGCCCCTTGAGGCTGTCCACATTGGAGGGCACGGTGACCCGCCCGTGGATGCTGCGGGCCAGCGGGCGCGTCGCGAGGAGCAGCACGATTGAGGCCAATGCGAAGAACAGCCACTGCACCCATGCCGAGGGTACGAACACGGCCACCAGGGCGGTGAGCAGCGCCCCCGCCCCAATCCACATCAGGAAGAACGAGCCGACCACTAACTCCACGATCAGCAGCGCCAGCCCCGCAATCATCCACAGCAGCGCAGGATGCATCGGCCTTACCTCCGGACAGTCATGTTCGACAACGGATCAGGGACTCCTCGTTGCCGCACGCCATCAGCCCTGCCCCAGCAGCCGCCGGTAGACCTCCCACCGCTGCGCGCTGACTCGCTCGACATCATACCGGGCCAGGGCGTGGGCCCGCCCGGCCTGCCCCATCTCCAGCCGCAGGGCCTCGTCGGCGGCCAGGCGGTTCAGTTCGGCCGTCAGGGCGGCGACATCGCCCGGCCCCACCAGGCACACCGTCTCGCCGGGGATGCCCACCTCACACACGCCGGGCAGGTCGCTGCAGATCACCGGCGTCGCGCACAGCATGGCCTCCACCTGTGCCACGCCGAACGACTCCCCCCGCGACACCGACGGGAGCACCACCACATCCGCCGCATGGTACTGCGCCACCAGTTCATCGTGCTCCACGCGCCCTAGCAGGTGGACGCGCTCGATCGTGTTCAGTTCGAGCGCCTGCGCCGACAGCTTCGTCGCCAGCGGCCCGCGCCCGATGATGTACAGGTGCCCGTCCACCCCGCCCATCGCCGCAACGAGATGTTCAATACCCTTATAGTGCGACAGCCGCCCCACGAAAAGGACGCGGAAGTGCCCCGGCTGCCGCAGTTCGTCCACCCGCTGCGCCTGTGCCTCGGTCAGGTCGAAGCGCCGTGGGTCCACCCCGGCGGGCAAGTAGACGCACCGGTCCAGGAAATCGCCTAGCACCGGGGAGGATTCCGCGTAGCTGCGGGAGTTGACAAAGATGGCGTCGGCGCGCCCGAGCGTCTCGCGCAGCAGGGGCATGATGAGCTTCTGCAGCTTGCCGAAGCGTGAGATGTCGAAATGGTAGTGGACGATCAGCCGCCCCCGATAGCCGGCCCGCTTGAGCGCCCACATGCCGTACGGGTACGCGTGGTGCAGCTCGATCAGGTCGGGCCGCAGCCGCCGGATCCAGTGCGGCATCGGCGGGCAGATCGGCGTGTTGGCGACCGTGCCCACGCTGCCGCAGCGGATCACACTGACCTCATTGACGGTGGTGCGCACGGTCCAGGGGTAGCGCGAGCTTACGAGCGCCGCGACCTCATGGCCCTGCCCGGCCAGGTACTCGCAGAACGCACGCATGGTCCACTCGATCCCGCCTTCGTCGGGATAGTAGCGGCGGTAGATGTGGAGGAGCCTGGCCATGCTGTGGTTGGGTGCCGGGAAGCGCGGGACGTTCCCGGCTGTCAGAGCACATTTCCCCGCGGGAGGGTCCTCTTCCTGCAGAGGTGACGGCGGGACCGGGGAGGAACAGGCCGGCAGCGACCAGAGAGGACCATCCGATCATGCGAGTGCTCATTACCGGCGCGGCGGGAGTCCTGGGGCAGCTCGTCACGCAACTCGTGGCGGCCGAGGGACACGACCTGCTCCTGACCGACCTGGTCGCCGCGCCCGAGGGCTCGCCGCACCCATTCGTGGCGGCGGACTTGAGCAACGACGAGCAGACGACCGGCCTGTGTGACGGCATTGACCAGGTCCTGCACATTGCCGCCATTCACCCGTGGAAGCAGTACACGAGCCAGCAGTACCTGGACCTGAACATCAAGGGGACGCACAACCTCGCCGCCGAGGCGGCCCGGGCCGGTGTGCAGCGCTTGATCTACACCAGTAGCGTCTCCGCCCAGGGTTACAACGTGGCCCCCGACGCGCCGCTGCCCTGGGACGAGACGGTGCCGTGCCGCCCGACGGACTCGCTGTACAGCATCACGAAACACGTGGGGGAACAGTTTTGTCGAATGTATCAGCAGACGGCCGGGCTCAAGTGGCTGGCCCTGCGGCCCGGGGGCTTCTCCCCCCGGCCCGAGGCGGACCCGGCCTTTGGCTTTGGCCTGCTCAACTTCGCCGTGCACCGCACGGACGTGGCCATGGCGCACCTGCTGGCCCTGCGCAGCAGCGCTGTGAACGAGCCCATCATCATCACCGCTGGCACGACCTTCACGCACGACGACTCGGCGCAGTTGTTGTGGAATGCCGCCCCGCTGATCCTGCGCGACTTCCCGCAGGCTCAGGCGCTGGTAGACGCCGGGATCGCGCTGCCCGACCGCATCGGGGCCTGCCACAGCATCGAGCATGCCCGCAAGGTTCTGGGCTACACCCCGCACTGGACCTTCGGCTCGTGGCTGGAGAGATGGATCGCGAGCAACGCGTAGGTGCGCCGGTCCCCCGGCGCACAGGGATACTCTACCCGCCGGGGACCGGCGGGGCTACGCGGCCATCGCGCTGACAACGCACCCGGGGGAAGCCAAAACAGAGAGGATCACATGAAGCACACACTCCGACTGACGCTCATCACCATCACCGCGCTGACCGCGCTGGCCGGTTGCGCCCAGGCCCAGCGCCCCAAGTACGTCATCGTCATGATCTCCGATGGCTGCGGCTACAACCACGTCGAGGCCTCGAGCCTGTACCAGTTCGGCACGCCGGAGGGCTGGGCCTATCAGCACTTCCCCGTCCGCGTGGGGATGGCTCATTTCGCCAGCGGCGGCGGCTATGATCCCGCCCTGGCCTGGAGCGACTTCAACTACGTCAAGAAGAACCCCACGGACTCGGCGGCGGCGGCCACGGCCATGGCCTGCGGCGTGAAGACGTACA
>CAZZDO010000288.1:0-3250 GCA_964653205.1 uncultured Armatimonadia bacterium | reverse complement strand
GCCGGGACGCTGGCCAGCGACGCCAACGGCGACAGCACACCCGAGGCCTGGAAGCTCATCCAGACGAAGGCGGAGTTTGCGGCGCTGGCCGAGGGCGACACCCCGACGCGCGTGGCCGGGATCGCGCAGGTCGGCTCGACGCTGCAGAGCGGCCGCGCCGGCGACACCAAGGCCGATGCCTTCGCCGTGCCCTTCAATGACAACGTGCCGGACCTGTCACAGATGACGCTGGCGGCGTTCAATGTGCTCGACAACGATCCGGACGGCTTCTGCATCATGATCGAGGGCGGGGCCATTGACTGGGCCGCCCACAGCAACCTGCCGGGCCGGATGATCGAGGAAGAAGTTGACTTCAGCAAGGCGGTGGAGGCCGTCGTCCGGTGGGTCAACAGGCACAGCAACTGGAGCGAGACGCTGCTGATTGTGACGGGAGATCACGAGACGGGCTATCTGACGGGCCCCGGCTCCGACCCGGAGTGGAAGCCGCTCGTGGGCAACGGCCAGGGCCGCATGCCCGGCATGGAGTGGCACTCCGGCAATCACACCAACAGCCTCCTCCCGCTCTACGCGAAGGGCGTGGGGGCGGACGGCTTCAACCGGATGATCGTCCAGCGCGACCCCATGCGCGGGCCTTACATAGACAACACCAGCATTGCGAAGCTGATCTTCGCGGCGCTGAGATAGCCATCGGGGCCACCATGACCCGCATACTCTCCCTCGCTGCTGCACTGCTCGCCGTCGCGCCGAGCTACGCCGATCTCACCCCCGGCGCGACGCCCGAAGAGACGCACCAGCGCCTCGCGGCCGCGCTGGCCGAGGCGGGCAAGACCGGCGCGGTCGTCACGCTGTCGCCCGGCGAGTATCTCCTCAACAAGGGCCTGAACCTCCGGAACGCCACGCTGACCGGCCCCGGCGCGACGCTGCGCTGCGTCAACCCCGAGGACAACAAGGGCTATCTCTTCGGCGTCGAGCTGGGCGGCGAGGCCGTGCTGCGCGACCTGGCGCTGGTGGGCGAGGGCCCGCGCTGCGTGCCCGTCGGCATTGGCAGCGGCGCGCGCCGGGTGCAGATCCGCCACGTCACCATCACCGGCGGCACGATCCTCATTGACAGCAACGTCCCCGACATCCACGACGTCCTGATCGAGGGCTGCGACCTGTACAAGGGCGGCTATGGGCTACTGCTGGACGCCAACTGCTCGGGCGACAACGTGCGCGTCATTGGCTGCCTCTTCCAGGACAACGCCTCCGACGCCATCGAGCTGAACTTCCCGAAGAAGGGAGAGGGCAAGTTCGTCCGCAATGTCGCGATCTCCGGCTGCGTCTTCCAGAATACGGGCGGCAACCCCAACTCGGCCACGTCGGGCTTCGGCGTGGGCATCGCGGCCGGCCAGAACGTGCAGATCACCGGCTGCACCTTCCACAAATGCGCCGTGCAGGGCGTACACATCGAGGACGACACGGACAACGTCACCGTCAGCGGCTGCAACTTCGAGGAGTGTGGCCTCGGCTGCACGACCGGCAACTGGACGGGTGGCGTGCACATCCTCAAGGGTGTGAAATACGTCACCGTGACCGGGAACAACTTCAACCGCTGTCGCTATGGCGTGAGCGGCCTGCAGAGCTACGAACTGCACCACGTCAGCGTCGTGGGCAACACCTTCAAGGAGAATGAGCGGGGGGCCTGGTTCATGCAGTTCCCCAAGGGCGTGTTCCAGGGGAACGTACTGGAGGACTGCGGCATCGCGGTGGAGCTATGGCGGTCGCCGGGCTGGATCATCAGCGGCAACTACCTCGGCGCGGCGAAGGCGGCGGAGGGTGCGGAGAAGCCGCGCGAGAGCATCGGCTTCCGCTGCTTCGGCTATCGTGACCTCGTCTGCACCGACAACATCTTCGATGTGGACGTGCCCTTCGATCACGACAACAAGGACTGGTACGACCAGCACTTCGTCATCAAGGACAACGTGATCCTGCGGGGGAAGAGCCGCGAGAACGGCGCGCCGGCGGAGAAACACCCGGGGACGTAGGCGACCGGCGGCGACCCTACGCGAGCCACTCCTCATCGAAGAGCGCCATGTCCAGATCGCTGGTCATGGGACGAACATCGCGGTAGTGACTGACCCCCACCAGGATGCGTCCGTCGTCGAGTTGGATGAGCCCGTGGTTGCTGAGCTGGTTGCGGCCGGACTCGGTCGCGATCGTCCGAGGCTCGCCCCAGGTCTGCCCGCCGTCACGCGAGACCGCGGCCACCAGCGGGTGGCGAGGCTGCTGGGTGGTCGAAGAGACGTTGTTCCAAACCACCAGCAAGTTCCCGCTGTGCAGCCGGACCATCCGCGCCATGGACTCCGGCGCGGCCAACGGCGAGGGCGCGGCATCGCTCCAGGTCTCGCCCCCATCCTCCGAGACTGTCTGATACAGGCATCCACCCTTCGTGCGGAACAGGGCGAGGAGGCGGTCCGGTGCCGTCTCCACGATCTGCACTTCCATGACCCCACGCGGCGTAGCCACGGTGATCTCACTGCTGCGCTGCCACGTGACGCCGCTGTCATCGGACAGCAGGCAGGCCGCCGCGTAGTGCTGGTGGCCAGCGGCGGGATCCGAGCGCTCCGGGTCCAGGTACATGAACGAGGCCACGACGCGCCCGCTGCGCAACTGGACCAGTTCGTCCGCGGCGCCGTAGAAGCCGACGCCCGGCAACTCCTTGCCGCCTGTGATGCTCAGGTGCGGCACTTCCTGCCCGTGGTCAAAGGAACGTCCGCCGTCGGTGGAACGACGTAGGAAGATGCGCGTGCGGCTCGCGAAGTAGTTGCTCCCCCGCGTAGCGACCCGCTGCGCCTCATCCACCTCGATCTCGTCGTGCTGCGTCTGCTGCACGAGCATCAAGGTCGGGCCGCCATCGCGCAGACGCAGCAGCGTCACGGCCAACTGCCCGGCGGGGTAGTCAGCGAGGTAAACCTGCGGGTCGGACCAGGTCAGGCCGCGGTCTCGGGAGACGGAATAGAGCGTGACAGTGTTGTTGGAGCACTCGTCGAAGTCATACGCGCCCCAGCAGACCAGTACGTCGCCGTTGGCGAACTGATGCAACACGGGGTTCTGGTGGTAGTCGGCGCCCACGCCGCCGCGGATGAACTGGAAGTATTCCAGCTTGCCCGGTGTGTAGGTCAGGGGGGCGATGCGTGCGATCTTCATGAGTGTCTTCCCCTCCAGTGGTCGGGATGGCGGCTGCCTACAGCCCCGGTAGCCGGATCTGCCT
>CAZZDO010000287.1:3892-7007 GCA_964653205.1 uncultured Armatimonadia bacterium | reverse complement strand
TGATGAGCCCGCGCTCGAAATGCAGCTCGAGCTTGAAGTGCGAGTGCTCCGTCAGTTCGTCTACGATCGTGACGCCCTGTACTCCCGACGAGAACTGCAGTAGCCCCAGTGCCGTGTCTTCCACGCGCAATTCATGCCGCGTGCGCCGCTGCGCCGTACCGAGCACCCACTGCACGTCGCCGGCGAAGAAGCGCATGATGTCGTACATGTGCACCGCGTCGTGCAGCATCGGCCCCTCATGGTCGGCCTCCCACTCGGGGACGGGCTTGCAGCCCTGGCAGTAGCCGACGAGATGGAGCAGCGCCCCCCAGCGCTCGGCCTGCGCGTCGCGGCGCACGGCCTCGAACAGCCCCGACCAACGCCGCGAGCAGTTCACCAGCAGGCGGCAGCCGTTCCGCTGGCAGGCGGCGATCATGTCGTCGCATTCGCCCAGCGAGAGGGCCATCGGCTTCTCGCAGAAGATGCCCTTCGCGCCCGCCTCGGCGGCGGCGATGACCTGCGCGCGGTGCAGACCCGGCGGCGTGGCGATGGCCACGATGTCAAGGCGCTCGTTCGCCAACATCGCCGTGACGTCCTGATAGAGCGCCGTGACGCCCCAGCGCTTGCCGAAGCGTTCGAGGCGCTCGCGCCCACGGTTGCACCCGGCCACCAGTTCGCATTCCGGCAGCGCACTGAAGGCCCCGGCGATGCTCGATGGGTGCTGGTCGAAGCGGTCCTCGAACTCACTGCCGATGCGGCCGGTGCCGATCAGGCCGACGCGGTATGGGGGCATGTCCTACCTCTGCAGCTTGATGATGCGCTCGGCGAGGCGCAGGCGCCAGGTCTCGGCGCGCGTGACGTCGCTCGCGTTCGCGGTGATGTCGGCGGTCGCGGCATCAATGAGCTTGCGCGCTTCCTTCCGGGCCGCCGCCGTCTGGCTCGCCGCCAGCAGCGCCTGCACGTAGCGGTAGTCGTCGCAGCCCTCGCGGTAGAACTCGTAGCGGCGGGAGTGGAGCAGCTTCGCCTCGTCGCGGGCCTTGAACACGAGGTTGTAGTTGAGGCTACGCCCGGTCGCACTCCAGGCCCCATCGCCCTGCGCGCAGTAGGTCCACAGGCCCGTGCCGACAATCCCGTACTTGAGGTTGTCCCAGGCGTAGACGCGGTAGTAGTCGTAGAGGTTCTTGTCCAGGCCCGCCATGCCGGAGCAGCGATAGGTCCACAGGGGCCGCCGGTTGACGCCGAGGAAATCGCGCAACTGCGGCGAGTGCTTGAGCGAGTCGAGGCAGGGCTGCAGGAAGTCAAAGGCCCTGAAGTAGCGCTCGGCCATCGCCCGGTCACTGATGACCTGACTCGCGTTACACGTGAGCTTGATCTTCGGGTCGAGGCGCTTGATCATCTCGGCAAAGGGGATCTCGTAGGTGGCGAGTTTCGACTCGCTGGACTCGTCGGCAAGGACGAGCATCCAGTCATCGTCCGCGACACCGGCGGACTTCAGGAGTCCCTTGAACTGTTCCAGCCATTGGGCGAAGACGCGGTTCCACGGGTCGGACAGGAAGGCGAGGGACTTGTCGGCCATCATGTGCTCCGGGGCGCCGCTGAGCGAGAAGACCCACTGCAGCCGCTCCGTGCCAGGATTGGCCTCCCAGGCCGTCCGCATGAGCTTGATGCGTGCGGTGAGCCTCGTGCCGTCAAAGCCCGTGAGGCCTCCCTGGTCGTCCGTCTTTGCCGGCCACGGTAGTTCGTTCGGCAGCACGTACGTCATGTTGACGCCGTACATCTTCATGTGCCGGACGCCTTCGTCCGGCACATGGGTGGCGATCTCCGAGTTGTGGTACTCCACGTAGGCATTGTTCGGCAGCCCGTCATACGAGGGCAGGGCGAAGGGCCAGACGGTGAGCGTGACGGGCACCCTGCGAGTCTGCCCGGTCGGCTTGTCTGTAAGCACGAGCGTCAACTCATGGCGTCCCGGCTTCACTTCATGCCAGCGCGTGTCGAAGGTCGCCCACAGCTCGCGGCTCTCGCCCTGCGGGATGCTGAGCGCCCCGTCGAACGGCACAAGCACGTCCCCGTACTCCTCGTATCCCTTCGGCTGCACGAAATCCGACCAGCGCAGCTGCACCGCCGCGGCGAGGCCCGGCGTCTTCGCCTCCACCGCGACTTCCAGCGCCACGTCGCGGTCCACCGCGGTGGCCATGAAGGTGGCATCGCGGAACTCGTTGCCCGCCATCTTGATCTCGAGGCGCGCGACGCCCGGAGTGGTGAGTTCCGGCTTGGCATCGCGCCGGACGTAGGTGTAGCGCGGGCGCTGCCACAGGTGGAAGCCCGTCTTGTCGGCGAGCGCGAAGTCGCCCAGGCTGCGCGCCAGCACCTCCACGGCGTCACGGCTCGCGTTGTACTCGCCCCTCCAGCCCTGCTGTGCGGCGACGGCGGCGCGTTGCTGCAGGCGGCGCAGTTCGCTCTCAAGCTGAGGGAGGCGCTGGCGCAGCACCGCCGCCCGGTCGGCCGGCACGGCCTTCCAGTTCACGCGCTTCTCCAGCGACTGTACCTGCTTCATCAGCCCGGCGGCGCCGCTGGTCAGTTCCGCCGCCAGCTTCTCGGCGGGCGAACCGACTGCGGGGTCGTATTCGGCGCGGACGTTGTCAATGCGGTAGATGGCGTCGGTCTCATTGGGCGGGAAGACGAACATGAGCGCCTGCACCGAGGACGGGTCGTTCATCGGGCGGACGAACAGCGAGGTGGGGAGGGAGACCTCCATCGTCGCGCCACCGGGGATGGTGAAGTACTCACCCTCGAGGTTGCGGCCGCCGTCGTTGTACGGCTTGCTCGACAGCGTGAAGTGCACCGTGGCGAGCCCCTCGGTGACGTTGCGCACCGAGGCGGCGACGCGCGAGTAGCGCGTCAGGTCCAGCGGCGTGGGGAAGTACTTGTCAATGAAGAAGACGTAGGGCCAGCGGTCGCCGTGCTGGGAGAACGGGCCGACGCGGACCTCCAGGCAGTGCTTGCCGGAGACAACATCCTGGTCGCAGAGGGAGACCGAGGCGCTCTTCGTCACGGTCATCCGGTCGAGGACGCCGGGGTCCTCGAAGTCGGCGATCATCAGCGGCGGCGGGGCAGCCATCGCGAGGCCTCCTGCGCA
>CAZZDO010000287.1:0-3792 GCA_964653205.1 uncultured Armatimonadia bacterium | reverse complement strand
TGCGCCCACATCCACAGGTCGCGGCGCTCCAGCGGGAGCTTCACCCGCGCGCCGCCCTGCCGGTGGGACTCGATGATTCCGAAGGTGATCTCAGTGGTGTTGACCGCCCGGCGCACGCCCTGCCGCGTCTCGCCGTCGGTGTCGAGGGCGTGGAGGAGGTCCTGAATGAGGCGCACGGTGGGGCTCGTGCGCGTGAACTCCGGGAAGGGCGCCGGCTGGTACTCGATGTACCGCCCCTCGCAGATCATCTCGCGGCGGCGCAGGGCGAAGTCGCGACCGTTGTTCATGATCGCCACCATCCCCTCGCTGCCGACGGCGGCGAACTCGGCCCACATGCCGGTGCTGAGCAGGTGGCACATCACACCGTTGCTGAAGCGCACCTGCCCGATGCCGCACAGGTCGTCGTCCCAGCGCGTGGCCTCCGGGTCGAAATCGGGGCTGAGGATCGTGCCCTGCGCCCAGTCGAGTTCCGGGTCGCCCGCGAGGAAGAGCATGAGGTCGAAGAAGTGGCTGGCTGAGTGCAGCATCCCGCCGACGCTGTAGCTGATGACCGCCTGCAAACTGCCGAGTTCGCCCCGGGCGATCATGTCGCGGGTGAGTTCCATCGGCACCGCCCAGCGGCGGAGCGTGCCGGTGTTGAACTTGATGCCGTGGCTCTCGACCGCGGCGACCATCCGGTCGGCTTCGGCCAGCGAGCAGCAGAGGGGCTTCTCGCAGTAGATCGCCTTCGCGCCGTGCTCGGCGGCGAACAGCACGGCCTCGCAGTGGTGCGTGCCGGGTGTCGTGATGCTGACGATGTCGGGGCGCTCGCGCTCGATCATCTCGCGGTAGTCCGTGTAGCCGCGCGGGACACCGTAGCGGGCCCGGAGGCTCTGCACCTTCTCCTCGTCGAGGTCGGCGAAGGCGACAAGCTCGACCTCGGGCACCGCCGCATAGCCGGCGGCGTGGGAATACGGGTTGGAGCACGCGCGGTACTCGACGACCTCGTCGTCAATGGTTCCGGCCATGCGCCCGGCGCCGACGATGACGGCCTTGTACTTCGCCATGGGTTAGCTCTGTCTCCCTCGCGGCCGGCGCACGGTACTCCCACCGTCCCACACTCTCACGCTCCCACACTCCTGCCTTACTGCAGCTCGCGCTTGAGGACCTTCCCTGTCGGGTTGCGGGGGAGGTCGTCGCGGAACTCGACCACCTGCGGCACCTTGTAGCTGGGCAGGAGAGCCGTGCAGTGGCGCTTGATGTCCAGGTCGCGCAGCGTCACATCGGGCTGGCAGACGACGACAGCCTTGACCAGCTCGCCCAACGCCGCGCGGGCGCCCGTCGCCGGGATGCCGACCACTGCTACCTCGCGCACTCCGTCGTGCTGCAAGATGGCCAGCTCGACCTCGTGAGCGTAGACGTTCTGCCCGGCGACGATGATCATCTCCTTCTTGCGGCCCTGGACGTAGAAGTACCCCTGCTCGTCCACACGTGCGAGGTCGCCCGTATGGAACCACCCGTCCCTGATGGACTCGTCGAGCAGGCCGGGGCGGTTCCAGTAGCCGGGGATGACGTTGTCGCGGCGCAGGCATAGCTCTCCCGTCTCCCCCGCGGGTAGCTCGACCCCGTTCTCATCGGCGATCTTCGCGTACACCTCGGGCAAGAGCTTGCCGATGGAGTCGGCGCGCTCCACCGCGTCGGGCGAGGGCAGGACGTGCGTGATGGAGATCGTCTCGGTGAGGCCGAAGAAGTTGTGTAGCGACACGCCGGGGAAGCGCTCGCGCAACATGCGGATCGTGCGCGTGGGCATGGGCGAGCCGCTGTAGGCGATCAGGCGCAGGGACGACAGGTCGGCGTCGCTTAGCCGCGCCTCCTGCAGGACCAGGTGGAAGAGCGTCGGCACGCCGATGAAGGTCGTGCAACGGTGGCGTTCGAGCAAGTCGAGCACTTCGGCCGGCTGCGGGCGGGGGGCGATGACGATGGTTGCGCCCAGGTACGCGCAACTGGCGAGCAGGCTGTAGGAGGCCGTCGGCGCGAAGCACGGGATGACCAGCAGGTGGCGGTCCTCGTGGCGGAAGGAGTGCGCGAGGATCGCGTTCCAGACATTGAAGAGCAGGTCGGCGTGACGCATCATTGCGCCCTTGGGGACGCCGGTGGTGCCGGAGGTGTGGAGGATGACGGCGAGGTCGTCGGTGGCGACGTCAGCAGTGGCGGCAGGGCGGTCGTGAGCGACGGCGGCGTCGAGGGAATCGCCGACTACCAGCATGTGCGGCGTCAGCCCCTCCGCCGCCAGCGCCTCCTGCGTCGCCACCGCGGTCTGTTCGTGGACGATGACGGCCCTCGGGTCGCAGTTCCTGAACACGTACTGTAGTTCATCGGCTCGCAGCCGCGTGTTGATCGGCGCGACTACCGCACCGAGGCGGAGCGTCGCCCAATAGGCGAGGATGAACTCCGGGCAGTTGGGCAGCGCGAGGCAGACGCGGTCGCCCCGGCCCACCCCGGCGAGGTCGACGAGATAGCCGGCGAGGCGAGCGATGAGGGCGTCGGCTTCAGCGTAGGTGAGAGCCTCGTGATCGTGGACGAGCGCGACGGCATTGGGGAACTTGGCGACGGTGTTGTCCCAGATGGCGAGGAGGTGGGGGAGGGCGAGGGGCATGAGTGTCTCCTGGAGAACCTGGGAGCGCCGGCTTCCAGCCGGCACGCGGGGCTGGCAGCAGACGTGCCGGCTGGAAGCCGGCGCTCCTACGGCACGGCAACGGCCTTGCCGGCTGGAAGCCGGCGCTCCCAGGGACGGCTACAACGGCAACTCGATCCGGCGTTTCTCCGCACTGGCCTGCAGAATCGCGAGCGCCAGCTCGATGTTGGCCTTGCCCTCCTCGCCCGGGATCGTCGCCGGCGTGTCGTTGGCGATGGCCTCGATCCATTCGCGCAGCTCGCGGCGCCGGCCGTCCTCGCGGCCCGCGGCCAGCTCCGATGACGGCTTCTCCCAATCGCCCTCGCCGCTGACGGTCTTGAACTTGAACTGGCCGCCCCAGTTGAAGCGCATCGCGGCCTCGCTACCGGAGATCTCCACTTCGGTGCGGCCGATGGGGTTGAACATGCCCTCGATGATCAGGCACATCGCGCCGCCCTCGAACTCGATCGCGCCGGTCGTCGCGCGCGCCCAAAGCTGCTGGTCGCCGTGCAGCGACACATCCCAGCCGCTCACCGCCACGGGCTTGCCGAATACGCAGCGCATGAAGTCAATCTCGTGTACGGAGACCTCGAAGAGGTAGTGGCCGACCTTCTCGGGGTCGTCGCGCCAGGTGTGACCCCAGTCGGGGCGGGGGGCCGAATAGCGGCAGATCAGGCCGTGACGGGGTTGGCCGATGTCGCCGCCGCGCACCAGGTCAATGGCGTGGGCGAAGTCGGGGAGGTAGCGCAGCACCTGGCCGATCTGCAGCTTCACGCCCGCCTGCCTGCAGGCGTCAATCATGGCCTGGCAATCGGCCAGCTTCAGGGCCATGGGCTTCTCGCAAAAGACGTGCTTGCCGGCCGCGGCCACTTCCACGGTGTTGGGGCAGTGAAAATGGTTGGGAGTCGCGACGATCACCGCGTCCAACTCGCCCCCGGCCAGCATGTCCGTGAGGCTCTCGTACACCGGGACGCTGTACTCCTCGGCAAACTTGACGCGACTCTCTTCGAAGCAATCCGCCCCGGCGACCAGCTTGGCTCCCTCGAGCGTAACGAGTTGACTGACCAGTGACTTGCCCATCCCCCCACAGCCCTGCAAACCGACCCGGACTTCCGACATGTGCTTCCTCCTGTTGACGG
>CAZZDO010000286.1:0-7032 GCA_964653205.1 uncultured Armatimonadia bacterium | reverse complement strand
TGTGGCTGGACAGTGGCGAACTCGTTCTGATCAAGCGGATTTCCGCGGATCAGGATGTGTGGAGCCACAGCGACGACGTCTAGCGGAGGCTTCCGCTCCGCGAGCATTGTCATCGCCCATCGCGTCTCTCATCCCTTGCCCCACGGGAGCCTCATCATGCTATCCCTGTCACCCGACCGCACGCACCTCGTCCGCGACGGCCAGCCCTTCTTCTGGCTGGCGGATACCGCCTGGGCGGCCGTCTGCCGCGCCACGGAAGCCGACTGGGGCACCTACCTGCAGGCCCGGGCGGGCCAGGGCTTCACGGCAATCCAGTTCGTCTGCACCCACTGGCGCGCCTATGACGGCGAGCCCGCCTTCACGCTCGACGGGGGCCTGCGCATCAATGAGGAGTTCTTCGCGAAGCGCGACCGCCTGGTCTCGATGATCCGCGAAGCCGGGCTCGTCCCGGCGCCGGTGCTGCTGTGGGCCTGCACGGACAAGGACCCGGGTTGGTATCTGTCGGAGGAAGACGCCCTCACGGTCGCCCGCTTCATCAAGGAGCGCTGGGGTGACGACGACACCGCGTACATCCTGGCCGGGGATGGCGACTACCGGGGAGAGAAGGCGGCGAAGTGGCAGCGCCTGGGCCGCGCCGTCTTCGCGGACGATCCTGATGCCGTCGTCACGCTGCACTGCGGCGGGCAGATGTGGGCCGTCGAGGAGTTCCGCCACGAGCCCTGGTTCAGCTTCCACGGCTACCAGAGCGGGCACGGGGACAGCGAGGAGCACCTGCGGTGGCTGCTCAACGGGCCGCCGGGTGACCCGTGCCAGACCCCGCCCGTCCACCCGGCCATCAACCTCGAGCCCAACTACGAGTTCCACAAGGCCTACCAGAGCCGGGAGCCGTTCACTGACCACCACGTGCGGCGGGCGGCGTACTGGTCGCTGCTGGTGACACCCACGGCAGGCGTGACCTACGGCAGCAACGCCATCTGGCCGTGGGCCACGCAGCCCGAGGAGCCGCTGGCGCACGAATGGCTCGGCGTCATGCCCCCGTGGCACGAGGGCCTCGATACGCCCGGCGTGCGCAGCATGACCGTCCTGCGCGGGCTCTTCGATGCGCTGCCATGGTGGGAACTGCGCCCGGCCCCGGAACTGCTGGCCGAACAGCCCGGCGACGCCGACCCTACCCGCCACATCATGGCCGCTGCGACCGCGGACGGCTCGCTGGCGGTCCTCTACACGCCGGTCGGTGGGACGCTGAAGCTGAACCTGCCCGGGGCGATGGCCGGGCAGTGGTTCGACCCGCGGACGGGCGCGAGCGCGGAGGCGACCGACTTCACCGCACCCGACGAGCAGGACTGGGTGCTGCTGTTGCGCGCGTAGGCGGGTTCGTCCGCGGATCTGTATGATGTGGGCGCGAGGACGCGCCCACCTACGCGTGGCGCGTAGGCGGGTTCGTCCGCGAACCCGTATGATGTGGGTGCGAGGACGCGCCCACCTACGCGTGGCGCGTAGGCGGGTTCGTCCGCGAACCCGTATGATGTGGGCGCGAGGACGCGCCCACCTACGCGGAGATGGGAGTGCCTACCATGTCAGACCTCACGCTCCGCCCGGCCGCTGAAGCCGACATCCCGACCCTCGTGGACATCGAGGTCCGCGCCTTCAACCGGGACGACGAGCAGCACCGGCAGCAGGTGTGGCAGGAGTTGCAGCACGGGCTGGGCAGCTACGTGGTGCTACTGCGCGGCGATGAGACGGTCGGCTGCGCGCGCATCGGGCGAGACTGGCTGCGCGTGGGCTCCTGCCAGGTGCTCAAGGGCGACGTGGGGCACGTGGCGATCCGGCCGGAGTTGCACGGACAGGGCCTGGGTACCGAGATGATGCAGCGCGTCATCACCCACATGCGCGAGCACGGGTTCCACCTGTCGCGGCTGGGCGGACTGATGAAGTTCTACGCGCGGTTCGGCTACGAGCCGTTCATCCGTCGCTATGTGCACATCCCGGCGCCGCGGCTGGATGACAACATGAAGGGGGAGATCTGGCGCGACCGGCTTGGCGTGCCCGACCCGAACGCCACCTTCGTGCGCCCGTACCACCCGACGCTGGACCACGAGGCGGTCCATCGTCTGCGCTACCGCTTCTCGGCGCGGCGGTCGGGGCAGATTGTCATGAACCCGGAGCCCTCAAGCCCCGGCGGGGGCGAGCCGGACCCCGACGGGCTGCTGTTCGTCTACGACGACGGCGAGGTCCGCGGCTGGCTGCAGGGGGGCCTCGGCCTCGTCCATGCAGGGGAGACCGAGCCGAGCTACCGGATTGACGACCTCGCCTACGACCGCGCGTGCCCCGAGGCCGTGGGCGCGCTGGTCAAAGCCCTCATCGAGCGCGCCCAACGGATCGCCCCCACGACGCTCGTGTGCCGCCTGCCTTACGACGAGGACCTGTTCATCGCCCTCAACGCCGCGAACCTCCCGTTTGAGGCGGTCGAGATGCGCACGGCGGTGGACGGCAACATGATGCAGGTGGTCAACCTGTCGGCGACGCTGGCGGTCGTGGCCCCTGAGCTGTCGGAACGCCTTGAGGGCACGCCGACCTGGCAGGGGCGCATTCGCTTCGTGCTGCCCGGGCAGATGGCGACGCTGGAGGTCTCGCCCGATGCCGTCCACGTTGTGGATGACGCCTCGCTGGACCTGGAGATCAGGGCCAGCCAGGCCGACTTCATCAAGTGGCTGTTTGGGATTGTGGGGTTCGCGGAGTCGTCACAGGCCGCGGCCCTGACGCCGGCGCAGCGGCAGATGCTCAGCCTGCTCTTCCCGCGCTGCCCCTGCGCCTCCGGGCCGTGGGGGTAGGCCGTAGGAGCGCCGGCTTCTCGCGAAGCTGAGCCTGTCGAAGCTCAGCCGGCGGCCGTATGCCGTCCATCCTCGATCGCCACTCGGGAGCACCACCATGCGCCTCACCCTCGCCGCCCTCCTCATCATCCTGGTCGCTATCCCTCCGGCTGCGCAGGCTGACCTCGACCCCCATCTCGCCCCGGCCCTGCGCAGCGCCGACCGCAACTTCCGCAACTGTGGCGACCCGCCCAACCCCGGGCTGGGGGCGCGCAGCCTGTTCGAGATGGCCCTGGCCTACCTCGAGGCCGGGCAGTTCCTCGACCGCCTGCCGCGGCTGTTTGAGCTGGCCGCGCAGATGCAGGATCGCGACCCGAAGAGCGCCACCTACGGCAACTTCCGCTGGTACTGGCGGGACGACCGTGTGGGTGACTGGAACGCCGTGGACTTCTCGATGCAGGCGGCGGCGCTGATCTGGGCGCGCCACGCGGACAAGCTGACGCCGGAGATCCGGGCGCAACTGCAGGAGCTGACCAACCTGGGGATCGAGGGCCTGATCCGCCACGGCGTGCCCGTGGACTACACCAACATCGTGTTCATGAACGCCGGCAATCTCATCGTGTTGGGCGAACTGCTGGGCAAGCCGAAGGCGGCGGAGGAGGGCGTGGCGCGCTTTGAGGAGGCGCTGCTATACACGTGCAAGCACGGCACCCACGAGTACGACAGCCCGACCTATGCGGCGGTGGACCTGACGGACGTCGCGCTGATGCTGCAGTATTCGCGCAACGGGACAGTCAAGCGCCAGGCCGAGGCGCTGCTGCGGTACTTCTGGACGGACCTCGCGGCCAACTGGCACCCGGCCATGCAGCGGCTGTGCGGCAGCCAGGCGCGGACGTATGACTACGTCGGGGGCCTCGGCTACCTGGACACGCACCTGATGGCCGCGGGGTGGCTGCCGACCCCCGAGGGCCGAGGCCCGGACGTCCTGGCCTATCTCACGCGCTGGCAGCCGCCGGCGGAACTCAGGACGATGGCCGACACGCAACTGCCGCGGCTGGTGCAGCAGACCTGGGGGCCGGGGCCAGCAGAGTTCAAGGTGCACTTCCTGCAGCCGGACGTGTCTCTGGGCACGAGCGGCAGCGCCTATGGCGACCTCACCGACATGCCGCTGACGGTGGACCTACCCGCCGAACGCGGGCAGCCCCGCGGCTACTTCATCGCCGACGGGCGCAACGATCCGTACGGGCAGGTGAAGTTCGCCACCGGCATCCACGCCAAGGCCCTGCACCTGCGCGCCTTCTGGGCCGGCAGCCAGCGCACGAGCGATGCCGTGGGACTCATCATCTACACCGACCGCACGCTCATTCCCGAGGCCACGGTGCTGCACTCGAACCTCGTGCTACCGCGCCAGGCCGACGGCTGGTGGATCGGCGATCAGGCGGTGAGCTTCGACGGCAAGACGCCGGTCAGCCTGGCGGTGGCGACCGGGCAGCCGGTGGTGCTGCGGCGGGCGACGGCGGCGGTGGGCATCAAGCTCCTGGGCGGGCGCGACATCGCCGGCGGCCCGGCCCCCGCGTCTCTTGTGGATGATGCCGGCAAGGCAGCCTGCGTGCGGCTCGTCGTGAAGCACGAGGTCGAGGGGCAGCCGCTCAACGTCGCGCAGTCCCCGATGGCCGCGCTGTGGGTACGCGTGGGCAGCGGGCTGAAGGACGACGCGGCCTTCGCGGCCTGGCGCGCGCAGTTCGCAGCGGCGGCGGGGCACGCGGAACTGTCGCCGACCGGGGCAAGCGTACGCGTCGCGGGTGTGGACGGCCCCGTCGCCGTCAGCACGGCGCCTCCCTGGGCCCAGCACACGGCCTTCACGCCTGAACCGCTGAAGGCCATCCTGGCGGTGGACGGGAAGGACCTCGGGCAGGCGATCCTGGACCCGGTGCGGCCGAAGGAGGCGGGGCTGGATGCCCTGCCGCCCGTGGCTGTGACGCCGGACAAGGGCGCCTATTGGGAAGCCGAGATGGGGCTGGCGCGGCCGCTGATGACGGTGGCCGAGGACAAGGACGCCTCGGGCGGGAAGTTCGTATGGGTCCCGGGGGAGCCGGGGGAGCGCGGTCCGGCCGGGCGCGGCACGATCACCTGGAAGCTGCAGGTGGCGAAGGCTGGGAAGTACTGGCTGTGGGGCCGCGTTCTGACTCCAACGCCCACCGACGACTCGTTCTTCGTCACGCTCTTCAACACGCGGGGCGAACTGTTGCCGCAGACGGACTGGCACACCGGCACGCACACGGCCTGGGAGTGGGCGCAGGTCACGGCCGGCAACCCCCCGCAGCCGTTGGTGCTCGACCTGCCGGCCGGCGACGTCTTCCTGCACGTGAAGGTCCGCGAGGACGGGGCGAAGCTGGACCGGCTGTTCCTGTCCGCGGACGAACAGACGCAGCCGTAGCCATGTGGAGCGCGGGCTTTGCAGCCCGCGAGGACTGAAGGCGCGGGCTGGAAAGCCCGCGCTCCACGCCAAAGGAGCCGCCAACATGCGCCGATCGCTGCCGCTCATCTGCCTCCTACTCCCGACTCTCCTTCCCGCCGCCACTCTTCACGTCAGCCAGAAGGCGCCGGGCGCGGCGGACAGCAGCGCCGGGACGGCGGAGGCGCCGTTCCTGACCATCTCCGCCGCGCTCAAGAAGCTCCAGCCCGGCGACCGTGTCACGGTCCACGCCGGCACTTACCGCGAGACGCTGGAGTTCAAGGCCAAGGCGACCGACTGGACGGAGCCGACCATCGTCGCGGCGGCCCCGGGCGAAGAGGTCGTCATCAAGGGCTCCGATGTGGTGACCGGGTGGACGAAGCACGAGGGCAGCATCTGGAAGAAGACGGACTGGCCGGTGAACTCGCAGCTGGTGTTCGCCAACGGCGAGCACCTCCAGCAGATCGCCGGGGAGATGGTGAAGTACCTCATCGAAGGCGGGCGCTGGCGGGGCCGCGTCGGCGAGTCCATCAAGGACATGACCGCCGGGTCGTTCTATTACGACCTGCAGGCCAAGGTCTTGTACGTGTGGCTCAAGGACGGCAGCGACCCGAACCAGGCGAACATGGAGGTCGGGGTGCGGCCGTTCCTGCTCAAGACCGAAAGCGACTTCCTGATCGTCAAGGGCCTGACGATGTCGCAGACGAGCACCGGCAACTACATCAACTGGCCGGCGGTCATCCTCACAGGCGACCACATCATCTTCCAGGACAACGAAGTGACGTGGTGCGACAACATCGGCCTGGGGTTCACCGGCCGGTATGTCGAGGTGCTGAACAGCAAGTTCAACTGGTGCGGCAACAGCGGCGTCGGCGGCAACAGCCTGGCGCACTGCCGAATGATCGGCAACGAGACCAGCTACAACAACTGGCGGCGTTGGTCCACGGGCTGGCACGCCGGCGGGATCAAGATGATCCCGTGGGAGCGCGGGCTGCTCATTGACCGCCACAAGGCCATCGGCAACTTCGCCGACGGGATCTGGATTGACTCGTACGACTCGGCCAACGTCTTCATCACCAACTGCGAGTCGGCATACAACGAGGGCAACGGCATCCACTATGAGATTGCCAACCGCGGGGTCATCGCCAACAACCGGCTGCACCACAACACCGGCCGCGGCGTGTACCTGTCCAGTTCGAGCGACTGCCTGGTTGTCTACAACACATGCTACGGCAACGGCATGTCGGGCATCGTGTCCCATGGGGTGAACCGGCAGGGGCCGGTGGCGCGCTTCGGGGAGTGGGGGATCGTCCCGGCGCGCAACAACCAGATCATCGGCAACATTCTGTGCAACAACATGAACCCGAAGCTCAAGCCCAAGGGGTGGAACTACCGCCCGGAGCTGATCCTGCCTAATCCGGCCAACAACCCGGCGCTGTTCTCGGGCAATGTCGCCGACTGCAACGTGTATTTCCGCAACAACGGCGAGGGGCTGCCGTGGTGGTTCAACTGGGGGGAGAAGGTGTGGCACAGCCTGGACCTCTGGCGCAAGGACACGGGCAATGACCTGCACTCGATCGTGGCCGACCCGCTGCTCTTGGACCCCGAGAACGGGGACTTCCACATCCGGGCCGGCAGCCCGGCCATCGGAATCGCGCCGGTGGTGGGGGCCATCGCGGTAGACTGCGACGGCAAGGACCGTCCGAGCGACCGGATGCGTAGCGCGGGGGCCTACGAGACCCCCACGGACCAGAAGCCTCCCGACGC
>CAZZDO010000285.1:5652-7042 GCA_964653205.1 uncultured Armatimonadia bacterium | reverse complement strand
CTCCAAGTCCCCCGCCCCGATCCCCTGCTTGATGACCCCGAACGCCTCGTCCGCGGCCCGCAGATACGCGTCAATGTCCTCGGGGCGGTGGGAGTAGCTCAAGTACGCGCCCATCAGGCACAGGATGCCGCGCTTGACGAGTTCCTGCAAGTAGACCGTCGTCATGACGATGCGTTGGTGCTCGTCGGGCTCGTCGAAGCCCATGTGCAGGACCGGCGGGAAGCCGTCGCAGTGGAAGGCGAGGCTGTGCTTCGCGGCGAGGGCGCGCAGCCCCTCCTGCAGCCTCTCCCCCATCGCCCACACGTGCGCCAGCACCGGCTCGTCGCGCAGTGTCTTCACGGTCGCCACTCCCGCCGCCAGGCCGAGGGTGTCGCTGAAGTACGTGCTGGAGATGAACATCGTGGCGGCGCTGGCCATGACTTCGCGCCGGCCGCAGACCGCCCCCAGCGGAATACCGTTGGAGAGCGCCTTGGCGAACGTGCACATATCCGGCGTAACGCCGAAGTACTCCTGTGCCCCGCCCAGCGCCAGCCGGAAGCCGGTGACGACTTCATCAAAGATCAGGATCACCTCGTGCTCGTCGGCCAGGGCGCGCACGCCTTCAAGGAAGCCGGGGTCGGGGCGCTTGCCGCGCGCGGCTTCCATGATGATGCAGGCGACGCGGCCGCGGTGGGCTTCCAGGGCGGCGCGCACGGAATCGAGGTTGTTGAACTCGAACGGGACCGCCGTCCCCGCCAGCGCCCGCGGCACACCGCGCGTGTCGAGCCCCGGCAGCAGGTGGCTGTTGAGCGTGTTGTCGTCCTGCAGGTTGGCGGCGAGATACCAATCGTGCCAGCCGTGATAGCCGCAGAACAGCACGACGTCGCGGCCGGTGTGGCCGCGCGCGATGCGGATGGCGGCGGCGTTCGTCTCGCCCCCGCACTTGCAGAACCGCACCATCTCGGCGCACGGGACCAGCTCGATCAGCAACTCGGCCAGCTCGATCTCCAGCGGGCTGTTGACCGTCAGGCAGTTGCCCCGCTGCGCCGCCGCGACGACGGCCTCCGTGACCGCCGGGTAGGCGTGGCCGAGGATGACCGGGCCGCAGCCCATGCCGAAGTCGAGGTACTCGTTGCCGTCCACATCCCACAGGCGCACGCCTTCGGCGCGTTCGAGATACATCGGCGTGACGCCGGGCACGAAGCGGTCGGCGCGGCGCGAGAAGAGCTGCGTGCCGCCGGGGAGGATCTCCCGGGCGCGGTCGTAGAGTGCGTTGGATCTGGGCACGCCGTGGTAAGACATCGCTGACCTCCCGGGAGGGGCCGCATACCGGCAGCCTCACCGCCGGTATCCGGCCCGTCGGTGACCCATGGGGCCGGATGCGCGATGCGACCGCGCATTCGGCCCCTCC
>CAZZDO010000285.1:0-5552 GCA_964653205.1 uncultured Armatimonadia bacterium | reverse complement strand
GGGCCGGATGCGCGATGCGACCGCGCATTCGGCCCCTCCGGCGCCTACAGCTTCGCCAGCTTCTCAAGCATGTCGAGCACTTCCACGCGCACCTGGTCCATCACGCCCCGGTCCTTGGGCGCAAACCAGCCGAGGTTCTTGATGTTGATGGTAGCGAGGACGCGATCCGGGCCCTCGACCGACAGCTTGCGGGCCGGTTCGAGCAACGGGCTCTTGCTGCCCTTGGCTTCCAGTTCGGCGAGGCGCTTCCGCAACATCATGACGCATTCGTAGTCCTGCACGCCCTCGCGGATGGCGGCCATGTGCTTGGCGTCGGTGACGCTGTCGGGCGCGATGAAGAGCGGGCTGAAGGCCGTGCGCTGCTGCATGTAGGCGTTCCACGACGAGCCGCCGCCCTCGTCCCCGAAGGCCCAGTAGAACGAACCCTCAGCGCCCATCTCCAGGTTCCACCAGAACTGGCTGCGGTGGTAGGTGATGGGGTCGAGCATCTTGCCCGGGCCGGAGCACGAGTAGAACCACAGGGTCTTGCCGCTCTGCTTGAGGCCGGCGTAGAACTCGCGGAAGGAGGGCGGCGAACCGAGCAGCATCGGCAGGTTCGGGCAGAGGATGTCCAGCTCGGGCCAGACCGCCGGGTCGGCCTCGGTCGGGTCCTTGCTGGTGGGGTCCTCGAAGAGCGTCACGCGCGGCTGGGCGGCGTTGATCGCCATGGCCCACGTCTTGATGATCTCATAGCCCTTCGGCTCGCTGGGCTCGTCGTAGAGCAGCAGCACGAGTTGCTCGGGCTGGAGGTCCTGGTCGCCCAGGTGCTTGACCCACCCGGTGATCCATTCGGACACCATGCGGGTGAAGCGCGGGGTGCCCATCTTCTCCCCGGCGAAGCTGTCGCCCACCGCCAGGAAGACAGCGTAGAGCCGCGCCCCGGGCCATTTGGCCACCCACTCGTCCCAGTTGGTGAACTGCAGGTCGGTCGTGAGGTTGCCGTCAGCGTCGAACTTGGCATTCTGCGGCTGGACGCTGCTGGTGGCCCAGGGGGTGTCCACGTAGTTGGCGGTCAGCGCGCTGATCAGGGCCGCCTGGTTCTCGCGCGTGGCGTCGTACATCGTCGGCCCGTTGGTGTAGTCCCAACCGCCCACATGGATGCTCGGGCGGGCGGGCATGTCGAAGGGATAGACCCGCAGGGAGAGCGGCATGACGATGTCGCCCGCCAGGCGGCTGCCGCTGACAGTGACCTTGCCCTCATACTTCCCGGGCTTGACATCGAGCGAGTTGACGCTGAGCCACACCTGCCGCGTCATGCCGGAGGGGATGGTCAGGCGATAGGCCCCGGCGGCACGCGTGGCTTCGGGCAGGGCGTCGGCGATGGGCCGGCGCTCGCGCGTGTCGGTGAAGGGGACTTCACGAACGCTGATGCACGCCGGATTCTCGTCGCCGGGGAAACCGGAGATGGTCAGCCTCAGGCGGATTTCGTCGGCCGAGGCGTTCGTGAGGTTGAAGGCCTCACCGCGGATCTCGTTGCGCATCATCTGGACGCGCAGATGGGGCGGGGCGGAGGGCTTCTTCGGCGGGCCCTCGGTGGGCTGGAGCGGGTCCCAGCGGTTCGCCTGCCACGCCGTCAGGAGGGGCAGGCCCTGCGCCTTGTGGAGCGGGGCGTAGAGGGCGTAGATGCGGGCGTGCAGGTCGTTGAGCGGCAGGATGGTCTTGAAGTCCTTGGGCAGCTCTTCGGGGAGCTTCTCGACATCCGCGCCGATGGCCGCGGTCTGGTCGAGCAGCCCCCGCTTCTCGGCGTCGGGGAGCTTGGCGGCCGCGATGGCGTCACGCGCCGCCCCCAGGTCGCTGCGCAGGCGCCAGAGCACGGCGGCGTGGACGCGCTTTTGCTCGAAGATCGCCAGCGGGTCGTCCATGGTCTTGGGATAGGGCAGCTCCAGGAGGGCGTCCGGCCCGCGGTAGACCTCGATCTCGTCCACGAAGGTGTAGGGCGGCTGGTCAATGTACAGCTTGACGTAGCGCCCGTGGGTCTTGAGGGCATCGGTGGCGAAGGAATGGGTCGAATACGGCTCGGGCGGCGGGGTGCCCTTGACGGTGGCGAGGCTGATGAGGTCGCCGGCCGAGGCCCAGGTCGTCCCGTCGTCGCTCACGAGGATCAGGATGCTGTTGGGCCAGGCGACGCCCGCCACCCCGGCGGCAGTGCTGTATGACACTCCGGCGATGGGCTGCACCTTCTGCAGGTCAATCGAGACGATGGCCGGGGCGGCGTTCTGCCAGCCGACGGTCGTCTTCTGGGTCCAGAAGTAGCCGACCGTGCGGACGCCGTCGGTGAGTTGCTTGGTGTCGTCCGGGTCGGTGCAGTAGCTGTAGCCCGGGCGGGGGCTGAGGGCGTACGGCTTGCCCAAGGCGATGTTGGGCCCCGGGGGCGTGAAGTCCGTCGCGACAGTCACGGTGGCTGGGACTTCGGACGGCAGGTACAGGTTCACACCGTCAATGGCCGCCGCGCCGGCGAGGGCCGGCTTGCTGGCGGCGGCCTCGGCATCGCCCCAGATCTCAAGCGTGCCGTGGTCAGCCGCGCCGCTGTTGAAGCGGGCGCTGAACGACTTCCAGGTCTTCGTGCCGTCGGAGACGACCATGGCCAACTGGCCGTCGGGGCCCTTGAGGCGGACGACCGGCAGGACCTTGCCGTCGCTCTTGAAGCTGGCCACCAGCACGTAGTCGGTGTTGGGCTTGAAGGCGAGGCTCTGGGTGACCGGGCCGACGGCCTGCTCGGCCTCGGCCTGGTAGTGCAGTGAGTCCTTGTCCGCACAGCCGTCGTCGTCCACGGCGGCGTAGAGGGACATGACGGCCGGGGCGGCGGTCCATTCGGCCGGCCAGGCAGCGTTGCCCGTGGCGCGGTCCACGAACTCGGGGTTCTTGACCGCGCCGGCGGCCAGGACGCATGACGCCAGCAACGGCAGCAGCAGGACGGCGATTGGCAGACGACAAGGTCGCATCAGGCACCACTCCTTGGTGTAGACGGCAGGGCGTATGTTCCCCGCGTGGCGGCGCGAAACCTGCCGGCGGAAGACGACACGCACGCCCGAGAGGGGCGTGCGCAAAGTCAGGCGTGTCACCAATGGGCCGCGCGGGGCTACGGCTCGCCCACCACCGCCCGGGCGAGGCTCAGCACATCACGGATCGTGAAGGGCTTGCTGAGGATGGCGTAGGGCTTCTCCTCGCCGAGGGCGTCCACCGCGACCTGCGTGGCGTAGCCGGTCATCAGCACGACCGGCAGGCCCGGGGCGTACTTGCGGGCTTCCTTCATGACCTCCACCCCCGTGACGCGCGGCATGGAGAGGTCCACGAAGGCGAGCGCGGGGCGGTTGAGACGGATGCGCTCGACGCCGGCCCGGCCGTCGTTGGCTTCGACGGTCTCGTAGCCCGCGGAATGGAGCACGTCCACTAGCAGACCCCGCATCGCGGCGTCGTCGTCTACCACGAGCACGTGCTTCCCCTTGGGCGCGGCGGCCAGGGCGGAGGGAGCCGCCGCCTCCGTCTCGGGTTGGTCTTCGGGGACTTTGACCTCCAGGTCAAACTCCCCCACCGAGGGCTGCAGCGTCTCCACCAGGCTGGAGGCCTGGTCGCTCAGTTCAATGGAGCGGCGGAGGGCTTCGCGGAGCTGCTCGGTCTCCTCGTTCTGCACCGCCATCTCGGCATAGCCGCGGATGACGTTGAGGGTGTTCTTGAGCTGGTTGGTGACTTCGGCGGCGAGCGCCGGCTCGAGTTGGCCGCTGGCGGGGCGACCGCGGGAGGCCGTGCCCGCGGCCTCGGCGGCGTCCTCTTCGTCCGCGCGCGCGGGCCCGGCAAAGGGCAGCTCGAACACGACGCGGCGGAGGTGCGAGCAGTCCGGCAGGCATTCCCAGCGGCCGTGGTGCTCCTCGATGGCGCGGAAGATCGGGAGCGACTGCAACTCGCCAAAGGCGGCGACCTCCTCGTCGCTCAACGGCCCCGGCGCGGCATCGGGGTTGGTCTTGTTCGCCAACTCCAGCGTGAACACGACCGTGCCGTTCCCGGAGCGCACGTCAATGACCAGCTTGTCGTCTTCCTTGCCGACGGCGATGAGGGCGCGGCAGAGCTGGAGCAGGCAGTGCCCGAGGCGGGTCCGATCGGCGTTGACCTCCGGCAGGCCCTGCTGCACGAAGATCTCAATGTCCAGGCTGCGCACGCCGGGCTGGATTTCCAGCAGGCGGCGCGTGTTGGCCAGCAGGCTGGAGATGTCCACGAAGCCCAGGTCCAGCTCCTGCTCGTGCTCGTCGCCGCCGTGGAGCATGTCCGCCAGCAGGGATTGCAGCGCGAGGGTGTGCTTCTCGATCAGTTCAATGGCCTGCCAGCGCTTGCGATCGTCGAGATACTCAGCCATGCCGTAGAGGGCCTCGGACATGGCGCGCAGGTTCGACAGTGGGGCGAGCTTGTCGCAGGTTTGCCGGCGCACGGACTTGGGGTCGGCGTTCAGGTCACGGAGGTCCTTGCACACCACCAGCCACCCCTCGGCCTCCTCGTCCACGTTGCAGGGGATGGTGGTGCACTCCACGAGCGGCAGGTCAGCCTCGGGGAAGCACCCGATGCGCGTCTTCAGGCCGCCGACGGCCGTGCCGACATCGCCCAGGAGCCAACTGAGGACGTTGTTGCTGGCTGCCAACTCGGCGCGGCTGTGGCCGATCATCTCGTCCTCTTCCAGGGCCACCATGGCGAGGATCGTGGTGTTGACCAGCGTGATGCGTTCCTGGCTGTTGAACAGGATGACGCCTTCGGTGAGGTGCCGCAGCAACTGATCGTTGGCGTCCTTCTCGCGGTGCAGGACCGAGGAGAGGGCGTAGCCGTACCAGGCGACGAGGATGAGGGCCATGAGCCGCGCGGACAGGTGCCAGATGTTCTCCAGGCCCATCGAGGCCAGATCGTTCCAGGAGACGCCGATGTACAGGACGGCGGCCAGGGCCGTGAGCAGGGCCAGCTCGAGGCCACGGAAGAAGGCGGCGGCGAAGATGAGGGAGACGACATAGAAGGCGAAGAAGGGGCTGCTCAGCCCGCCGGTGCCGCGCAGGAGCAGGGTGACGGCGGCGAGGTCAATGACCGACAGGGCGACGGCGCTGATCTGGAACTGCTGGGCGCCGAGTTGGCGCGGGCGGGTGCTGCTGAACTGCGAGAGCAATAGGCCGGCGACGAACAGCGCCACCGCCATGTAGACCGAGTAGGCCGAGATGGAGTCGGTCATCAGGTCCCGGCCGGTGACCAGGAACAACAGCATGATGAGCACGACGGCCAGGCGGATCTTGTGCTCTTCGCGCAGCAGCTTCCCCCCCTCCCGCACGAGACCCATGGACTGCTCGGACATGGTCATCGCCCCTTCTCAGCGCGAGCCGACACCCGTGGCGGCTCCCTCTACCACCTGCAGCAGCCAAGCATACCTCATTCAGCTAAGCTTGCGGTAAGCCAATTTTCAAGACCAGCTCAACTCGGCCTGAGCCCCGTTAGCCCGGCGCGGCCGGCGGGGGCGGCGGCGGCATCGCGGCCGTTCCCAGTACGTC
>CAZZDO010000284.1:4191-7102 GCA_964653205.1 uncultured Armatimonadia bacterium | reverse complement strand
TCGCCGTCAGCCACGGCGGGGCAGTGCACGATCGCCATCGTCTTGGCGTGCAGGGCGTGCTCGCAGCCCGGCACATGGAGCACATCGCACTCGGAGCCCAGGATGAAGGGGTGTCCTGCGGCCCGCATCCGGGCCAGCAGTTCCGCCCCCATGTCCCGGACTTCTCCGGTCGTGATCTCCGTGTCCGAGTAGAAGCGCTTGGAGGGCAGGTTGCCATACAACACGGTCGTCTTGGGCACCAGCCTGGCATCCTCCCACAGCCGGCGTGAACTCCCCAGACTGAGGATGGCCGGATCAAGCGAAGCCAGGCAGCTGACCATATGGTCCGTCAACTCGCCACAGTCGTGCAGGATGAGGTCCACCCCGGCTTCCTCAAAGGCGTCGCGCAGCATTCGCAGCGGCCGCATGACAAAATGGTCGAAGATACCCGAGCCTTGCTCGATCTGTTTGGGTGACAGGTAGACCGCATTGGCGGCCGGTTCACAGACTACGATGGCGCGGGCTCCCGCGGCGGCCTGGCGGCACACGTACCCCACCACCTCGGCCAGTGCGAGTTCCAGGATCTCGTCGATGGCGGCGATGCCGGCATCATCGCCGGCGGTTAGACCCATGCCGGCCAGCGCGATGGGCGTGATCGGATCGCTGACCAGCTTCGTCATCAGCGAGAACGGTCCGATGCACATGCCGACGGGCACAAAGCGCGTGTTGTCATGGAGCCAGGTCAGGGCGTCACACAGCGCCTGCATCTCAGCCGACAGCGGCCCCTCCAGGCCGGCTGTCAGTCGCTGCTGCACTGCCGGACCCGGTGCCGCGGAGAACCGGAAGGTGGCGGGGTCATCGCCCCCGAGGCCCAGTAGCGACAGCAAGTGCTGTTTCTCGAGTTCGAGGTTCATCACGGGGAAGGCCAGCGGTGTCTGGTAGCGGCAGGCTGCCTCCGCCATCACCCAGCCGAGACTCACACCATCGCGCACGATCGCCTCGGGATCGTGGTGTTCGTGCAGGACCAGGTGCGTTCCGATGGGCATCTTCACTCCGGTGCGGGCTAGATCCAGGTAGTACTCTCGTTGCATGGTCGGCAACACTCCAGCGGAAGGATGGGCTACGTCCGACTGGGAGTGTACCGAACCGCTTCTTGCCTGTATGGCGCAATGGTGATGGATCTGTGGTGATCTAGTGCCGAAGTGTGGTGACTTCGTGCGCCATGGGAGAATCATGCTCCTGGCCGCACCGGGCGCTCACCCAGTCTGGCTCGCCGGTATTCACCGGGAGTCTGACCGACATGCCTTTGGAAGACCTTGGTGAAATAGCTCTGATCGGCGAAGCCGCAGTCCGCGGCGATGCTCGACAACGGCCTCTCCGTCACGGTCAGCAGTTCGCAGGCCCGGTCCACCCGCATCCGCGCCAGCAGTTCGGTGAAGGAGTAGCCATAGGTCTGCTTGACCACGCGGCTGAAATGGGCCGGCGACAGGCAAGCGCGTGCGGCGACGTCGTCACGTGACAGACCCTCGCCCACGTGCTCCTCCATGTAGCGGATGGCATCGCTGAGCAGGACGCCGATGGGGTAGCGATGGTGGGTCACGATCGCGTCCATCGCCTGCTCCAACATCCCCACCAACCAGGCGGTGAGTTCCTCCTCACCGTCAATGCCTGCCAGTGTGCTGAACGAAGAGTAGTTCGCCCCCAGGAGCTCACCGGGATCAGCCCCGGCCTCGACGGCACTGCGGGACATGACCACCACCAGTTCCAGCAGGAAGCTCTTGAGCAACTCGGGCCGGTTGCGGCCCACGTAGTAGATGCCAGTCAAGACGCGGTTGACGATCGCACGGGCCGCCGGACGATCACCGCGCTTGACCGCGGCGATCATCGCTGGCTCTTCCAACAGGTATAGTTCGCGGATTGAGCGCAGATTGGTGTCCTTGAGCGTGTGCAGGGCCTCGGCGCGGCCTGACTCCCGCCGCGCCGCCTGGCGCTGCAACTCCAGGTAGGAGCCATTGGTCAGATCGGCGGCGACAGCCCGTTGCATCAGGTCCTCGGCGGCCGCATTGATGCGGCTGGTCTCCGACAGCGGGTCGGGGGCCAGACCTGGATCGGGGACACCGGCGACCAGCCCTCCCAGAATCCGCGCGTTGTGCATCACCGGTATCGCCCAGACCATCATCCCGCGCGGGCAAAGCACGATGTGCGGCTCGCCCCAGCGCGCGCTCTCCGCGATCGCCTGGGCCCGGATGCTCCGGCAATGGTCGGCCTCACCGCTACAGGGCACGGCACCGGCCAGGACCTCCCCGTTTGGATCGGTCAACAATACGCCGATTCCCCAGGCCTGCGCGTACCCGCCCGCCACCGACTTGAAGTCCGGAACCACCTCTACGCCCGGACACTCGGCGCACCGGTGATCCGATGCAGGGGCACCAACCGAATGTGCGGCGCTGGCCCCAGAGCGACACTCGGTGCCTCCCGCGGGGCCCTGCGAATCTCTCATGGTTCGTCTCCTGGCTGCGTGTGGTACTCGATAGTACCTTCGTGCGTGTCCGTTCCCAGCACGTGCTGATGTGCTTGCGGCCTCGCTACTCTCTGACGAAGAGGAAGCGATCCACGAAAATGTCCGCAGTGGTGCTCCCGACCCAGACGGAGATGCCGCCGTGGGGCAGGTCGTAGGTACCGAAGTCATAGACGTGGTACTCCCCGTCCGTAACAGGAGCGCCGCTACGGATGGTGGCGAAGCGGATGGCGGGGTTCGCGTCAACCTGCTCTGGCGTGAGCGGCGGAGCCGGCTTGCCGATGGGGAAGCTGACCGCACCGAGGCCCTTCGCGTAGGTGTAGTCGTAGACTCCTCCGACGAAGGCGGCCCCGGTGTCGGCCTGCAGTTCGCAGCGCACCACGGCGTACACATGGTACTTCCCGAACCCGCCGA
>CAZZDO010000284.1:0-4091 GCA_964653205.1 uncultured Armatimonadia bacterium | reverse complement strand
ATGTCCGCGGCGGCCGCCGCTGGGTCCGCGGGCCCGAGGAACGGCACCTGCTGTCGCTCCGCCAACGCCCGGTACAGGCCGTAGCCTTGCAGCCACTGGTGGTCCAGGCTGAGCCGCGCGCGGCGGACGCGAGTCGTGGCGACCAGATCTCTGGCCACGGCTGCATCCGCCTGCCCGAACAACTCGGTGAGCCGATTCATGGCTGCCAGGCCGAGCCACGAAGCATCCACGCCTTCATGCCACATCAGGCGCTGGTTCGCCGCCTGCTGCTCGTACACCCGCAAGGCCTCCCGCAGCGCCGGTGCGGCCTTGCCGTAGTAGCCGCGGAGGAAGTCGTTGATGAGGGCCTCTTCATCCTGCGCCGGGTCCCAGAGCAGGTGTGCCATCAGGTAGACCTTCAGCGCGACGAAGTCCGCGATGCTGGTCGCTTCGCCCTCGCAGAACACGCCGACCGCGTTGTGGTCGCGGTAGCTGCGGAAATCCGGGCCGAACACCTGCCAGTTCGGATGCGGGGTCAACGGCCCCATCAAGTTCATCGTGTAGTCCCAGATGAACAGTCGCGGCGCCGCTTTGGCCCATCCCTGCAGGTCCTCCATCAGCTGGCGGTTTTCGTCGCTGTCAATCGGTTGCGGCGCCGAACGCTCGATGACACAGAGCCAGATCAGGACGTTGTCCCGCGGGCGAATCGTCTTCGGCGGCTTGCGGGCGTAGATGTAGGCGTGGGTCGCGACCAGGATCTCCGGAAACTCCTGCTCCACGGCCTCGGCAACCTTGTTCACACCGTACAGCAGCGACCCCATCGGCGAGCCCTCTGCCTCGTCCAGGGCCTTGCATTTCGCGCACTGGCAGTTTCCCCACCAGTCGTTCATGGTCACTACGACCATGCCCAGCTGCGGCTGCTTGCGGATCGCCGCCAGGACGTTCTTGGAGAACTCCGCCAGCATCTCGTCATTGGTCATGCACAGTTGAGCTCTTTCGCCCACCCGCTTGCCGTCGATCTCGCTGTACCACTCCGGGTGGTCCTTGAAGTACTTGGCGGGAGGCAGGAAGGGGTAGAAGGTGTGGCACCAGCCCAGCGGCATGTAGCAGCCGCCAAGACTGGCGGGCATCGAGGTCCCGTGCCCGTTGTTGCGCAGCCTCGCCGCGAACTTCGCCTGCGCCCAGTCCTGCACCGCGGCGTCCGTGTCGTCGTAGCCCCACTGGCGTTCCTCGGGCACCATGCCCCAACTGAACACCTCGCGGTACAGGAACGGGGGCTTGTAGCGGGTGTCCAGGGGGCCGACGGTCAGCGTCGGCTTACTGGGGACGAACTCCTCCGTGTGTGTCCACCAGCGCACCCCGACCACACGCTCGAGGAACTCGTAAACGGCGTAGAGCGTCCCCCGCCGGCTCCCTTCGGCGCCGGTCAGCACGAGGTGCTTGCCCACCGTCTTCAGCACAATGCCGTCTTCACCCAGGGCCTTCTTGTTCAAGTCGAGGTCCGGCACCACGGCCTTGGCCGCCCCGGGCCCGACCGCGATCAGCGCGCCGCCAGCGGTGGAGGGGGGGGGGCCGCTTCGGAAGGTCGCGCCGGTGACTTTGCGCAGGTACTCCGCCAGTTCTCGCGCCGCCGTCTGCTCGGCCGCTGTTGCGTCCTTGGCAACAGCGATCGCACAAGCAGCCTTGCCCCCGCGGGCCAGGCGCGTGGGGGCAGGGGCGGCAATCCCCGCCGTCGCCGTGACCACGAGGCTCGCGGTAATGATCGTCAGCAGGCCGAAGCTCGCAGGTCGCATGCCTTTCACTCCTTCACGAACAGGAACCGATCAACCCAGATGGACTTGACCACCTTCGGGTCGACGCCGCCCGTGGTGCCCATCCACAGGTAGATACCGTCATTGAAGTCGTGCACCCCGAAGTCATAGAGCCGGTAGCGGCCGTCCGTGATGGGCTCGTCCAGCGCCTTCGTCAACTCCGAGCCGATGTTTGGGTCCGGCGCGCCTCCGGCACGGCCCTCGAGACGCTGCGAGATGCCCACGAGATTGCGGTTCCGCGCGCTGTCATAGACCCCGCCAGTGAAGGCCACGCCGGTCTTCCCCAGCGCTTCGACGCGTATGACGGCATACGCATGCCACCGGCCCTGGGCGACACCCTTGGCAGCCAGGTTGCGGACCTGGACCGCCCAGCTCACTACGCTGGGGTCCATGCAAGCAGCCCCGTGGTTGACAGCCTGCTCATCAAAGGCGAGGTCGGCCCCTGCGAAGAGGTCCATCTGGTCCTCCTGGACATCCACCACGCGCTGCTCAGGGATAGCGGCCAGTTGCGGCGGCAGCGGCATACGGGTCCCGCTGAGGAAAGACCTGTAGGTCTTGTCCGCCGCCAGAACGAAGCGCGCGGGGACACGCTCCCCAGCGCGGCGGGAGCTCATCAGGTAGTCCTCAAGGGAGCTGGTTCCCGCATAGCCAACCTGCCGGACACCGGCCTCCCGGCAACGGGCGGTAAGGTCAGCCAGCAAGGCATCCATGTCGACCGGACCGCGGCAGGGCTTGCGCTCCCGCTCACTGACGTAGCGGTAGCCGGCGTTCGCACAGAGCCACTGGTGGTCCAGCGCGACACGGGCGCGCCGCACGCGTGTCGTGAGCACAGGGTCGGCCGCGACGGCGGCCGCCGCCGCGTCGAAAAGCTCTGTGGCGCGGTTCATGGTGTCCAGGTCGAGCCATTCGGCAATCCGCGGTCCCGCCCAACTGCTGACGAATCTCGTGCCGACGCGGCTGGCGAGCAGTTGCTGGTACTCGTACAGGGCCTTGCCGGCGCGACCGTAGTAGCCGTCGAGGAACTCGCGGACCAGAGCGCGGTCATCCTGATCAGGGTTCCAGAGGAGCTTGGAGAGCAGCCAGGTGTGAAGCTCGTCGAAGTCGCTTAGAGGGCTGGAGCCGTGGTTGTGTTCGCAGAAGACGCTGACGGCGCCCAAGCGGCGGTAGAGGCGCAGGTCAGGGCCATAGACGAAGGCCCGCGGCTCGGGGGTGAAGGGGTGGCAGAGGTTCGCCGTGTAGTCCCACAGATACAGGTTGGGCTTGAGCGCGGACCACGCTTGCAGGTCTTGCTCGACAGCGCGGTTGCCCGGGGCCGTGATGGGTTGCACCGCCGAGCGCTCGATGACGGCGAACCGCACAATGACATTGTGCCGGGGCTTGATCGTGCGGGGGGGCTTGCGCGTGTACAGGTACGCGAGCGTCTCGACGAAGAACCCGGGGAACTCCTTCTCCACGCCCTCGGCCACCCGGTTGATGCCGTACAGCAGGGATCCCGATGGCGAGCCTTCGGCCTCGTCCAGCGCCCGGCAGCGCTCGCACTGGCAGTTGCCCCACCAGTCGTTCTGCGCCACCGAGATCATGCCGGCCTCAGGGTTCTTCCGGATGCGGTCCAGCACATTGCGGGTGAGTTCCGCCAGCATCGCCTCGTTGGTCAGGCAGAGCTGAGCTTCTTCCCACTTGCGCTGCCCGTTGATTTCGCTGTACCAGTCCGGGTGGTCCTTGAAGTACTTCTCGGGCGGCATCAACCCCTCGTGACCGTAGAAGGTGTGGCACCACCCGATGAGGTTATAGTGTCCGCCCCATGAGTCCGGGACCTTGGTGAAGTGCCCGTTCTGGCGCATGCGCACCGCAAACAGCGGCACCTCATCCGTGGTCTCCCAAACGTAAGGTCGGATGGCGCTGCCCAGGGCTTCCCGGTAGACGAAGGGCGGCACGTAGCGGGCGGCCGCCGGGGTGACGACCAGCGTCGGCCGCCGGGGGACACTCTCGGCTGTCGGCGTCCACCACCGCACGCCGACATACCGCTCCAGGAACTCGTAGACCGCGTAGAGCGTGCCGCGCTTCGAACCCTCGGCACCGGTGAGGACCAGGTTCTTCCCCACGACCTTGAGGATGATGCCATCATCACCGAGGCCCTTGGGGCCAGCCTTGGCCAGATCGAGGTCCGGCGCCACGGCCCGGGCGGCTCCGGGACCGACGGCGATCACCGCCTTGCCAGCCGCGGTGGCGCGCGGCCGACCGATCCTGAAGGTCGCGCCGGTGACTTTGCGCAGGTACTCCGCCAGTTCTCGCGCCGCCGTC
>CAZZDO010000283.1:0-7142 GCA_964653205.1 uncultured Armatimonadia bacterium | reverse complement strand
ACCAGGAAGGTCACGATGCCGACGGCGACGACCATGACCAGGACCGGGTAGGTCATGGAGGACTTGACCTTCCGGCGCAGCTCCATGTCCTTCTCAAGGAAGCCGGCGAGGCGGTCGAGGGTCTCGTCGAGCACGCCACCGACTTCCCCGGCGCGGACCAAACCGGTCGTCAGGTTGGAGAACACGCGCGGGAACTTGGCCATCGAGCGGGAGAGGGTGGCGCCGCCCTGGACTTCAGCCTCGATGTCGCGGATGATCTCCTTCAGGCGCGGGCTGTTGGTCTGCTGCTCCAGCACGTCCAGGCAGCGGACGAGCGACACGCCGGCGTTGATCATGGTCGCGAACTGCCGGCAGAAGATGGAGAGGTCCTTGAGGTTGACCTTGCCGCCAAAGAGCTTGAAGCCGCCGGACTTCTGCTTGGCCTTGGCGACCGCCTTCTCTTCAGTCACGGAGCCGACGACCAGGCCCTTGGCCCGCAGGTTCTTGATCAGCGCGTCCTTGTTGGACGCGTCCTGCTGCCCCTTGACCTCTTTGCCGGTCTTGTCCTTGGCAACATAGGTGAAGGTTGCCATACCCTCTCCTTTCCGACACCGGGGGTCCCGCGCGCCCCGGCTACGGGCATGAGGCCCCATTCATGCGGCGGTTACGTTCACCCGGATAGAACCCTGCGCCGCGCCATTGGGTCCCTCGGGTTTGGCGTTCCCTCGCCGTCGCGACGGCCCTACCCCTCGCCCGACAGCAGCTTCTCAAGCTCCTGCGGGTTCTGGGCGCGCTGCATCGCCACTTCGTAGGTCACCAGACTCTGCTGCACGAGGTCACGCAGCGCCTGGTCCATCGTCTGCATGCCGTCCGAGGCGCCCGTCTGGATCATGGACGTCATCTGGTGGGCCTTGTTCTCGCGAATGAGGTTGCGGATGGCCGAGTTGGCCACCATGACCTCAATCGCGGCCACACGTCCCGGCTGCCCGGCCCGGGGCAGAAGCTGCTGGGACATGACGGCGACGAGGTTGTTGGAGAGCTGGACGCGGATCTGCTCCTGCTCGTCGGCCGGGAAGACGTCAATGATGCGGTCTACGGACTCGGCGGCGCTGTTGGTGTGCAGCGTGCCCATGACCAGGTGGCCGGTTTCGGCGCAGGTGATGGCCAGCTTGATGGTATCGAGGTCGCGCATCTCACCGACCAGCAAGACGTCGGGGTCCTCACGGAGGCTGGCGCGCAGGGCGTTTTGGAAGGCGTGCGTGTCCTGCCCCAGCTCGCGCTGGTTGATGATGCACTTCTTGTGGGTGTGCAGGTACTCGATGGGGTCCTCGATGGTGATGATGTGCTCGGCGCGCTCGGTGTTGATCTGGTTGATCATCGAGGCGAGGGTCGTGGACTTGCCGCTACCCGTGGGCCCCGTGACCAGCAGCAGACCGCGCGGGCGGCGGGCCAGCTTTTCCACGACCGCCGGCAGCCCGAGCTGTTGCACCGTCGGGATTTTGGTGGGGATGAGCCGCAGCGCCGAGGCGATGGTGCCGCGGTCCTTGAAGACGTTGACGCGGAAGCGCGCGACCTTGCGCAACTGGTACGAGCAGTCCAGCTCCATGTCCGTCTCAAAGCGCTGGATCTGGTCGTCGGTGAGGACGTCGTAGATCATGCGCTGGGTGACTTCGGGGGGCATGGGCGTGTAGCGCATGGCCTTCAACTCGCCGTCCACGCGCATGATCGGCGGCAGGCCGTTGGCGAGGTGCAAGTCCGAGGCGTTGTTCTCGACCACGATCTCGAGCAACTCGTCGATGTGCACTTCCTCAATCGGCGCGCGCTGCACCGCGGCGGGTTTGCGGGCCGCGGTGGCGGCGCCCGGCGCGGCGGGAGCGGCCGGGGCGGGGGCGGGTTGCTGAGGGTTTTGGGCCATCGGTTGCCTCACTCACGGTTTAGGGTGCCGGGCGGCAGAGCCCCGGCCGCGCGGCTGGAAGCCGCGCGTACGACTCCACTTCCCCACTCCCCCGCGCGATCACGTGCGTCGCCTGGGGCCTTACCCCATGCCGCCGGCGGTGAAGACCACGCGGATGAGGTCGTCCGGGTTGGTCAACCCGGAGCAGGCCTTGGCGAACCCGTCCTTGGACAGGGTGGTCATGCCGGCGGCCAGCGCCGCTTCCTTGATCTGACCGGCCGAGGCGCGCTTGACGATCAACTCGGCGATCTCCGTGTTCATCTCCATCAGCTCGTAGATGCCCACGCGACCCCGGTAGCCGGTGAAGCGGCAGCTTTCGCACCCGACACCCTTGTAGAACTTCTGCTCGCGGTTCTCGGGCAGATCGGGGTCGAAGCCGAACCCGAGCAGCAGGTCCTTGCGCGGCGTGTACTCTTCCTTGCACTCCTGGCAGATGCGGCGCGCCAGGCGCTGGGACATCGAGGCGATGATCGAGGAAGCGATCAGGAACGGCTCCACGCCCATGTCCACCATGCGGGTCACGGTGGAGGGCGCGTCATTGGTGTGCAGGGTCGAGAGCACCAGGTGGCCCGTCAAAGCGGCCTGAACCGCGATTTCCGAGGTTTCCAGGTCGCGGATCTCGCCGACCAGGATGATGTCCGGGTCCTGCCGCAGGAAGTACTTCAGAGCGATGGCGAAGGTCAGGCCGGCTTTGCGGTTCACGTGGACCTGGCTGATCCCCTCCAACTCGTACTCGACCGGGTCCTCGATGGTGATGATGTTGGTCTCGACGGAGTTGATGCGGTTGAGGATCGAGTACTGCGTGGTGGTCTTGCCCGACCCCGTGGGGCCGGTGGACAGGATCATGCCGTTGGGCTGAGTGATGAGCTTCTCCACGCGGGCCTGCATGTCGCCGAGCAGGCCGAGGGACTCCAGCCCGACCTGGATCGAGCTCTTGTCCAGGATCCGCATGACCGCCTTCTCGCCGTTGGTCGTGGGGATGATGGAGCTGCGCAGGTCGTAGTCCTTGCCGGCGTGGCGGATGTGGATGCGGCCGTCCTGGGGGACGCGGCGCTCGGCGATGTTCATGCCGGACATGATCTTGAAGCGGGACAGCAGCGGGGCATGCACGTACTTGGGCAGGCGCATGACTTCGTGGAGCACGCCGTCAATGCGGTAGCGGACGCGGACGCCGTTGCGGGCCGGCTCGATGTGGATGTCGCTGGCGCGCTCCATGACCGCGCGCTGAATGACCACCTTGGCGATGCGGATGATCGGGGCCTCATCGGCCACGTCCGCGATGCGGTCGGTCTCGATGCGCTGCTCGGAGTCATCGTCGTCGGCGGTGTCGGCGCCGAGGATGCCGGAGTCCTTGATCGATTCGGCCAGAGCGGCCATGTCGCCCATGCCGAAGCGGTCGGCGGGCTTGGCGCCGCCGCCGGGCTGCTGCTGGGGGCGCTGGCGTGGCGCGGCGGGCGCCGCCGGTGTGGCCGCCGCGGCGGCCGCGGCCCCGCCGCCTTCCTTGTAGGCGCGGTCAATGGCCTTGGCCAGGTCCAGCGGGTCGGCCAGCATCGGCTCGATGTTGACCTGCAGCCGCATCTTGAGGTCGTCATGGGCCATGACGTCCTCGGGCTCGGCCATCGCCACCCGAATCGTGCCGTCGCCGCGGGCGAAAGGCAACGACTTCAGGCGCTTGGCCGTCTCCTTGTCAAGCAGGCCGACGACCTTGGCGTCCGGAGCATCGGTCGCGACATTGACGAAGGGGACCCGCAGTTGCTCGGCCAGCGCCTCGCACACGGGTTGCCGTTGCACGAACCCGAGGTCCACGAGGATCTCGCCGATGAGCTGTGTGCTTTGCTTCTGGGCTTCCAGCGCCTGGTCGAGTTGGTCCTGAGTGATCAGTCCGCGCTCGATGAGCATCTGGCCGATGAGTTTGCGCCCGCCTCTGCGCATGTGGCAGCACCTCGTGGAAACAGCCTGACGCCCGCTGCGGACTCGCAGCGGTACCTCATGCCGATTATATTGGCGTAGGTGTCGTAAGTCAACAGAAAGCCCCGTGACGGCCGCGAACCCGTCGTGCGCTACGGCCCCTCGCCCAGTCGGTTCAACAGTGCCGTCCGCATGACCTCCACCGGGGCCTCCTGGCCGGTCCAGTACTCAAACGCCAGCGCGCCCTGGTGTACCAACATTCCGGTGCCGTCAAGGGTCCGTGCGCCCTGAGCGGTCGCGGCTTGCAGCAGCACGGTCTGGCGCGGGTTGTAGGTCAGGTCACACACGATCTGGCCGGAGTGGAGCCATTCGGCCGGTACCACCGGCGGGACATCAGCATGGGGGTACATGCCTACGGCCGTGCTGTCAATGACGACCGAGGCGCCGGAGACGACTTCTCGCGCCGCCTCCCCCTCGAGCGGCACGGCGACCACGTCGCAGGCCGGAACCAACTCGCCGATCATCGCCGCGAGCGCCTCGGCCTTCGCCACCGTCCGGTTGACGACCGCCAGCCGGGACGCCCCGGCCTGGGCCATCGCCAGGGCCACGGAGCGCGCGCTGCCCCCGGCGCCGATCAGCGTCACCACCGCATCGGCAGCGTCGCCGCCGATCTCGCGCAGCGACCGCAGGAAGCCCTCACCGTCGGTGCTGCGCCCGAGCAGATGCCCGTCGCGATTGATGATCGTGTTCGCCACGCCGAGCGCCCGCGCCTCGGGGCCGAGTTCGTCCAGGTGGGGCAGCACGGCCGGCTTGTGGGGGATCGTGACATTGAGCCCGGCCAAGTCGAGCGCCCGGACCGCCGCCACGCAGGCCGCGATCTGCTCGGGCGCCACCGCGAAGGGCACGTAGACCCAGTTGAGGCCCAGCGCCGCGAAGGCGGCGTTGTGCATGGGGGGCGAGAGGCTGTGGCGCACAGGCCAGCCGATCACGCCCGCCACGCGGGTCTCGCCGTCCAGACGGATTGCCGCGGTGAGGTCGCTCATGTTCCTTCCGAGGGGGGCGCCGGAATGGCACAGCCGAGGCGGCGAAGCACGAAGCGCTCCAGCCCGCGCACGAGCCGGGTGCTGATGAACTCGTGGGCGCTGATCTTGGGCACCCACACCGTCAGCATCCCGTACCGGTTGCCGCCCAGGACGTCGGCGAAGACCTGGTCGCCGATCATGACGGTCTCCTCGGGCCGGGTCCCGATGATCTTGAGCGCGGCGCGGAAGCCGCCGCGATAGGGCTTGCGGCCGAGGCCCCAGCGCGCCAGGGCGGGCAGGCCGAGGTCCTCCCCCACCCGCCGCAGCCGCCGCGACTTGTAGGTGTTGGACAGGATGCACACGGCGAAGCGCTCCTTGGCGCGCTCGACCCACGCGCGCCGCCCGGGGCTGACTTCAGTGCCGCCCCAGAAGCACAGGGTGTTGTCCAGGTCGAGCACGATGCCGCGGATGCCTCGATCCCACAGGTCGTCCTGGTCGAGGTCCTCCATCCGGCTCACGATGATGTCCGGCCTGCAGTTGTCGAGCATATGCCGTCCGCCGTAGCCGTCTGCCGTTCCCCTCCCTGTCAGGGAGGGGTGCCGCGAAGCGGCGGGGTGGGACGCCGTCAGCGCCTGATCTTCTTGATCGCCTGCAGATGTTCTTCGTATGTCTTGGTGAACACGTGCGTCCCGTCCGCCTTCGCGACGTAGAAGAGCCTGTCGGTCTTCGCCGGCCGCAACGCCGCGAGCAGGCAATCCAGCCCCGGGTTGCAGATCGGCCCGGGCGGCAGTCCGGCGTGACGGTACGTGTTGTAGGGCGAGTTGACCTTCAAGTCCTTGTAGAGCAGGCGCGACTTGTGCTCGCCGAGAGCGTACTGCACCGTCGCATCAATCTGCAGGCGCATCCCCCTGGCCAGCCGGTTCATGATGACCCCGGCGATGAGCGGCCGCTCCTGGGGCACACGGGCCTCGCGCTCGATGAGCGAGGCCAGCGTCACCAACTGCGGCACGGTCAGCTTCTGCCGCCGGATTTCGGCCTGATAGGGCCGGGCGAAGACCTCACTGAGGGACGCGACCATCTCGCTGACAATCAGCGCCGGCTTCTCGCCGACGTTGAAGGTGTACGTGCTCGGGAACAGGTAGCCCTCGAGGCGGCCCTTGGGCAACCGGAAGGCCACCGCGCGGGAGATGCGCGCCCCCTGGGCCGCGGCGAGGAACTCCGCCCGGGGGATGTCCAGCACCTCTTCGAGGCGCGCGGCCATCTGCGCGACGGTGAAGCCCTCGGGGAACGTCACCTTGCGGCGGGCGACCTTGCCTTCACACAGCCGCGCGAGGATCTCCTCGGAGGACATGCTGGGGCTCAGGTCGTAGTAGCCGGCCTGGGGGGCCGAGGACTTCCCGAGGGCCTTGTTGGACTGCACGAGCAGGCGGAAGGCCGTGGCGTTGCGGACCAGCCCCTCGTCGCGCAGCTTCCGCGCCAGAGGCTTGGTGCCCATGCTCTGGATGTGGACGAGCTTCGTCTGCGTGTCGCGACTGACGGGGGCCAGGGCCAGCCGGTAGAGACCCACGGCGACCAGCAACAACAGCCCCACGCCCGTGGCCACCGAGACGGCGATGCTGGTCGGGTTGATGTACCGCTTGCGCCTACTGCGAGGCATCGTGTTGTCTTCGCTGTTCCAGATAGGACTGCAGCAGCATCGCGGCGGCGACCTTGTCCACCACGCCGCGCTGCGCGCGACTGTCCAGCCCCCCGTCGCGCAGGGCCCGCCCTGCCGCCGCGGAAGTCAAGCGTTCGTCAGTCGTCTCCACCGGCACGGGGGCCAGCTCCCGCAGGGCCTCGATCTCCACCTGGGCGTTCTGCGCCGCCACGCCCTGCTGCCCCTTCAGGTCCACCGGCAACCCCACGACAATCATCTCAACATCATAGTCGCGCGCCAGTTCCACGATCTCGATGAGGTCCGGCGTGCCGCCCTTGCGGCTGATGACCAGCAGCGGCGAGGCGATCGTCCCGGTCGGGTCGGACAGGGCGATGCCGATGCGCTTGCTGCCGAGGTCTACGCCCATGTACCGCATTGCCGTTGCCGTTGCCGTTGCCGTTACTGGGACCGCGGGCTTCCAGCCCGCAGCCGTCGGACGTCAAAGGCTCTTGCGGGCTGGAAGCCCGCGGTCCCAGTAACGGCCCCTACCCGACCTGCTCTTCCACCATCCCCACCACCGCCGCCAGCGCCTCCCCCACCTTCGCCGGGTCCTTGCCACCGGCCCGGGCAAACTGCGGTCGGC
>CAZZDO010000282.1:0-7159 GCA_964653205.1 uncultured Armatimonadia bacterium | reverse complement strand
TTCAGCATGACCGCGTACGAGGCCTCGGGGCCGTCCGGGGGTTCGACATCCACCGGCGGCTCCCACGTGCGGCCCTGATCCGTGCTACGCATCGTCACGACGTGCTGGCCGTGCTGGCCCTCATGGCCCGCGCCGGTGGTCAGCACGCACAGCCACGCGCCGTCATCGGTCGGCACGATGTAGGGCTGGTCGCTGTAGGTCTCCGTCGGGATCTCGCGGCCGTTGCTGAGGTGGCGGGGGTCGGGGACGTTGGTCATGGTGATCTCCGTTGGTGCGCCCCCCAGGAAGGAGGAGGGGGGCGTCCTGAGTCCACGGGCTCACGCCCGTGGCTACATACGTCGGCCCCTTCGGGGCGAACGGCACTCCCACACTTCCACACTCCCACACTCCCACACTCCCACACTCCCACACTCATGCCTTATGCCGGTGGCGTTCGATGATCTCCATCTGCACTGGCCGCGACAGGCTCGTGAAGCGCGCCGAGAAGCCGCCGACCCGCACGATCACGTGATGATACGCGCCCGGAGTCTCCAGCGCGCGCTTGAGTTCCTCGACGTCCGTCATGTTGCCCTGGAAGATGTGGCCGCCCTGGTCGGCGAAGACCTGCACGACCGACCGCAAGAGCCCCTGGTTAATCCAGCTCGCGTCCGTATCCCACATCGTCGAGGCCCCGCCGCTGACGCGGTCGTGCGGCAGCGACGTGCACGACTGCACCGCCGCGCCGAGGCCCTTGGCCATCGCGCAGCTTTGCGGGGTGAGGCCGTGGCCGACGGGCTCGCCGGACTTGCGCCCGTCCGGTGAGGCGCCCAGGCTCGCGCCCATCTCCGGCGCCCACACGAACGTGAAGATGATCGGCTTGACGTAGCGCCCGTGGCGGTTGCGGAAGGCGTCGAAGATGTCGCAGACATCCGTGACGAGCCGCGCCATCATCGCGTCGGCGTCGGCGTCGCCACTGCCGTACTTGGGGATGGCGAGCAGCCGCGCGCGCAGGTCGTCGTGGCCCGCGAAGTCATCGCGCAACGCCGCGATGAGTTCGTCCCCGGTGATGAAGGCCTCGTCGAACACGGCGATCTTCACGGCGTGGAGGGCATCCGCGGCGTTCTGGAGGCCCACGGGCGTGCCGCCGTAGTCGGCATAGCGCGCGCCGCCGTCCTGCTGGCTGCGGCCCCGCTCCAGGCAGTCGGCGATCATGGACGACTCGAGGAACGCCGGGCGGCAGCGCGCCATCTCTTCGCTGTAGATGTCCAGGCAACGGAACTGCACGAACAGCGCCCGGCGCATCTCGGCCACGCAGCTCTGATAGAACTCCTCGAAGCTCGCGCAATCACGCAGCGGGCGGGCGATGCTCAGACGGTGCGGCTGGCCCGTCCGCAGGCACTCGCCACCGGTGAGGACCAGCTCGACGGTCTTGGGCACGTTGTACGTGAACGAGAAGAGCAGGTCGGAGTTCATCCCGTGCGGGTTGATCTCCATGCAGCCGCCGCACATGTACATCGCGGCGTCCTCAAAGGGCATCCGCCCGTCCTTGGTCATCGCCGCGATGAGCGGCTCGTCCACGATGATCTGCGCGCGGTTGCCGCCCCTGAGCATGTACTCGACGCAGCGGTCCCACCATGCCGGCGGGTTGACCTTCGCCAGGCGCGTGTAGACCGCCGGGTGGGTCAGGTTGAGCTGCTCGAAGGCGTCCAGCATGATATGCGAGAGCGGCGTGACGCAGTCGCCGCCGTCGGGTCCCATCCCGCCGACGACGATCGTGTTGACGTGGCCGTCGGACAGGTGAACGCGCTCGTCAATCTTGATGAACAGCTCGGCGACGAGTTCGGCCGCCTCCTGGTACGTGATGGCGCCGCTCGCGAGTTCGTCCCTCAGGTGCGGCCACAGGAAGTAGTCCAGCCGCCCGGGGCTGTTGCCGCCGTACGGGACTTCGTACATGACGGCCTGCCACGTGAAGTAGAAGCTCTGGATGGCCTCGCGGAAGCTGCGCGCCGGGTGGGCCGGGACGCGCTCCATGACCGCGATGTTCTCCGCGATGAACTCGCGCTCTGCCTCGGTCGTCGCCGCCGCGAGCATCTCCCGCATCGCCGCGACATGCCGCGCGTTCCATTCGAGCATCGCTTCGAGCATGATGAGCACGCAGCGGTAGTATTCGCGGGCCTGTTCGTCAGTTGCGCTGTCGAGCGCCTCCTGGTGCATCGCCATGAGGCCCTCGACGCCATGCTCGAGGATCAGGTGGAAGTTCCACGCGACATGGCCCGGCGAGGCCCCGCCCGCGAGGATGTACGAGCCCTGCCCGGCGACGGGCTCGGCCTCCCGCCACTGGTTCGCCAGTTCGGCGAGTTCGGGAATCTCCTTAGCGATGCGCGCGGCGGCCGCGGGGAAGGCGGAGAACTCGCCCCAAGAGGCGTCGCCCAGTTGCGGGTCGCTGCCGCCGTAGAACTGCCCGTTGACGCGCTCGCCGGGGAAGAGGCGGACGGGTTCGTTGACCATGGCATAGGCGAGCGAGCGCGCCTGGCGTTCGGGCAGGGGGAGGTCGGCGTAGAGTTCGAAGAAGGCGTGCTTCTGGTTCGGGCCGCGCAGGAACGGCGCGCCGGCGGCGCCGCGTTCAGCGGCAGCCGCGGCGACGGCGCGGAGGCGAGGGGTGAGGGTGAAGCGTTGTGGGGCGATGTGGTCGGCGATAGCCATGGTTGCCTCACGGTATGCGGCGGCCCCTGCGGGGCGCCGCGCCAGACTCAATGATAAGGAGGGGGCGCTGCTGAATCCACCAGCTTACGCTGGTGGCAAGGTACGTCGGCGCCTTCGGCGCGCACGACACCGTACCCTCCGCTGATGGGCCAGGCGCTGCAGTGCCTTCAGCGGCCCAAAGTCCTTGCGGTGCCGCTCGCGGCCCAAAGTCTCTGCGGTGCCTTTCGCGGCCCGAAGACCCTGCGGTGCCGCTCGCAGCCCAAAGGCCCTGCGGTGCCTTTCGCAGCCCAAAGGCCCTGCGGTGCCTTTCGCGGCCCGAAGACCCTGCGGTGCCGCTCGCAGCCCAAAGGCCCTCCGGTGCCGTTCGCAGCCCAAAGGCCCCGCGGTGCCGTTCGCGGCCCGAAGGGCCCGCCGTATTTAGCCACGGGCGTGAGCCCGTGGATTGCCGGCGCCCCACCTCCCACTCTTCCTCTCGCTTGCCCGCCCCGAAGGGGCCGACGAGACCGGCGAACGGCCTTGCCGGCTGGAAGCCGGCGCTCCCAGGAGCGACCTACGCAAACTGCGGCAACCATTCCTGCGTCGCCGCGATCATCTCCTCGAGCATCGGCCGCGCGTCCGTCAGGTCCGCCAGCAGCGGGTCGAGCATCAGCACCGCCAGCGCCTTGTCGAAGCTCCCGTCCAGCGCCGCCTCCACCGTCATCTCCTCGCGCAACACATACGGCCTCAATATGGCCTCGAGTGGCGGCGTCAGCGGGCTGGTCAGGCAGTGCACACCCGTGCCGTCCAGGATGCCGCGCGTCTCGACGATCGCGCCTTCGGGCAATTGCGGCACCTGCCCCGTGTTCGGGGCGTTCAGGTTGTCCTCGACTGTCATGCCGCCACAGAGCGCGATCATCCAGCCGGCCATGTTGTCCATCGCCTTCTCGGAGGTGAGCGCCGGAAGCGGATCCTCGCCGGAGATCATCCGCTCCATCCGCGCGCGCCCGTCCGCGTAGCCCTGGGCCCGATCCTCAATACTCGTGCGCGTGAGGCCGTACTTCTCGATGCCCCCGTGCCGTTGGAACCACGGGAAGAACTCCGTGAGGTGCCGGTCGCCGATGGCCGGCATGGCCCCCACCAGCGGCCAGAGCATCAGCCCGCAGCGGAAGTGCTCCATCGGGCCGAGGGTCGGGTGGGCCTTCGCTTCGTCGGGCGGCAGCTTCAGCCACTCCTCGATCCCCATCTCGATGAGGATGTCGCCGGCCTTGCGGCCGTCCATCGTCAACTCCGTGAACCACGAGCAGTGGTCAATGCCGGTGTTCACGAAGTGGCACAGCTCGTGCGGGCACCCGAAGAAGTCGGCGTAGAAGCGCACGCGGTTGCGCACGCCGTGGCACACGCCCAGCGCGCGGATGCTCGTCTCCTTGTTGACGACCCGCGTCAGCGCGCATAGCGGATTGGAGGCGTTGAGCATCCAGGCGTGGGGGCACAGGCGCTCCATGGCCCGCGCCATCTGCAGGAAGACGGGCACGCCGCGCAGGGCGCGCACGAGGCCGCCCGGCCCGCCCGTGTCGCCCACGGTCATCGTGATCCCGTACTTTTCGGGGATGGTCAGGTCCGGCGCCATCGCCCGCAGGCCGCCGGTGGTGATCGTCACGAGCACGAAGTCGGCGTCGGCGAACGCCGCCTCCGGGTCGCTGGTCACGGTGATCTTCGTCCCGAAGCCGCTGACCTCCTTGAGCTTGTAGGCGAGTTGCGAGGTGAGCTTGAGCGGCTCGGGGTTGAGGTCGAACATGACCAGCTCCGAGTTCCTGAGCGGCGCGGAGCCGAAGAGGTTGCCGTACAGATGGGGCGTCCAGCCGACACTGCCGGCGCCAACGTGGACGATCTTGAGGTCCCTCATCAATGTCTCCTTGAGGCCACGCCGCGATGTTGCCGCGTAGGTGCGCCGGTCCTCCGGCGCACACGCCCCGTCGCCCGCCGGGGGACCGGCGGGCCTACGCGACGCTGGCGCCGATCTCCTTCGCCGCCCGCGCCCATTCGCGCAGGCGCTCCGGCCGCCCGTCCACCGTCTCCAACTCCTGCAACGTCACGTGCAGCGGCGTGCCCTTCGCGATCGTCAGACCCCGCCGCAAGTGCCGCTCGATGGGCGCCATGTCCGGGCTGAACGAGATGTCCGTGGCCAGTTGCCGCCACTCGATGCAGTACCGGTCGCCGACGGCGTCCACGAGCTTCTCCAGGTTCGTCCACGCCGAGCAGACGAACTTGCGCAGGTTCGGGACGCTCAGCACGAGCGCGATCTTGTTCGTGAGGTCCTCGCAGCAACCGTAGTACGTCAGGCCAAAGCGGGCGAGGATGGGCTTCTGGTAGTTCAGCAGGAATTCCTCGTATTGCCCCGGGCCGACGCCCTGGAACTCCTGGCTTTCGCCCCGGCCCCAGAGGTCGCTGAGGCGCACCCGGAGGGGCCGAATACCAGCAGCCTCATCGCCGGTATCCGGCCTTGGGGCCGGATGGCCGCAAACGGCGCGGCCATGCGGCCCCTCCGGCGTATCCGGCCCTGGGCCGGGGGGCCGGATACCGTCGGCGATACGGCCGCCGCCGGTATTCGGCCCCTCCACATCCATCAGCCCGTCGCATTCCCAGAACCACCCCGTGTTCGGGGTGAGTACGCCCTGCTGCTCGTACTGGTCGAGCAGCGCGAGGTTGCCGCCGCGCAGGATCGTCATGAAGCGATGCACCCACTGCGGGCGGTCCATCATGTCCACCAGCAGTTGCGTCACCCCGCGCAGTTGCGTGGCCCAGCCGTGCAGCCACGCGCCGGGGGTGGGGATGGCGCACGTGCGCCGGACGGGCAGAATGTCGCCGAGGAGGTCGTCGTGCCGCTCCAGCGACTCCTGCGTGGCCGGCGCGTTGTAGACGTAGCGGGGCGGCACGATCTTGTCGAGGTCGCTCTCGTCCTTGATCGGCGGGGCGTAGGCCCACGCCGTACGCTGCCCCGTGGCGTCCGGATGGGTGTAGCCGATGGGGAGCCCCCAGAAGTGCTCGCCCTGGAAGTCCATGACCGTCGGGACTTCCCAGTACGGGTTGATGACGGTGTCATCGCCGATGGTGAGTTTGTAGAGCCACTGGCGCATCTGCCGTTCGAGGCCGCGCAGCCACGGGTCCTGGCAGACGTGCTCATCCTCGGCGATCAGCTCGGGCCAGCAGCCGGGGTGGCAGATGACCGGCGGGCGCTCCGGGAGGCGCAGGGAATGGACGTCGCGCCACAGCTTGCGCCGGGCGGCCATCTCGTCGGAATGGGCGGCCTCGGCCAACTGGGAGGCGAGGGCGCGGACCACGTCGCGGTCGGTCATGGGCAACACCTGGGAAGCGGGTTGGGCGACCCGCTCAGGTTGGCCGCCGGGGCGGGGGATTCCTGTCTGGCAGAAACGAAACGAGCCCGACATCTCTGCCGGGCCGTTCCTATTCCCTGTTCCCTGTTCCCTGCCGTTACGGCGTCTCGATGGCGGGGAACCACATGTACGACTGGTTGATCTGGCTCTCCTTGGCCCATTTCACATGGCCGTCGCCGTAGCCGATGTTGAGGCCGTCGTTGTGGCGCTCGGGCTGGGAGGCGTGCTTGAAAGTGTTGTCACCATCGGTGACGCCGGTGGGCAGCGGGGCGGGGATGCCCTCGCCGTTGAGGTTGTTGTACCACCACTCGGTGCCCCGGGAACTGGCGGTCGCGCCAATCGCTTCGGGCGGCACGTCGGCGACGAGGATCTTGACCGCCGGGTCGAACATCGCGCCTTCCGAGCCGCCGGCGATCAGGGGGTTGACCGCATAGCCCATCTGCCGGTCCTTGCGGCTGGGGCAGACGTAGATCTGGCGGTTGTGGGTGTACGCGTAGATGAGATCGTGCCACATGGCCGTCCCCAGCACGCCGGGCGCGATGATCTCGTCAAAGTCTTGGGCATACATGATGAAGGCCATGTCAATCTGGTGCAGGTTGCTGACACAGGCGGCCTGCCGGCCCTTCTCCCGCGCCCGGGCGAAGACCGGGAAGAGAATGGACGCCAGGATCGAGATGATCGCGATGACCACCAGTAGCTCAATAAGCGTGAAGCCGCGGCGGCTTTGGTTCATGTTCGTGTCTCCTTGGCTGCGACGGGTGCTCCCGTGATATGACCCCGCGGGATAGCGGTTAGTTCCCCGTGCGGTCCCGGCGGTTCCGGGGGTCTCTGCTCAGATTCTACCACGAGTCGAGGGCCCTCAATCAGAAAGACGGGCCCGGTCGCAGCCCCATTCCCCGGTTGTGACGATGGGACGGAGCCAGCGGCCCCGTCCCATCGCACGATTCACAGACCGCCAACCCCGCGTAGGCGGGTTCGTCCTCGAACCCGCAAGGACGAACCGGCCCGTGTGGGTGCGGGGACGCACCGACCCGTGTGGGTGCGGGGACGCACCGGCCCGTGTGGGTGCGGGGACGCACCGACCCGTGTGGGTGCGGGGACGCACC
>CAZZDO010000281.1:2619-7163 GCA_964653205.1 uncultured Armatimonadia bacterium | reverse complement strand
CGTTTCGTTGACAAGCCTTGTCCGTATCCCATATAATCGCAACCTGAGTGATTCCTCCCCGCTCGAAGGGAGCGTTGCCGGATGGCGAGGGGCCGAAGCCTGATTCACGCCACCTTCCTCTGCCTCGTGTGCTGCCTGCTGAGCCCGCTGGTGTGGGCGCAACTGGATGACTTCAACAATGGGGTCAAACAGTACGACGAGGGCCAATACCAGGACGCGGCCACGTCCTTCGAGGCGGCCACGACGGCCCAGGCGGACTTCGAGTCCGCCTGGTACTACCTGGGACTATCCCGTCTGAAGCTGAGCGACTATGAGGGTGCGCTCACGGCCTTCCAGAAGGCCGTGGAGTTGGCGCCCACGCGCCCGGGCACGCGCCTGATGGTGGGGCAGATCTACGAGAGCCAACAGGCGTACACTGAGGCCGTCAAGGTCTACCAGGATGAGCTGCGGTACCGGCGCGGCAAGGACATTCTGCCGGTGCTCAGCGCACTGGGGCGGGCGCTGTACCAGGCCGGCCGGCAGGCCGAGGCCATCGCGACGCTGGAGAAGGTCGTGGCCGAGGACGCCCAGTACGTGGAGGCCCTCTACTACCTGGGGCTGAGCCACGCGGCGGCGGGCCGGCACACGCAGGCTGTCAAGTACTACGATCTGGCCAACACCGTTCTCGACGAATGGAACAGCCTGGTGGTGCGGCTGTCACGCCTGCGGCAGTTGCAGACCAAGGGTTCCATCACTCCGGCGCAGCAGCGCGAGATCGGCTCGATCGAGGAGCGGCTGGCCCAGGAGTTCGGGCGCGCCCAGGAGTTTGGCACGGTGCTCGGGCTGTGGCCGACGCTGAATAAGGCGCGCGGCCACAGTCTCGTGGCCCTCAAGGAGTGGTCCGCGGCCCGCACCTCCTACCGGCAGGCCCTCGACAAGAACAAGCGCGGCTCCCCCTCCGACGCCGATGCCTACACGCTCATCTCCGAAGCCTCACTCGACCAGGCCAAGAGCGTCTTCCTGGACCAGAGCCTGCTGTTCGAGATGATTGACATCCTCAAGGATGCCGAGAAGCAGGCCCAGGAGGCCATCAAGAAGAACGCGGCCTACGCCCCGGCGCACAACGCGTTGGGCGAGATCTACCTGTTCCAGGCCAAGACCTACACCTCCAAGCCGGAACTGAAGATCACCTCCCATGGCCCCGACGACGCCTCGAAGGAATTCCAGGAGGCGCTCAAGCTGGACCCGAAGTACGTCCGGGCCATGCGGAACATGGCCGATTGCCTGCTGCTGTCGGGCAAGGTCGAGGAGGCGCGGGACCAGCTCAACAAGGCGCTGACCCTCGAGCCCAAGCGCGATGAGTTGCACGCCATGCTGGCGCAGGTGCTGCTGGCCCTCGAGCAGCCGGATGAGGCGGCCAGCGAGGCGCACACAGCCGCGAACCTCAACAAGAAGAACGTGGATGCGCTCAACACCATCGGCATGGTGTACATGTACTACCGTGACGACCTGGGTGAGGCGACGGAGTACTTCAGCCGGGCGGTGGCGGCCGACCCGCGACGGTGGGAGAGCTACGTCAACCTGGGCCTGTCCTTCTACCAGATGGAGTCCTGGTACCGGGCGCGGCGGGAGTTCAAGAACGCGCTGGACCGGATCCCCACGGCGACCATCGCCAATACCGCCCAGCAGCAAGCCTACCTGTACTACCTGATCGCCCGCACCTACCATGCGACGGCGATGTACCCGCAGGAGGTCGAGGCGCTCAACGAAGCGCTGGGCCGCTATCCCTCCCATCTGGATACCCTTCGCCAGCTCGCGCAGGCGTACGAGGCCCAGCAGAAATACCGCGCGGCGCAACAGGTCCTCGAGGACGCGCTGAAGTACTCCGCGGGAGCCCAGGAGGACGCGGACATCAACGTGCAGTTGGGCCAGATGCTCGAAAAGGAAGGCCGTCCGCATGAGGCCATCGCGGCGTACAGTGCGGCCCTAAAGGCCGATCCCAACTCGTTGGCGGCCAAGGAGGGTCTCGAGCGGCTACAGGCAGGCCAGTAGGGTGATCCGGACGCCCCCGCATCGCCGGGCCGGCCTGTGGGCCGGCCCCCTCGTCCTCGCTGTGGCCGTCGCCGCCTCCGCGGCGCCCGGGCCTGACCAGCGCACGGAGTTCGCCAACGGCCTGGTCCTGCTGCACCACGACAACCCCGGCAGCCTGACGCTGGCCGTGGCCTGCTTTCTGCGGGTCAGCGCCCTGATGGAAACGCCGGAGACGGCGGGCTGGCGGAACCTGCTGCACCAGGCCCTGCTAGACCTCCCCGACGCGAGCGGGCGGCGGCTGGAGGAGCGGGTGGCCGACGCCGCGGCCCAGATGCAACTGCAGACCACGCCGGACTATACCGAGGTGCTGTTCCAGGGCACCGCGGACCAGTTGCCGGCTTTGCTGGGGTTCGTGCGCGAGGTGCTGTCCGACACGCGGCTTGATCCGGTCAGCCTCAGCCGGCGACGGCAGGAGGTCCTGCGGGAGATAGCCGGCCGGCGCGACATGCCGCAGACGCTGGCCCAGGACATGGCGCTGAAGGCGCTGTGCGGGAACACGCCGTGCGCCTGGCCGCCGGTCGGCACCTTCGCGCTCGGGGCGTTGCGCTCCGAACGCCTGCAGTCGCTGCGGCGCCTGCATCAGGCGCCCAACCGGGCGATCGTCGTGATCAGCGGCCCGGTGCGCTGGGAGCAGGCACGGGAGCAGGCGCAGGCCGTGCTGGGGCCGTTACTGCCCCGCCCGAGCGTGCCCGAGCCGACCGTGAGGGCCAGTGCCCGCCGCACCAGTCTCGTGTTGCACGCGCCGTGGCAGGGCGACAATGCGGTCCTGATCATGGCGGCGCTCTGTCCCGGCCCCAGCCACTCGGAGTTCCCGCCCATGGCCGTGCTCAGCGCGGTGCTGGGGTCCGGTGAAGGCTCACGGCTGTTCCAGGCGCTGCGGGAGGCCCGGGGCTTGACGTATACCGTGCGCACCGACCTGGCGCCCTCGCGCCTCTGTGGCATGTTGCAAATCATGGTGGTCTGTGAACCCAAACAGACCCCTGAAGTGTTTCGTATCATGCAGGCGGAGGTGGCGGGGCTGTCCAGCCGGCCGCCCTCCGCCGCGGAAGTGCAGCGCGCGGTGGCATATCTGACGGGCAGCTACCTGCTGGGGCGACAGCGCAACGGCGAGGTGGCCCACTATCTGGGTATGTTCGAGGCGCTGCGGCCTGGTCAGGGCCACCAGGTGAATCTGGTGACGATGTTCGACCAGGTGACTGTCGCGCAGGTGGAAGCAGCCACCCGGTGGCTGCAGGACCGCAACATCTGGGTACAGGTCGGCGGCCCGCCGCTGTAGGACCGGCCCGGTGTGGTCATGACTGCGGGAGGCTCCCCATGCGATTGAGTGTAGTCGTGATCACGGTGGCGGCGGCACTCGTGCTCGCCGTCGCCCTGGCAGGCGCGCAGGAACCGGCTCAGGAGTACCTCGCCGGCTATGATGTGCTGCGCACCGGCGTCAGCCCCTACGACTTCAAGTTCCCCCCGGTCCTGTCCTGGCAGTTCACCACCGATGAGAAGAACGCGGATGAGCCCGTGGCTTCGGTGGCCGTGGGTCCGGACCTGGTCTACGCCCCGGTCGGCAGCAACCTCTACGGCCTGGACCGTCAGACTGGACAGCAGAAGTGGAAGCTGAGCCTGGGCGGCAAGTGCTTCTGCACGCCCGTCGTGGCCGGCGACGTCGTGTACGTGGGCACGGAGAGCAAGCAACTGGTCGCGGTCAGCGCCAAGGCCGGGCAGCGCCTGTGGGCCTTCCCCACCACGGCGGCCGTGCGCGGGGAGCCGCTGCTGTTCGAGAATGTCCTGTACTTCGGCACCGATGACGGCCGTCTCTTCGCCCTCGACCTCGAGAGCCGCCAGCTTCGCTGGTACTTCGAGGCCGGCGGCAAGATCCGTGGCGGGCCGGCCTACTACCGCGATGCCGTGTACTGCGCCTCCGACGACGGCTACCTGTATGCGTTGAGCACCAAGGACGGGCACCAGGTGTGGAACACCAACCTGGGGAGTAAGGACATCTTCTCGGCGCCGGTCGTCGCGCGCGGGCGCATCCTCATCGGCGCGGGCAACTCGCTCCTGGCCGTGGACGTTGCCAACGGCGCCGTAGACTGGAGCTTCCAGACCTACGGCATGGTCGCCGGCCGCCCCGCGCTCAAGGACCGCATGATCTTCCTGGGCAGCGCGGATGGCTCCCTATACTGCCTGAACGCCGGCAACGGCAAGGCCATCTGGCGGTACCCGAAGCAGGGCGCCCTGCAGCCGATCACCTCGTCGCCGTCCGTCCAGGGCGACAGCGTGGTCTTCCGCAGCGGGCCCCGCCTGTTGGTGGCGCTCAGCACCGACCAGAGCACTCCGGCGGACAAGCGCCTGGTGTGGCAGTACACTCTGCCCCAGCCGCCGGCACGACGGCAGACCCCCGGTGGCACCCCGGGCGCCGCGCCGGGCGGCCCCGGCGGAATGCCGGGGATGCCGGGGATGCCGGGCATGGAACCCGGCGGAGC
>CAZZDO010000281.1:0-2519 GCA_964653205.1 uncultured Armatimonadia bacterium | reverse complement strand
GGCGGAGCGCCCGGCGGGATGCCCGGAGAGGGGGGCGGGCGCACCCGCCGCACCCGTGAGCACGTGGAGATTACGTGGGAGAGCCTGGTGGACTCGTCCGTCGCGATGGCGCCGGGCAGTGCCTACGTGATCGGCGACGATCAGGTGGTCTACGCCTTTGACAACCAGGCGGCGGACAATGACGGCCCCGTCATGAGCGAGGGTCTGCTGGACATCCGTGGGCAAGGCGGCTTCCAGGTCCGCTACCGCCTGGTCGTGGATCGCGGCGACACCTTCCCGGGGCGCTGGGCCGACTTGGTCGAAGTGCCCGGCGCACCGCCAATCTCGATGTCGGTCGTGCTCAACGACACCGGCTGCGGCGTGGACCCGGGCAGCATCGTGGTGAAGCTGGACGACCAGCCGGCGGAGACGACCTACGATGCGCGGCAGGCACTGCTGTGGTACGTCTACGACCCACGGGGCGCGGCGGTGGCCATGCGCAACGGCGTGCGCAACCTGCTCGTGACCTGCGCGGACTGGTTGGGCAACAGCACCACCGCCCAGGCGGCCTTTACGGTGGACAACTCGCTGCCGCAGCCTGCCCCGCCCACCAACGTGCAGCCGGGCGGCGGGATGCCGGGTGGGCCGGGCGGCGAGCCGGGCATGGGGATGCCGGGGATGCCGGGAATGCCTGGCATGCCGGGAATGCCCGGGATGCCGGGAATGCCCTGAGCCGACAGCGGGCTGGATCGCGGCTCACACTCGCGCCCTGTAGCAGAAGGGGAGGGTCATGGTCAAGGTCATTCTGAGTGTACTGGCCGTACTGCTCGTGCTGGCCTACGGGGCCTTCTTCCTGACCTGGAACCTGGCGCCCCAGCAGGTCGTCGGGTTCTCGGTCGGCGGCATGCGCTATACGCAGACGCTGCCGCTGGGCAGCCTGGTGTTCATCGGCCTGGTGATCGGCGCGGCCATCATGGCCTGCGCGTCGTGGTCCGCCTGGGCGACGCAGAAGGCGACCGCGGAGAAGCACGCGGGCACCATTCGCAAGGCGAAGGTGAAGCTGCAGAACCAGCTCGACGAGATCAACGACCTGCGGGACCAGGTGGCGCGGCTGGAGGCCGAGTTGACCAGCCTGCAGACCGGTGATGGCACGTGGGGCAAGGTGAACCAGGCGGACATCGAGGCGGGCGCAGCGGAGCCTGTCTCTGACGCCCCGACGCCCGAGGTGGCACAGGCCCCCGCCGAACCCGAGGTTGACGACCCGGACGTGATTTAGCTATCATCCGGGGCCTGACGCCGGACGGCAGCGGCGCGGGCTTCCCGCTCACTCACCACACCGCGAGGAGGCCGGAGCTTTCGGCCTTCTCTGGATTCCGGGCCACGGGGGCGCCTTCCATGGACGCGACAGACGCCTGGCTCATCCTGAACGGCAGCCATCTGTCGCCCGGGCGCGTGCATCGGCTGCTGGAGGTCTACGGCGACGCCGAAGCCGTCCTGGCCGCCGGGGAGGCGGACCTGCTCGCGATGGAGGGCTTCACGCGGCAGCACCTGGGGATGCTGCGCCGGGCCGAGCGCGAGTTGGACCTGCCGGCCCTGCGGCAGCAGATGATGGCCCACGGCGTCAGTCTCCTGCCGGTCAGCGACCCGGCCTACCCCCCGTTGCTGCGGGAAACCCCGGACGCGCCACCGCTGCTGTTTGTGCAGGGCGCGCTGAACCGCCGCGACGAGATGGCCGTCGCGATCGTGGGCACGCGCAAGTGCAGCCCGTATGGGGCGCAGGTGGCGCGGCGGTTGGCGACAGATCTGGCCCGCCGGGGCTTCACCATCGTCAGCGGCATGGCCAGCGGCGTGGACGCCGAGGCGCACCGGGGCGCAATCGAAGCCGGCGGCCGCACTGTCGCCGTCATGGCCTCCGGGCCGGACATCACATACCCGTCCAGCCACAAGGAGCTGCGGGAGCAGATCGTGGCCCAGGGCGCGGTCCTGACCGAACATGGCTTCGGCACCCAGCCGATGCGCGAGCTGTTCCCAAGCCGGAATCGCATCATCGCGGGGCTGACGCTCGGGACGCTGGTGGTCGAGGCGCCGCTGAAGAGCGGGGCGCTGATCACGGCGCGGGTGGCGGCGGAGTACGGTCGCGAGGTGCTGGCCGTCCCGGGCAGCATTGACAGCCCGCTCAGCCACGGCTGCCACGACCTGATCAAGAACGGCGCGCGGCTGGTGGAGGTCGCCGAGGACGTGGTGGAGGGGCTGGGGATCATGCTGGAGGCCGCACCGGCCGAGCGCCCCCGCGCGGAGGTCCAAGTCTCCGGCGACGAGCAGACGGTCCTGGACGCGCTGAGCTTCCAGCCGCGCCATGTAGATGAAGTCATCGCCGAGACGAGACTGCCCACCGCGCGCATCAACTCCGCGCTGATGCTGCTGGAGATGAAGGGGTTGGTGCGGCGCTTCCCGGGGAATACGTATGTGAGGCTGTGAACGGCGGGAACGGCGGGAACGGTGAGGCGGGAACATCGGGAACATCGGGAACATCGGGAACG
>CAZZDO010000280.1:0-7175 GCA_964653205.1 uncultured Armatimonadia bacterium | reverse complement strand
CCGCCGTTCAGTCCTTCAACAACGGCAGATCCACCCTCGCCCCGCCGTTCGCCACCGACATGTCCAGCGCCAGGCAGACCTCGTGGGTCTTCACGGCGTCCTCGATGTCCGGGCACGGGCGCGTGTCGTTAAGGATCGCGTCCACGAAGTGGTTGATCTCGCCCTCGAACGGGTGGTGCGCCACGTCGCCGCTGTTGGGCAGGATCGCCGGGACTTCGGTCCAGGCATTGGCCTCGGGCATGAGCACCTTCGACCAGACGAGGTTGTCGCGGATGCTGCCCTTGTCGCCCATGATGTCCACGTTGAACTGGTAGGGCATGATGCAGTCCACCGAGCAGGACAGCTTGCCGACCGCGCCGTTGCTCCACGTGACCGCGCCGACGACCGTCGCCGGGTACTCGTAGCGCTTGTCCCAGCCGCCGCCAAAGGCCGCGACGCTGGTGACTTCGAGGCCGCTGATCCAGCGGACCGCGTCCACCGCGTGGCAGCCGCCGAACAGGAAGCTGCTGCCGCCCTCCTTGATGGTCCGGGCCCATTCCCAGCCGCTGTACCAATCCGACACGCCGTGCCAGTAATCGCCCTCGACGTAGAAGATGTCGCCGATGGCGCCGGACTGCACGAGCGTGCGGGCGTTGACGAGCGACGGGCACCAGTGCAGCACGAAGCTGACGAGGGACTTCACGCCCGACTCGCGCATGGCGTCGCGGAGGTCCTTGACTCCCTGCAAGTCCATCGCCATGGGCTTTTCCATGATGATGTGCTTGCCGGCGGCGGCGGCCTGCACGCCGTTCTCGGGGTGGTAGATGTTGGGGGTGCAGATGGAGAGGACCTGAACACGATCGTCCTTGAGCAGCTCGGCGTAGTCGGTGTAGATGGCCGCGTCGGGCGCGCCGCACTTGTCGGCGGCCTTCTGCGCGGAAGCCTCCTTGCGGCTGCCCACGGCCACGACCTCGCAGTGCGGGTTGGCCATGTAGGCATTCAGGTGCTCATCGGCGACCCAGCCGGCGCCCCAGATCGCGCAACCGAGTTTCTCAGACATTGCAGCAACACCTCCGGAGTTCAGAAGCAACGCGCATGAACGCAAGCTCAGCAGGCAGGCATGTTCGCCCTCGGCCGTCACACACCTCCCCTCAGGGCCCAGAGGGGCCAGGCCAGTTGCCCGGCCAACGCGGCAGATTCATGGTGCTTGAAAGACACGAAGAGCGTATAATGTCATTGACAATTGGAGGACTGCCACATGCGACCATCGCGCACCGTACGCGGGGGGATCGTGTTGCTGTTAGCGTCGGCATTCGCCGTGCTCTTGGCTGGTTGCGGGCCACGCGGTGGACCGCCCCCGACGGAGCAGCCTCCGACCACACAACCGGCCGCCCCCTCCGGTGCCGACGGGTACACGGTCAGCATGGCTGGTGGCCGCTTCTTCCCTGATGATCTCATAGTACCCGCTGGCCAGACGGTGACCTTCCTCAACACGGACAAGGTCAAACACGCCGTCGTCCCCGACGTAGCCGACAGCGGTGGGCCCGACTCCGATGGGGATTTCCCCCGAGGCATGAAGACCGGTGAGACCTACCAGTGGATCGCCCCGACCAGTGTGCCGGTGGGGACGAGGTACTACTACCACTGCCGCTACCGCGGCTCGCCGGGCGATGGCGCCAGCCCCGGGACCGGCATGGCCGGGGTACTCGAGATCGGGCCTCCGGCGCTGCGCACCGGCCCTCAGTACTGATCGCGTTTGAGGGGGAACACCCACAGCAGCGGCACGCCTTCGCGCTCGACCGTCAGCGCCGGCCGAGATCGCGGCACGAACTCCGCCACCGCCGGCGGCCAGAGCGGCGGGTGGTTGTCCACGATGAGCCAGTCCGCGTCGGTCGGCAGCCTGTCTCTGACGAAGCGCCCGAGGAGGCGGTGCTGCGGTGGAATCTCACCGGCTGCAATCAGCGCGTCCAGCGTCCCGGTCCCGAACTCCTGGGCCGCGACGAAGCGGTCGTGCGGGTGGTCGCGCATGAAGTCGCGAGCCCCGGCGTAGGCGTCACCCCAGTAGGTCACTTCCATGCCGAGACGAGCCGCCCCCGCCAAGCCCCCCACGGCGCGCGAGTAGTACGACAGGCAGTACGGGTAGACGCGCTGGATCTCGCCGACGTTGCCGCCCACAAGGCCCGCGGCCAGCAGCACCGACAGCCACAGCGCGTCCTGGCGTGGCTGGAGTCGGTCGGTCAGCGTCTTCAGGCCGAGCACGCCGATGGCCACTGCAAACGGGAAGGCCGGAAGGAACAGCCGGACGCCGCCGTAGCGCACGACCTGGGGGAGCATCAGCAGCGCGAGGTTGAGGACCAGGCCCAGGACGAGGAACAAAGGGAGCCTGGGAGCGCCGGCTTCCAGCCGGCACGTCGTGCCCCTCCCCCGCCACATCCCCACCAGCCCCACCGCCAGCGCGAGTAGCCACGCCACGGGCATCGTGGCCGCACACATCACGATGGGGTAGTGCCACGGCGCCGTCGTCGGCCCGCCGTAGACGTGTCCCAGATAGGTCACGGGGGCTGCGAAGTGGTGTTCGTGGAACGTGAGGTACTGCCCCAGCTTCCCGGCCAGATCATGCCACAGCCACGGCCAGGAGAGCAGGAACACCGGCGGGGCCAGCAGCCAGCCGACCAGCACCTTCTTCGCCCCCGGCGGGCGTGTCAGCACCAGCCACAGCCCCAGGTGCGCCAGCAGTACCGGGGCATTGAGCTTCGTGGCCAGCGCCGCCCCCAGCACGACCCCGGCCCACAGCGCCGGCCGCCAGCGATTGGCCTGCGCCGCGTGATAGCCCGCTACGGACGCCGCCAGCACCATCGCCATGACCGGGACATCGAGCGCCAGGAAATGCGCGTGACCGAACAAGCGCGGCAGCGTCGCCAACCCCGCGGCCGCCGTCAGCGCATACAGACGCCCCGCATACGGGATCAGGAAAGCGTACAGCACGCCACACGCCAGCGCCATGAAGAGCGCCCCGGCCAGCCGCGAGCCGCCCTCGTGGTGCAGCGCCACCCGCGCCGCCCAGTTCGGCAGCAGCGCCACCAGCTTGGCAAAGCCCGGGTGCATGTCGTGGAGCGCCTCAGCCTCCTCCACCGCCTCGCCCGAGAACAGCCACAGCGGCTGCCCTGCCGCGGCCTTTCGTGCCCCCTCCGCCAGCCACTGGTCGTAGGCCCGCGTCTTGCGCATGTAGACGAGTTCGTCGTAGGTGAAGGGGTAGGCGCGCTTGAGTTGGGGCATGGCGATGGCGCCGACGATGGCGGCCGTCAGCCCGGCGATGATGAGCGCGTCGAGCCAGCGACGGCGGCGGGTTGAGGCGGGTGGGGCGGCTTCCAAAGTGAGCCTCTGGGTCCGGCGGATGGCCCACTCTTCGGCCTGCCGCCGCACGACACCTGCAGAGCAGGTCCGGCCCGCCGGCGAGAGAAATGGCCGCGACCATGGAACCCTTCCGCCAGTTCATCCAGATCCCCGGCCCCAACCCCATCCTGCGCCCCGGCGCGGCGGACGAATGGGACGGCCGCATCATCGAGTGCTGCGACGTGCTCAAGGACAACCTGACCTATGTCCTGTACTACCACGGTGTGGCAGCGGATGGGGAGCGCTGGCGGGGCGGCTATCGCGTCGGCGCGGCGCTGGCGGGGCATCCGCTCGGCCCGTGGCGCAAGCACCCCGGGCCGCTGCTGGACCTCGGGGCGCCCGGGGAATGGGATGACCTGCACGTCGCCTGCGCCTTCGTGATTCGCGAAGGCGCCGGGCGGTTCCTGATGTGGTACTCCGGCACCTCCCAGGCGGTCTGCTGGCGTGAGGACACGCCCGCCCACGCGGCAACAGAACGCTGGAGCGTGGGCCTCGCCACTGCGGACACCCCGCTGGGCCCGTGGACGAAGCACCCGGCCAACCCCATCGTGCCGCGCTTCGGCTATGTCGGCGGGGTCGTGCTGCGCGAGGGGCGGTATTGGCTCTACACGGAGTACCCCATCGGGTCGCGCGGGCCGGACTACGCCCCCCTGTCGCTGGCCATCGGCGACGCGCCGGAAGGGCCGTACACGCCGTACGAAGGGAACCCCGTCCTCAGGCCCGGCGGATGGGGCGAATGGGATGACGGGGGCTTCTCGGAGGCCGAGGTGGGCTTCAACGGCGGGTTGTTCCACTGCTTCTACGGCGGAGCGAAGCTCCACCCCACGCGCATCGAGAGCCAGGAGAGCATCGGCTACGCCTGGAGCGAAGACGGGAAGCACTTCCACAAGCACCTCGGCCCGGTGGCGCTGCGCGAGCACAACCCGGACGCCACGGCCTTCGCGGAAGTGCACCACCTCATCGAGCCGCCGCTCGTGTACTGCTACCACACGCTAAGATATGCCTCGCGGCCGGGGGACGAGGACCTCGGGGTGCAGGTGCTGGCCACCCAGCGGCCGTTCTGTGTGACGATGCCGCTGCTGCAGATCGAGCGGCTGGGGCCGGGGGAGACGACGGAGTTGGACGCCTGCCCGCCGGTGTGCCTGGGGCATGTCTCGTCGGCGGCATTGACGGTGGCGTGTGCCGGAGAGGCGGACGTGTTGCTCGTCGAGGCCTACGGTAGCGCCGACGGCCGGCACTTCGACAGTTGGCCGCTGCTGGAGGCCGAAGTATGGCCCCGGCAGCACACCGTCTCGCTGTCTGCCCCTGTCCCGTACCTGAAGGTGGCCGTGAAGAACACGGATGCGGAGCGCGAGGCCGGCCCGATCACGGTCGTGGCGACACTCAAGGGATAGTGAGGCCTCACTCCGCTAGTCCGCCAGCTTCGGCACCTTCGCCGGCTGTCTCGGCGCCAGCAGTACCAACGCCGCCTGCCGGCCCGGCAGCTTGACCGAGAAGCTGTACGCCCCGCCGGCCCCCTCCAGCTTCACCGGCGCCAGCCCGCCCTTGCCCGCAAACAGCTCCCGCGCCCACGCCGGCTTGAAGCCCAGCCCGCTGACCGTGACCTTCCCCGTGTTGTCGCTCGCCTCGTGGTTCACAACGATCACGAGCGCCATGTCCTTGGTCTGTCGCACCCCCACCTCCATCTGCGCCGGCTTGTCCGCCACGACGGCATTCGGCTTGATCGGTGCCAGCAGCTTCACCAACAGCGCCCGCAGCTTCGCCGCCTCGGCCGGGTGGTCGCCCTCGATGGCGTCCTTGTACGCCGCCTCGAGGTCGCACGTGAGGAGCAGTATGCGCCCCTTGCCAAGGCTTAGGGACTGCACGTCCGTTCCGCCCTCCGCGAACGTCACCGGCAGCTTCAGCGCCTCGCCCTTGTGGGTCTTCGTGGGCAGCTTGTCGAGGATCAGCGTTCCGCCGTCGCGCACCCACTGCTCCAGCAGCGCCGCCATGTCGGCGTGGAGGAGGTCGCAGCCGAGCAGCAAGATGGCCTTGTAGCCGACGGCCTTGCGCTCGACGGCTACTTCCTCGGTCAGCACATCCACATTGCCAAAGCCCTGGCTGACCGCGGCGTAGGCGTAGGCCTTCGGCGCGCCCTGGTCGGTGGCGAACGTCTGTGCCGTCGGATACAGGAACGCCACCGGCGCGACGGGCCGGGCGAGCTTCGTCAGCAGCGGCCCGAGGGCGCTGACCTTGCGCAGCTCCTGCGCCGTCCACGCCCAGCGCTCGGGGCGCGCGTCACAACCGGTGGCGAAGGGCAGGTGGATGAAGCTGTTGAGGTAGTCGCAGCCGTGCAGGAGGGCCTCGTAGGCGCACTCCGCGCTGGCTTCCTTCGGGTTCTGCTGGAAGGGCCAGTTGCGGTCGTCCAATTCGGCGTAGAAGCCCCACGGCTTCTTGAGGTGCTGCGCCAGCGATCGCATGTAGGCCATGCAGTAGGCGGCCTGCACCATGCGGATCTTCTGCGAGGCGGGGTAGAAGTAGGGGTAGACATCGAAGTCCATGCGGTCGGCCCAGCGGCCCCAGTCCAGCCCGTCCTCCTGGCCGCGGATGCCCCGCCCATAGCCCAGCGCCGTGCTCATGTACGTGAGCAGCAGGTCGAAGCCCGCGCCGGACTTCTGCTTGAGTTCCCACGCCTGCCGGTAGCCCTCGGCGACATAGAAGCCCTCGAAGTCGGCGAAGGCCCAGCGCTCGTAGGTGGCATCGAGGGGAACCTCCTCGAACTTCCGCAGCGGGATGCCGTAGCGTTCCCTGAAGACGCGCTGGCAGTGCTCGCAGTAGTCCATCTGCGCCGGGCTGACGGTAGGCTCGTCGAGGATCTTGACCGACAGCAGGTTGGGCGTGCGCTTGGCCACGTCAATCTGCGGATTGAGCTTGTCGGCGAGGGCCTGCGCATACTCGGCGCTGAAGACGCACGGCTTGGTCGGGCCGTCGTTGCCCACGAGGTTGAAGCCCGTGTACTCGAAGATCGTGGCCATCCCGAGTTCGTGCGCCAGGCGCTGGAGCGCCCAGATGTTGCGCGTGTTGGCCGAGGGCTTGTCCTGCGGCCGCGCGAGGCCGCTCAGCCCGCCGACGGCCACGGTGTTGAACCCGGCGGCCCTGACCTTCTCCACCTCCCGGCGCAGGTCGCTCTCGCTCAGGTAGTGTCCTGAGGCGGGGCCGCCGACCATCGTGATGATGGGGAAGAAGTCCGTGCGGTTCAGCGTTCCCGTCGGGGGCGGCGTGGCGGGCGGGAAGTCGCGAACAAGCGGCACGTCGGTCTTCAGAGGCTGCGCTTCGCGGCGCAGCACCCACTGGGTGACCTTCTGCATCAGCGCCGCGCCGGTAGGCGTGGCGAAGAGGTCGTCCTCCCGGTCCTGGTTCGGCTGGGCGTTGATGAGCGCCACGCGCCCCTGCCCGAATTCAGCGACCGTCACGATCGGCCGATCATCGCCCTTGACAGCAACGATGGCGCCCTCGCGCGGCGTGAGCTTCTGCACCGTCGAGGCGAGCCCCAGGCCGGCGGGGTCGAGCCCCTCATTCACGAAATGCGGCGCGCCCACCGTGACCTTACGCGAGACGTACTGCGGGTCGCCGACCGTCCACGTCGCCGGGAGGCAATCTGCCAGCGAGCGCTTGAAGTCCTTGCTGTTGGCCAGCGTGTTGGCCCCGCCAAAGAAGACCATCCCGCTGCCGGAGTACACGAGGTCCGCCAGCCGCGTCGCCTGCTCGGGCGTCAGGATGAACGGGTCCACATCCACGAGCACGATGAGGTCGGTGTTGAGCAG
>CAZZDO010000279.1:4478-7189 GCA_964653205.1 uncultured Armatimonadia bacterium | reverse complement strand
GGGCGAGGGGGGTAGGATCAAGGGTAGCGGCAACGTGACGATCGTGCCTTCCTTGCCTCCGCCGCGCCGGGACCCTATAATCGCCACATGCTCCGGAGGCGGCGCCTGTGATTGATCTGCACTGCCACATCCTGCCCGGCCTGGATGACGGCCCCGTCACGATGGACGAGTCGCTGGCCATGGCGCGCATGGCGGCGGCCGACGGCGTGCGCGTGATCGTGGCCACCCCGCACGTGGACCGGGAGTTCCAGGAGCCGCATCCGGACCTCGTGCGGAAGCTCGTGGCCAGCCTCAACCAGACCATCCAGGCGGAGCAGTTGCCTCTGCGCGTCCTGCCCGGCGGCGAGGCCCCCGCCGAACCGGAGTTGCTCGAGGCCCTGCAGGACGGGCGGGTGCTGACCGTCGGCGACCGCGGCCGGCATGTGCTCGTGGAGCTGCCCTCCAACGTCCCGGCTACCTATGCCCCCGAGTTGTTCTTCCGCCTGCAGCTCGCCGGCTATACGCCGGTGATCGCCCACGTCGAACGCGCCGCTATCTTCCGGGTCGAGCCCAAGATGTTGGCCGAGTTCCGCGACCGCGGCTATCAACTGCAGATGAATGTCGAGGCCCTGCGACGCGGCTTCGGCACCGGGCGCTACGCGCGGCGGCTGCTGCGGGACGGCCTCGTGACCATCCTGGCCAGCGACGGCCACGGCGCGGTGCGCCGCAAGCCGTTGCTGTCCCCGGCGCGCGCGGCGCTCCGCAACGGTCGGCTCTTTGAGCAACTCACGTTGACCAACCCCGGTCGGCTCCTGCTCCCTCCGCCGGCCCCCCGTTCCCGCACGCAGGAAGAAAAGGCCGCCCCGCTATCACCTAAACTTGCAGACAGCCAGGAAGGGTGATTGACCATGAAGACGAGAGGCGCTGTTGCACTGTTGCTGGTCGCGGTGATGGTGTTGATGCTGTGGGGTGGCTGCGCGGCCAAGCAGGCCGCGCGCCTGCGGTCACCGGGCGCCCCCGCCGCCGAGGCGGCGGCACCGCCCGGCAGTGAGGCGGATGCTGTCAGCGGCGGCACCGAAGAGAAGCAGGCCGCTGCCCCCGAGGCGCCCCCGGGGCAGGCGGGCAATGCGGCCGCCAACCGTAAGATCATCACCACCGGCAACATGACCGTGCAGGTCCGCAACCTCGACCAGGCCGTGGCCGAGCTGACCCGGCTGGTGCGCCAGGCGGGCGGTTTCTTCGCCAACATGACCGTGTCCACCGAGGAGAGCTGGCGGCACGGCGAGCTGACCATCCGCGTGCCGGCGGACAACTTCGCCAAGCTCCACGACGGCGCCCGCGCTCTGGGCAACGTCACGCGCGATGAGCAGCAGGGCGAGGACGTCACCAAGCAGTGGCAGGACCTCGAGGCCCGCATCAAGATCCGGCAGGCCGAGGAGCAGTCGCTGCTGCGGCTGATGGAGAAGCAGGGCAAGCTGTCCGATCTGCTGGACGTGGAGAAGCGGCTGTGGGAAGTGCGCGAGCAGATCGAGCAGGCCCAGGGCGAACTCCGTGTGCTGCGCGACCAGGTGACGCTGGCGACGTTGACCGTGACGCTGACGGAGGAGATACCGGCGGGCGTGGGCAAGGTCGGGCCCTGGAATCTGGGCTACCATGTTCTGAACGCCCTCAAGGCGCTGGTCAGTGCGATCAAAGCCGTCATCGTTGCGCTGATTTACGTAGTCTTGCCCGGAGCGATTGTGTGGGTGCCGCTGCTGCTGCTGATCCGGTGGCTGCGCCGCCGAGCGCAGGCGCGCCGCGCCAAGCTGCCACCGCCGCCGAGCGCGGCCGCGTAGGCCCGGCACGAGCCGGCACCGCCGAAAGCAGAGGTGAGGTGGGCAACATGATGACGCCTGCCGGCGCACTGATGATCGAGCATCGCCTCATCGAGCGCATGGTGGCGCTCATCGGGGAGCAACTCGCGCGGGTACGCAGTCGGCATGACTGCGACCCGGTCTTCATCAGGGCAGCGGTAGACTTCATCCGCAGCTATGCTGATCGGTGCCACCACGGCAAGGAGGAGGACATCCTCTTCCGCGACTTGTCCGAACGGCCGCTGGATGAGCCGCTGCAGGTAATCCTGCGCGAGCTGATTGACGAGCACGCCCGCAGCCGCCAGGCGACGGGGCGGCTCGCCGACGCCAACGAGCGCTACCGGCAGGGCGACGGCGAAGCGCTGGCGGAGATCGCGGAGCGGCTCGAGGAACTCGTGACGCTCTACCCGCGCCACATCGCCAAGGAAGACAAGCGCTTCTTCGTGCCGGCCCAGAAGTGCTTCAGCCAGCCGGAGCTGGCCGCCATGCTCGACCAGTTCTGGGAGTTCGACCGCCAGTTGTTCCACGAGCGCTACCGGGAAGTGGTGGGGCAGTGGGAGGGGGCTGAGCACCCGCAATGACGCGCGAAGTGTGCCCGTCGCAAGGCGCCATCATCACGGCCCAGCACCTGGGGTATAGCTATCCCCAGCCGCCGACGCTCGCCTTGACGGGGGTGGATGTGCAGGTTGAGGCGGGACAGTTTGTGGCAGTTGTCGGCCCCAACGGGTCGGGCAAGACGACCTTCGTCAAGCTCCTGCTGGGGCTGCTACGGCCGACCGAGGGCGAGGTGTCGCTCCACGGCCGGCCGGCCCACGACACGCAGGGCGGCCACCACCACTGCATTGGCTACGTGCCCCAGCACCGGACGGTGAACCGGCA
>CAZZDO010000279.1:3198-4378 GCA_964653205.1 uncultured Armatimonadia bacterium | reverse complement strand
CGCAGTTCCCAGACGATCATCAACCTCCTGCAGTGGCTGACCGACGAGAAGTCCGTCACCGTGTTGGCGGTGGTGCATGACATCAACCCGCTGGTGCACTTCCTGGACCGCGTGCTGCTCTTGAGCACCCGCATGGTGGCCTATGGGCCCCCCACCGAGGTGCTCACCCCTACCCATCTGAATGAGGCGTATGGCCGTGCGGTATCTATCCTCGTGTGCGACGACGGCTTCTTGCATCCGCTGACCGAGGCCGAGCATGGCTGATCTGCTCGACTACTTGGGGTCGCCGTTCGTGCTGCGGGCCCTGCTGGGGCTGCTGTTCATCGCGGTGAACGCCGGGCTGGCGGGGGCCTTCGCCGCCTTCCGCAGCGCCACGTTCCTGATCTCCGGCGCAGCCCATGCGGCGTTGGCGGGGGCGGCGCTGGTGCTCGTCGCCGGCGGGGCGCTGGCCCGGACGGACATCAGCCCCGTCCTCGGTGGCGCGGTCTTCGCCATTGGCCTGGCGCTGCTGGCCGCCGCGGCCCGCGACACGCAAGGCCAGCGCGAGACCGACGTCACCATCGGCGTGGGCTTCGCCTTCTCGATGGCCCTGGCGGTGCTGCTCATCTCGCTCATCCCCGACCAGGCCGCGCGCGTCTGGGGCATTCTTCTAGGCGACATCCTCCTGCTCTCCCCCGGCGACCTGTGGGTGCTGGGCCTGACGACGTCGCTCGTGGCGCTGTGCTTCGTCATCTTCTGGCGGCCCTTTCTGTTCATCACCTTCGACCTGGAGGGCGCGCGGGCGTTCGGCATCCGCACCGCGCCGTACAACTACCTGCTCTTCGCGCTGATCGGCCTGTCCACGGCGGTGCTGCTCAAGAGCGTCGGGGCGATCGTGGTCTTCGCGATGCTGGCTGCGCCCGCGGCCACGGCCAAGCTCTTCGCCGGCTCGGTGTGGCGCGTCATGGTCTATGCCTTCCTCATCGCGCTGCTCTCCGGCATCTTCGCCCTGCTCATCTCGAACTATCTTCGCTTCTCAGTAAGCGCCATGGCCGCCCTGCTCGCCTCGGGAAGCTACTTCGCCGGTCGCGGCGTGGTCTGGCTCAGGGAGCGGCAGGTTGCGAACGGCGTGTAGTGGCGCGATTCATCGCGCCCGCCGACATGTTGCGGGCGGGACGTAGCGGCGCGATTTATCGCGCCC
>CAZZDO010000279.1:0-3098 GCA_964653205.1 uncultured Armatimonadia bacterium | reverse complement strand
ATCGCGCCCGCCGACATGTTGCGGGCGGGACGTAGCGGCGCGATTTATCGCGCCCTCCCCGGCCAAGACGCGACACCAACAACCGGGCGCGATAAATCGCGCCGCTACTTCGAGGACCCACTCATGCCCACCCGCCACCACACCCATCAGATGCTGCGCGAGATCCACGAGCAGCCCCAGGCGATCCGCGAGACGCTTGAGAAAGAGGGTCGGCGCATCGCCGAGGTCGCCGCGCTCCTGCGCGAGCGCAAGCCGCAGTTCGTCATCCTCGCCGCCCGCGGCACCTCCGACAACGCCGGCACGTACCTGCGCTACATCGTCGGCGCGCTCAACGGCATGGTCGTCGCCCCCGCGGCGCCGTCGCTGCTGACGGTCTACGGTGCGGACATGCACATCGCGGGCACCGTCGTCATCGGCATTTCGCAATCGGGGAAGGCGACCGACGTGATCGAGGTGCTGGAGAAGTCGCGCGAACTCGGGGCGATGACCGTGGCCCTGACTAACACCGCCGACTCGCCCATCGTGCAGGCGGCGGAGCACGCCCTGCTCACTCACGCCCACGAAGAGAAGGCCGTCGCCGCCACCAAGACCTATACGACGGCGCTGGCGGTGCTCTATCAGCTTTCGGCCTGCTGGGCGGGGAACGAGGAGTTGCAGGAGGACATCTGGCAGGCCCCGGAGGCCATCGAGCAGGTCTTCGCCGACCTTGAGCCGTGGATCGCCGCCCGCGCCGAACGCTACCGCTACATGGACACCTGCACGGTGCTGGCGCGCGGGGTCAACTACGCGACGGCCAAGGAGATCGGGCTGAAGCTGCAGGAGTGCTGCCTCATCAACCCGGAGCCGTGGAGCGCGGCGGACTATATGCACGGCCCGATCGCGGCGCTGCAGCCGGGCGACCCGGTGATCCTGCTGGCCCCGCAGGGCCCGTCGCTGGGCTCGATGCTGGAGGTCGGGCAGGCGGTCAAGGAGCGGCAGGGGGAGATGATCGTCTTCTCGGACGACGACGACGCGCTGTCACTGGCCACAGTGCCGATGAAGCTGCCGCCGCTGGGCCAGTCGCACTGGTCGCCGATCGTCATCGCAGCGGCGGGGCAACTCTTCGCGTACTACCTGGCGGTGCACAAGGGGCTCAACCCCGACAAGCCGCGGGGGCTGCGGAAGGTGACGTTGACGTACTGATCGGAGACCCGTGGAGGTCCGCACGCGAAGCAAGGTGAATTCTGGGTTTCCTGACAGGAGGGGGTGCGCCATGTTCCACCAAGAGATACGCCATGCGGGCCTGAACAAGGCGAAGGTCGTCACCGGGAAGGACCCATGGCTGGTTCAGGTCAAGGCTGCCCAGCAGTTACAGATCTGGGAGGAGGAATGGCGGCGCCGACAAGCCGCTGAACGGGATCGCCAAGGCGAACGCGACAGGAAGGAGCGCGAGCGGCAAGCCCGCGAGGCGGAGCGTGCACGTGCGCAGACTCAGGCGGAGAACGAGCGCCAAACCAAGCTCGACCAGAAGCAGCGAGAGCAGGAAGCCAAGCAGGCGAAGAAGCAGGAAGCCCTCGACCGAACCAGTGCGGCACAGGCCGAGGTCGCCTTCCTTCGTAGTACTCTCGCCCGCGGGCTCGATACCGCCCGCCCGCTGGACTGGGAGGGTCTCAAGGACAAGACTCCGTTCCCCGTCCCAAAGCCAAACAAGCCCGCACCCCCTGCCAAGCCCAAGAAGCCTGCTCTCAAGGCCCCCCCTTCGCGGCCGAACCCCGGACCGGAACCACAGTTCCGACAGCCCCAACTGCACGACTTGCGGCTAGGTGTCCTCGACAGGATGATCTCGTCGCGACGACAGCAGAAGATCGCGGAGGTCGCCGCCAATAACAGACGGCTGGTCGAGAATGCGAAGACACAGCATGAGTCGGCTGTGACGCAGTGGAAGCAGCGGGGCTCGAAGCTGGATGCTGAATGGCGGGCCAAGGTTGCGGCACACGAGGAGGCGGCTCAGCGCGCTGAGGAGCAGTGGCATCGCGACCTAGCTCGACACGAAGATGAGCTTGCCAGGCTTGAGGAAGAGCACCGGGTCCAGCTGCAACAGTGGGAGGCGGACAAGGCTGCCTACAGGGAGCAGTTGGCCGTAGCCAACTCAGGTGTGGATGTACTGCAGGCTGACTACCTTGCCTCCAACCAAGAGGCGATCGAGCAGTACTGTGAACTCGTGCTCAAGCAGTGCCACTCTCAAGAGCTGTTTGACTGCGACGCGCGGCTCGCATTCCAGGCTGACTCTGGCGTTCTGGTCGCCGACTACAACCTGATGCACCAGGACGACTTGCCGCGCCTCAAGGAAGTCAAGTACGTTCAGTCGCGGGATGAATTCGTAGAGAGCCAGCTCTCTGAGCGCGACCTAGCGAAACTGTACGATGATCTGCTATACCAGACTGCGCTGAGGGTGGTCTACGAGCTGTATGTGGCGGACATCGGTGAGGATATTGCCTCCATCGTGTTCAATGGGTGGGTAACCAGCGTTGATCGCTCGACGGGCAAGGAAGTCACTGCATGCATTATGTCCTTTCAGAGCATGAGGGCAGCCTTCCTTGAGATCAATCTTGCGGAGGTCGACCCGAAAGCCTGCTTCCGCAGCTTGAAGGGTATCGGCAGCGCCCAACTGCATAGTCTGACCCCAGTGGCACCAGTACTGACCATTGACAAGGACGATCCTCGCTTCGTTTCGTCCTACGAGGTCGCAGCAACGCTGGCCGAAGGCGACAATCTTGCCGCAATGGATTGGGAGGACTTCGAGCACCTGATCCGTGAGTTGTTCGAGCAGGAGTTCTCCGCTAACGGGGGCGAGGTGAAGGTGACTCAAGCCAGCCGTGACGGCGGCGTGGACGCGATTGCGTTTGACCCGGACCCGATCCGCGGCGGCAAGATTGTCATTCAGGCAAAGCGGTACACCAACGTTGTTGGCGTCTCAGCCGTGCGGGACCTCTACGGCACTGTGATCAACGAGGGGGCAACCAAGGGGATTCTCATCACTACCGCCAACTACGGGGCTGATGCGCACGAGTTCGCGCAAGGGAAGCCACTCGTCCTCCTTAGCGGGAACCACCTTCTGC
>CAZZDO010000278.1:0-7194 GCA_964653205.1 uncultured Armatimonadia bacterium | reverse complement strand
ATGCCACGGACCGGTGTTTTCGTCTGTCATTGCGGTAGCAACATCGCCAAGACGGTGGACGTCGCGGGCGTCGCTGAGGCGATCCGCTCGATGCCCGGCGTCGTGCATGCCGAGGACTATCAGTACATGTGCTCCTCGCCCGGCCAGGAACTGGTCCGCAAGGCCATCGAGGAGCATCAGCTCGATAGCGTCGTCGTCGCGTCCTGCTCGCCGCGGCTGCACGAGCCGACCTTCCGGCGGTGTGTCGCCGAGGCCGGCCTGAACCCCTTCCTGATGGAGATGGCCAACATCCGCGAGCATTGCTCGTGGGTGCACAAGGACAAGGCGGAGGGGACGCCCAAGGCGCTGGACCTCGTCAAGGCGGCGGTGGTGAAGGTGCAGCGGAATGTGCCGCTGCACAGCACCGAGTTGCCGATCACGCGGCGGGCCATCGTCATCGGCGGGGGCATCGCGGGCATTCAGGCGGCGCTGGACATCGCCGACGCGGGCTATGAAGTCATTCTCGTCGAGAAGTCGCCCTCGATCGGCGGGCGCATGGCGCAGTTCGACAAGACGTTCCCGACGCTGGACTGCTCGGCGTGCATCCTGACCCCCAAGATGGTGGAAGTCGCCCAGCACCCGAACATCAAGCTGATGACGTGGTCCGAGGTCGAGAAGGTCGAGGGCTATGTCGGCAACTTCGAGGTGACGATCCGGCAGAAGGCGCGGTACGTGGACCCCGAGGCGTGCATTGGGTGCGGGCTGTGCATGGAGAAGTGCCCGGTCAAGAAGATCCCCAGCGAGTTCCAGGCCGAGATCGGCAACCGCACGGCGGTCTATACGCCCTTCCCGCAGGCCGTGCCCAATGTCCCCGTGATTGACAAAGACAACTGCATCATGCTGACCAAGGGCAAGTGCGGCGCGTGCGCCAAGGTGTGCCCCAAGCAGTGCATCCACTATGATGATGAGGACAAGCTCGTCACCGAGCAGGTCGGGGCCATTGTCGTGGCGACCGGCTTTGACGTCGAGCCCGGGAAGCTGTACGGCGAGTACATGTACGGCAACCACCCCGACATCGTCACCAGCCTGCAGTTCGAGCGGCTGCTGAATGTGTGCGGGCCGACGGGCGGGCACCTGGAGCGGCCGTCCAACGGCGAGGAGCCCAAGACCGTCGTGTTCATCCAGTGCGCGGGCTCGCGTGACGAGACGCGCGGAGTGGCGTATTGCTCGAAGGTGTGCTGCATGTACACCGCCAAGCACGCGCTGCTGCTCAAGGACAAGTACCCGGACACGAAGGTCTACATCTTCTACATTGACATTCGGGCGACGGGGAAGGGGTACGAGGAGTTCATCGAGCGGGCGCAGCAGGAATTCAAGGCCGAGTACATTCGCGGGCGGGTGTCGCGCATCTACCCCGACGGGGATCACCTGGTGGTCATGGGCGTGGACAGCCTGCTGGGCAAGCAGGTCGAGGTGGACGCGGACCTGGTGGTGCTGGCGTCGCCGATCCTGTGCCGGCCGGACTCCCGCGATGTGGCGCGGATGCTGAACATCAACACCGACAGCTACGGGTTCTTCACCGAGGCGCACCCGAAGCTGCGGCCGGCCGAGACGCTGACGGCCGGGGTGTTCCTGGCCGGGGCGTGCCTGTTTCCCAAGGACATCCCGGACTCGGTGGCATCGGGCGGGGCGGCGGCGGCGAAGGTCGTCGCGATGTTCGCCCGGGAGACGCTGGAGTCCGAGCCGATCGTGTCCGAGGTGGACGAGAAGGCCTGCGTGGGCTGCCTGAACTGCCTGCGCGTGTGCCCCTTCAAGGCCATCGAGGAGAAGGTTCTGGAGAACCCGAAGACGGGCGAGAAGCGGGTGGTGGCGAGCGTGAATGAGGGCGTGTGCGAGGGGTGCGGGACGTGCGCGGCGGCGTGCCCGTCGGGTTGCATCAGCCTCAAGGGGTTCACGGATGACCAGATTCTGGCGGAGTTGGATGTGCTGACGGTGTAGCGGGGTGCTCGCGGGGCCCCGTCGCGCTTTGCGCGACACCCCGCGACTCGGCGTCGAGTTGGATGTACTGACGGCTTAGGGGCAGATTGGCCTTCATGACAACGGAAACCACAACCGAAGTTGCCGAAGAGACCGCCACGGCGGAGGCCGAATGGCAGCCGCGCATTGTCGGCATTCTGTGCTACTGGTGCAGCTATGCCGGCGCGGATCTGGCGGGGTCGTCGCGGCTGAACTACCCGGCGAACATCCGCATCGTGCGCGTGCCGTGTTCGGGGCGGGCCGACCCGCTGTTTGTGCTGCGGGCCTTGGCGCGCGGCGCCGACGGCGTGCTCGTCGCCGGCTGCCACCCGGGCGACTGCCACTACGCCGAGGGGAACTACTACGCGCGGCGGCGCATGTCGCTGCTCAAGCGGCTGGTGGAGTATGTCGGCATCCCCAAGGAGCGGTTCAAGGCGCTGTGGGTGTCGGCGTCGGAGGGCAAGGAGTTCGCCCACGTCATCAGCGAGATGGTCGAGGAGATCCGGCCGCTGGGGCCCTTCCGCCCGGAGCTGGCCGAACGGTTCGAGGCCATGCCGGAATGCGAGGATGTGGGTGGGGAGAGTTGCCCGGAGCATGAGGAAAGCGCGTAGGCGGGTTCGTCTCGAACCCGCGCGGGTGCGAGGACGCACCCGCCTACGCGACACGAAGGACCATGAACCCAGAAACCGACAAGATCCGTGAGCGCGCCCGGGAACTGCTGCAGGCTGAGCAGGTCGCCTGCGTCATCGGCTACAAGCGCGGGACCGAGGCCTACCGCTCGACCCCCGCGTTCGTCACCAAGGCCGAGGACTGCAGCGAGTTGATCTTCGACTGCACCTGCACCCAGAACCTCGCCAACTACCTGCGCAAGCGCGAGGGCAAGACCGCCGTGGTCGTCAAGGGCTGCGACGCGCGGGCAGTCGCCGTGCTGTGCAATGAGAACCAGCTCAAGCGCGAGGACCTGCACATCATCGGCGTGCCGTGTGCGGGGCTGGTGGACACCGATAAGCTCGCGGCGGCCGAGGGCGTGCGGCTGGCGGAGGTGACTGAAGTCGCCGTCGAGGGCGCGCAGGTCGTCGTCAAGATGGGCGAGGAGGAAGTGCGGCTGGCGAGCGACGACGTGCTCCGCGACGAGTGCCTCGGCTGCCAGGCGCCCACGCCAATCGTGTCCGATGAGCTGGTGGGAGACGAGATCCCGCCGCGCGATGAGGCGAAGTTCCGCGAGCTGTCCGACAAGATTGACGCCATGACGCCCGAGCAGCGCGCGGCGTTCTTCGAGGAGCAGTTCGGCAAGTGCATCCGGTGCTTCGCGTGCGTGAAGGGCTGCCCGATGTGCTATTGCACCACGTGCTTTGCCATCCAGGACAAGCCGCAGTACGTGACGCGGATGGTGGGGCTGGACGAGAACCGGATGTTCCACATGGGCCGGGCGATGCACCTGGCGGGGCGGTGCGTGGGGTGCGGGGCGTGCGACCGGGCGTGCCCGGTGGGCATTCCGCTGCGCGCGCTGAACAGCAAGCTGGCCGCCGAGACCAAGGACCTGTTTTCCGTCGTGGCGGGGCTGGACTGCGAGCAGAAGGCGCCACTGATTGAGTTCTTGCCGGGGGATACGGAAGAGGCGCTGGACAAGGCGTGAGCGCGTAGGCGGGTTCGTCCCGAACCCGCACGTGTCGGTTGGATCATCCCATGTGGGTTCGAGGACGAACCCACCTACGCGACGTTGAGGCACACGAATGGCACACACGCTTGCTCGGGAGCAACTCGGCGAATGGCTCACGAAGATTGCGGAAGGCAAGCGCCTGATCGCGCCGGTGCGCGACTCGCTGGGCCGCGTCAGCTTCGGCGACGTGGACGACCTCGCGCAGATCGTGATGCAGCCCGGCGTCGTGGACGAGGGGCTGAAGCGCTGGTTCTACCCGGCGTCCGAAGAGATGTTGCGCTACACCGGCTCCGGGGCGAAGGTGCGCGTGTACGAGAAGCCGCAGGATGAGCGCGACCTCGTGGTCTTCGGGGCGCGGCTGTGCGACGCCGCGGCGCTGGCCCTGGCCGATGAGTTCTGGGCGTGCGACGAAGGCGACCCGTACTATGCGCGGCGGCGGGAGCGGTCGCTGGTGGTCGCGATGAACTGCGACGCGGTCGTGCCGGAGTGCTTCTGCGAGTCCATCGCCGGGGCGCTGTCGAACCCGCGCGGGATGGATGTGCTGCTGACGCCGATCGAGGGCGACAAGGTCCTCGTCGAGGGCATGAGCGAGCAGGGCGAGGCGGCGGTGGCGGCGACGGCGGGGCTGCTGGCCGAGGCCGACGTGGACGCGGCGGCCGTACGCGCGGAACTGGCCGCGAAGGTCGGCGCGATGCAGAAGCGGCGCATCGAGCCCGAGGGCGTCACCGCGGCGATCCAGGGCGTGTTCAAGGACGCGGGGTTCTGGCAGGGCGAGACGGCGGCGTGCATCGGCTGCGGCGTGTGCACGTTCCTGTGCCCGACCTGCACGTGCTTCGATGTGATGGATGACGCGATCGCCGGGACGGGCTACCGCTACCGGTGCTGGGACACGTGCCAGTTCCGCCAGTTTTGCGAGGAGGCCAGCGGGCACGACCGGCGGCCGCAGCAGTGGGAACGCCAGCGGCAGCGCATCAGCCACAAGCTGTGGTATTCGGTGGACCGCTTCGGGAAGATCAGTTGCGTGGGGTGCGGGCGGTGCGTGAAGCAGTGTCCGGTGAACATAGATATCAGCAAGGTGGCGGGGGAGGCGGCGGCCCTTGAGACGGCCTCGCCGGAAGGAGGCTAAGGATGGCGCGAGAGTACACCGTGATCGTTGAACTAGATGAGGACGGCTACTACGTGGCGAGTTGTCCCGCGCTCCTGGGATGCCATTCACAGGGAAAGACAGAAGAGCAGGCGTTGGCGAACATCCAGGAGGCGATTGAGGGCTGGTTGGAAGTGGAGGAAGAGAAGGCGCGGCGGCGCCTCACTCCCGGGCAACACCTCCACCAGGTGTCTCCGGCATGACGCTGCCGCGCGGCGTGTCCGGCAAGGAGACCGTTGACGCCTTGAAGCACGCGGGATGGCAGCGCGCCAGAACCCGCGGCAGCCACGCCATCATGGTGCATCCCCGCCGGCCAGGGAATGTCCCCGTACCCCTCCACGACGAACTGGGGCGAGGCCTCCTGCGGAAGATCATCCGCGATGCCGGAATGACGGTGGAGGAGTTCGTGCAGCACCTCCAGAAGCAGCGACCATGAACGACTACCGCGAAATCGTTGACCTTGACCAGTTCGCCCGCGCCGTTGGCGCGCTGGCGATTGCTTTGCCGGTGGTGGCGGTGCTCGTGGGGTTGATTGTGGGGGCGGCGCGCAAGAATGTCATGGGCGGGCTGGGCAAGGGCGTCGCCATCGGACTGCTCGGCCCGATCATCTATGGCCTGTGGCTGATGTATAGCTACAACATCCGCTATGACCCCAAGACGGGCTATGTGGGCTTGCACCACGTCTCCGTGTTGCTCCTGAATGTTGCAGTCTTTGCCGTGATTGGTGTACTATTGGGCATCGCGTATCGCCGGGTGTTCGGGCGCGGGCTGGAAAGCCCGCGGTCCAACGACGACGCGCCCACCGACCCGGCCGTCCACCCCGAGTAACCATGCGCCGCGCGCTGGCCGCCGGCGAAACCTGCACATCCGGCCGCCACCCGGCGGCCACTTGAGCCCTTAGGGAGGCTGTTTCCGATGAGTGACGGACCCGTGATGTACTTTGACAACGATGCGGACTTGAGCGCGCTGAATGGCAAGAAGATCGCCATCATCGGCTATGGCATCCAGGGCGAGGCCCAGGCGCTGTGCCTGCGCGACAGCGGCCTGGACGTCATCGTCTCCGAGTTGCCCGGCACGCCCAACTACGAGAAGGCCGTCAAGGACGGCTGGGAAGTCATGGACGCCGCCGCCGCGGCCAAGGCCGCCGACCTGGTCCAGATCCTGACCGAGGACCACGCGCAGGCCGCCGTGTACAAGAAGTTCATCGAGCCCAACCTCGTCGAGGGCAACGCGCTGATCTTCTCGCACGGGTTCAACATCCACTACGGGCAGATCGTGCCGCCCAAGAACGTGGACGTCTTCATGATCGCCCCGAAGGGCCCCGGCGCCCTCGTGCGCCAGTGCTACATCGCCGACACCGGCGTGCCGTCGCTCGTGGCCATCTACCAGGACTACACCGGCAACGCGCTGAAGCTGGCGCTGGCGTACGGCAAGGGCCTCAAGGCGTCGAAGGCCGGGATCATCCAGACGACCTTCAAGGAAGAGACCGAGACCGACCTGTTCGGCGAGCAGGCCGTGCTGTGCGGCGGGGTGTCCGAGCTGATCATCGCCGGCTTCGACACGCTCGTCGAGGCGGGCTACCAGCCGGAGATCGCGTACTACGAAGTGTGCCACGAGCTGGGGCTGATCCTGGACCTGATCCACAACTTCGGGATTGACGGGATGCGCCGGCGGGTGTCGGACACGGCGGAGTATGGCGACCTGTCGCGCGGGCCGCGGATCATCACCGAGGACACCCGCGACGAGATGGCCGAGATGCTGCGCGAGGTGCAGGACGGGTCGTTCGCCAAGGAGTGGATCCTCGAGAACATGACCGGCCGCCCGTGCTTCAACGCGCTGCTGCGCGAGGGCGACGCCCACCCGATCATGGAAGTCGGCAAGCGGCTGCGGGCGATGATGCCGTGGCTGAAGAAAGGCTGACGGCGGGAACAGGGAACGGTGAGGCGGGAACGGAACAGCGGCAACGACACAACGCCACCCTCGGTTGAGGGTGGCGTTGTTGTTTGTGCGGAGGAGGGCTCAGTTCAAGTCCCACATCGTGTCGTCCGTGCGCCAGGCGCCGGCTTTCGGCATGAACTTGGCGTGGCTGTCGAGGAACAGGAAGTTCGCGCCGTCATTGTGGCGGGCCTCGACGTTGCACGGGGGGTTGGCCCCCGCCCCGCCCTGGGCCACCGGGGCGTAAATGCGCACCGTGTTGAGCTGGTAGCGCTCGCCGAGGGCAATCGTGCTCGCCGGGTCCCCCACGTCGGCCAGTGACACTACCCCGTAGCCCATGCCCGGGAAGAGATACGCGTCGTTGACGCCGTAGCCGCAGGGCGCCCAGACCGTGTCGCTGTCGGCCTCGAAGAGCCAGCCGTTGGTCTTCTTGCTCGGGCAGACGTAGAGTTGGCTGTTC
>CAZZDO010000277.1:3250-7214 GCA_964653205.1 uncultured Armatimonadia bacterium | reverse complement strand
GTCGAAGTCGCCACCACCCTCGACGCCTACAAGGATGAGGCGAAGCTCAAGGGGCTCGACCTCATCGTCAACAACTGGACGATGGGCAAGATCGAGGGCGACCAGTTGCAGCCGCTGCTGGCGGCGGTGCGCTCCGGCGTGGGCTTCGGCGGCATTCACGGCGGCATGGGCGACGCGTTCCGGGAGCAGACCGAGTACCAGTTCATGTGCGGCGGGCAGTGGGTCGCCCACCCCGGCGGCCTCCGCCCCTACCGCGTCAACATCGGCCCCACCCCCGATCCCATCACCGCCGGGATCGAGGACTTCGACGTGGAGTCCGAGCAGTACTACATGCACGTGGACCCGATCAACATCGTGCTGGCGACGACCGTCTTCCCCGACTATGACAACGTGGTCATGCCGGTGACGTGGAAGAAGATGTATGGCGCGGGGCGGGTGTTCTACTGCTCGCTGGGCCACAGCGCGAGCGTGCTGGCGATGCCGCCGGTGACGACGATGGTCACGCGCGGGCTGAAGTGGGCGGCGAAGGCGGAGTGAGATGAAGTACGAGGACACGCTGATGGACCCGAACATGCGGCGCTGGTGGGTTGAGCGCCTCAGCGGACTCACGGTGACTGACCTCATCCGCATTCATCTCGGGCGCCTGAACTCTCTGCGTTCCCTCTGCCGCGCCGGTGTGAGGATCGATCACCCCGAGTGGGACGACGAGCTGGTTGAGGCCGAGGTAGCCAGACGCGCTTGGCGTCTCGACTTCCTGGGGACTTTCAACGAGCACTTCCGCTACGTGCGAGAACTCGAGGTCGAGGTTCTCGGCGCATAGATGCCACGCGAGCCGATTCACAGGGCCGCCCCTCGGGGCGGCCCACTTGCCTTCGCGCGGGCAGGTCCCCCGCCGCCCGCGCGGAACCTTGCGCCATGCGAACCCTCCATGTGGCCCTCGCCCTGCTCGTACTCGCCGGCGCTGTCCTGCACGCCGACACGACCACGCTGCAGCCGACCCTCGACCCCGCCCTGCGTGACAGCTTCCGCCTCACCGGCGGCACGTGGGAGTTCCGGGATGGGGAGTTCGAGCAGACCAACCCCGCACGCCTGACCGCCGCCATCATGACCGACCCGGCGTTCAGCGACACCCGCCTGACGGTGGACTTCCGCATCCACCCGACCGGCAACGGCGTGCGCGCCGCGGCGCTGGTGCTGCGCGCGACCGGTACGCTGACCTACTACTGGGTCCACCTCGACAGCAAGCACCACAACATCATCCTCACGCGCTCGACGCCGCAGAAGATGTGGTTTGAGCTGACGCGGCGGGGCTGCCCGGCTCTCACCGAGGATGCCTGGCACACCGTCGTCGCGGAGATCAAGGGCGGGGAGATCGTCGTGTCGCTCGACGGGGCCGAGGTCGTGCGGGCGAAGGATGACACCATCGCCGCCGGGCGCATCGGCGTCGGCACCAGCCAGGGGCAAGTGAGCTTCCGCAACCTCAAGATCGAAGGGGAGAAGATCGCCATGGCCGAGCCGCTCAAGGACGAGACGCCGCCGTACAAGATCATCTCACAGGGCGAGGCCTCGGGCACGTACCAGGCCTTCCCCGATGCCTGCCGCCTGCAGAACGGAGACATCATGGTCGTCTTCTACGGCGGCTACGGACACGTGTCGCTGCCCAACGACCAGTGGCCCAAGGGCGGACGCATCTGCACGGTGCGCACCAGCGACGAGGGCCGCACGTGGACCCAGCCGCGCGTGATCTACGACGACGACCAGGACAACCGCGACCCGCACATCGCAGAACTCAAGGACGGCACGCTCATCTGCAGCTTCTTCAAGTACTGGCGCGTCGAGGGCAAGACGCGCTATGTCTCGATGATCACGCGCTCGACCGACGGCGGGGCGACGTGGGAGCCGGCGGGCCAGCCCGTCACGCCGGAGATGTGGGCCGTCTCCGCGCCCGTGCGGGAGCTGCCCGACGGCACACTGATCCTCGGGGTGTACTCCGGCGAGTCGTACGGCGGCATCGTGCGCTCCACCGACCACGGCAAGACGTGGTGCGAGCCCATCCCCATCGGCAAGGAAGCCAAGCTGCCACTGGACGCCGAGACAGACTTTGTCTTGCTCAAGGACGGCACGCTCTACGCCGCGCTGCGCAGCAGCAGCATCAACATGCACTACGCCACGAGCCCGGACCTGGGGCTGACGTGGTCGCCGGTGCAGGACATCGGCTTCAAGGCGCACGCACCGCATTTCACGCGGCTGAGCACCGGCGAGATCCTGATGACCCACCGCATCCCCAACACCGCGCTGCACGTCAGCCGCGACGAGGCCAAGACGTGGCAGGGCCCCTATGTCATTGACAACGTTGGCGGGGCGTACCCGGCCACGGTCGAACTCAAGGACGCGTCGGTGCTGGCGATTTACTACGAGGAGGGGGAGGGCAGCGCCATCCGCGCGCTGCGCTTCAAGCTGAAGGCCGACGGGATTGACTGGCTGGGATGGTAGCGCCCGACGACGCGCTCACGATCTACACCATCGGCCACTCGAACAGCGCGGTGGAGCGGCTGCTGGCGTTGCTGGCCGCGCACGAGATCACCATCGTCGTGGACGTGCGCTCCAGCCCGTACTCCAAGTACGCCGACCAGTTCAATCTCGCCGTGCTTGAGGCGACGGTGACGCAGGCGGGGCTGCGGTATGTCTACCTGGGCGATGCCCTCGGCGGCATGCCCAGCGTGCCGGGCTTCTATGACGCTGAGGGCCACGTGCGCTACGACCTGCTGGCCGCGTCGGAGCGCTTCCAGGAGGGGTTGGCCCGGTTGCTGGAGCTGGCGCGGGAGCGCCGGGTGGCGCTGCTATGCAGCGAAGAGGACCCCGCCGAGTGCCACCGCCACCTGCTCCTGGGGCGCGTTCTGGGCGAGCAGGGGGTGACGGTGCTGCACCTGCGCGGCGACGGCAGCGCCATCAGTGACGCCGACCTGGCCGCCGCGGTGGAACGCGAACGCACGGGCGGCCAGCAGAGTCTCTTCGACGACGACGGGGAACGGCCATGGAGATCCACACAATCGGCCACACGAAGACCTCCGCCGAGGAGTTCTTCGAGCGCCTGAAGGCCCACGGCATCCGGCGCGTCGTGGATGTACGCCTCCTGAACACGTCACACCTGGCGGGGTTCAGCAAACGCGACGACCTGCGCTACTTCCTGCGCGCGATCTGCGACGCCGACTACATCCACGAGCCCCGGTTGGCGCCCTCGGCCGAACTGCTGGCCGCCTATCAGGACCAGCAGATCACCTTCGACGAGTACGCCGCGCAGTTCCGCGCCTTGCTCGCCGCGCGACAGCCCGAGACGTGGCTGGACCGCGACGCCTTCGCCGTACCGACGGCGCTGCTATGCGCCGAGCCCGCGGCCGATCGCTGCCACCGCCGGCTCGTGGCCGAATACCTGCGGGACGCCTGGGGCGACGTCGAGATCATTCACCTGTAGGGGGAAGAGTCGTGGAGATCATCGTCACCCATCTGACGCGCATGAGGCGAGGCTACATCTGTGCCGCGGGTCTCTGCCCGGCCGACGGCCAACACGTGCGCCCGGTGTACGAGAAGGGCAACCTCGGCGTGAACATGCTGGCCCGCAACGGCGGGCCCTTTGCGCTGGGCCGGCGGCTGGACCTCATGAGGGTGCAGAAGGTCGAGGCGCCGCCGCCCCACGTCGAGGACTGGACGATAGACCGCCAGGGCATCAGGCCGCTCGGAGACACGTCCCCGGCGCAGTTCTGGACGCTGCTGTCCGCCCACGCCGTGCCGACGTTGCGCGAGGCCTTCGGCCCGGCCCTGCGCCAGATGGGCAGCACGAGCTTCGGCAGCGACCCCGGCCAGGGCGCGACGTCGCTGGCGTATCTGCGGCTGGCGTCGCCCCCGACGCTACACCTCGTGGAGCGCGAAAGCGGCAGCCGGCAGATCCGCGCGACGCTGGAGGCGG
>CAZZDO010000277.1:0-3150 GCA_964653205.1 uncultured Armatimonadia bacterium | reverse complement strand
CCCCGCACCCCGCCATGGGGCCCCGTCGCGCTGCGCGCGACACCCCATGACTCCGCGCCGGGCGTGCCCTCTCCCCTACTCGGGCACCACCAGCCGGTCCGCCGTGTGCGACCAGTACGCCGGCAGGCGGTCGTCGAGTTTCAGCGCGATGTCCTCCAGCACCCCCGGCGGCGCCTTGGTGAGCGTCAGCCCCCACACCTGCCCGTCCTTCCCGGCCGGAACCTGCACCTCCGCCGTGACGGCCGCCTGCTTTCCGGTCGCGCCGGACGTGGCTGCCTGGCCGTCGGGATCGAGCACCGTCAGCGTCGCCGTCTCGCCCGGGGCGCTCGTCTCCAGCACAATGCGGAAGCTCTTGAGGCCCGCGGGCACGTAGAAGTACAGCGGCGAAGTCTCCCCGATGAAGCTGACCATGTGCCCCATCAGCGCCGCGTGGTCGTTCAGCAGCGTCACATGCGCGGCGTTGGCGCCCGGGTCGCACACGAGGTTGTGGACGCCCGCCTGCGCCGCCGGCACATCGAGCTTCAGGCTCTGCCCCGGCTCGAGCACGCCGTCCTGCATGACCTCCCCGTCCGGCCCGTTGAGGAACCAGCGGCACGGGTCGGTGTACTTGCCGATGCGCTGCACCGTGATGTCGGCGCGGAAGTGCTCCCCGGCCTGCAGCAACGCCACGAACCCGTGCCCCTTGCGGATGACGATGGGCTGCAGCTTCGCCTCGGCGACGTGCTCCTTCCAGGCGCGCAGCGGCTCGCCCTTGTACGCCAGGTCGCGCGTCGCGCCCCAGGCCCGCAACTCCAGCCACGCGCAGTAGTTGAGGTTGACGGCATTCTGCGTCTCGATGCGCCGCCGCATCTCGCGCAGTTCGTTGCTGGCGCGATATAGCTCACGGAAGCGCCCCGTGGCCCGCGCGGCCGCCATGGCGCAGCACTTCTCGGCATGGGCCAGCCCGGCTTCCAGGAACGCCACCCTTGCCGTCGCCACGGCATCGCCCTTCGCGGCCGCCTGCGCGGCGGAGAGCAGCTTGTGCCCCTCAGCGAACGCCTCCGCCGTGAAGGCCTCATGCGCCATCTTCGGGTACGTCGCCCAGTTGCCGCCGGTTGTCTCGGCGACCTTGCGGAAGCGCTCCCAATTGTCCGTCGTGAACTTCTCCCAATACCCGAAATAGGCCTTGACCTGCTTGCTCGCCGGGCCGAAGCCGGCGTAGTACTCCGCCAGGATGTCGTCCACGGGCTCTTCCAATCGCGTCTGCCAGCGGGCGAACAGATAGTCCTGCGGGCCCTGCGTCGCCCACATCGCTGTCAGCGAGTCGAAGTCGGTGGCGACCATGCCATGCTTCGCATCATGGGCGAACTCGTCGGCGAACTGGTGCATGTAGATATAGGGCATGCAGTAGCCTTCAAGCGTGTAGTTGGGCCGCAGGAAGAGGCGCGCCCCGCTCTTGCGCCAGCCGTCCCACATGTCGCGCACCCACGTGTGCTCCGCCTCCGTGCGCGGGAAGAACACATCCGGCACGAGCCCGATGTACACATGGTCATTGAGCCTCGTCTTCACCGGCGGCAGCGCGTAGTTGACGTACGCGTAGCCGGTCACGATCGCCTCGGGGTCGTGCCTGGCCCCGAGTTGCTGGAGCGTCAGCCAGAACCGCGCGTAGCGGTCCGAGACGATCTTGGCGTCATAGCGATCCGAGATTGGCTTCTCGGGGCGCTCGACATCCCACGACAGGCACGCCGGGCACTGGCACAACCCGTAGACATCATTCTCGCAGCCATTGATGGTCAGGTTCTCGCCGGGACGCTGCTTGCGGTCCTCCAGCCAGTTGTCAATGATCTGCTGGTGGAAGCCGGGGTTGGACACACACATGGACATGTCGCCGCGCGGTCCCGGCTCGGGGCGCTTGCCGTCAACCATCTGGAACCAGTCGGGATGCTCCGCCCCGTAGCGCGCCCACCAGTTCGTGAAAGCGTGGCCGTAGCGCATCCGCAGCGACTTGCCCATGCGGTGGCGGCGCAGGAACTTCGCCTCGTCGCTTCGCACCTGCTTGAGCGCTTCCGGCGAGAACCCCTCGGCGTCCGGCGCGCGCATCCCCAGTGTGCTGCGGAGGTTCCGCTGCACCAGCTGCGGCGCGACTTGCTTGTCCAGGCCCGGGATCGTGATGGTCGTGCGTCGCGGGATGACCTCCCCCAACTCCCCCGGCCACAGCCACCGCACGCCCATCGCGCGGTCGAGCACCTCATACACGCCAAACAGCGTGCCCGCCCACGTCATCGCGCTGAGGGCGTCGCCGTCGCTGTCGCGCCCCACGATGAAGAGCGCCGGGCCCTGCGTGCGCAGGACGAACACCTCGGGCGGCAGCTTGGCGCCATCCAGCCCCGCCTGCTGCGCGGCGGCCGTGGCGCCGAGGTAGACGCGGCCGGCCGGTTGCGCGGGGACGTTCGGCTCGTTGACCGTCTCCAGTTGCGCGCCCGAGGCCTTCGCGACGTGATAGGCCAACTCCTGAGCCGCGAACGTCTCCACCGGCAGGGGCTTCTCGGGCAGAACGATGACTGCCTGAGCCTTGCCGTCCGCCACCAGCGTTACCGCGGCACAAGCCCAGGATGACATGGCCCACAGGACCAGGAACAGGATGGCTCGACGCATGTTCGTACCTCCACGGAGCGCTCGATCCGAACCTTGACCACGGCCCGCCTGGAATCCTGCCCGCGCAGGTCCCGCGCCGTCCACAGCGAACCACTGGGCATCCATCCTTCGGAGGGTCACATGAGACACAAGGCCTTTGTCTCGCTTCTGGTCTTCGCCCTCTCGTGCGCCTTTGCGTCCGTGCAGGGCCCCGCGCGCAAGCCGCAGGAGAACCTGCCCTCCGACCGCGTCCGCCGCCAGGTCGAGACCGTCGCGACGGGCGACTGCGCCTACGTCGTCCCCTTCAACGGCACGGTGGACGGCGTGATGACCCGCATGCCGATCAGCTACGCCGCCTACAAGCAGGGCTGGCAGCCCAACCTGTATTGCCGCCTCGAGAACGTCGGCGATACCGACGTCGTCAACCCGTGGCTGACCGCGAACGGACTGGGCGACTGGCGCACGCTGGACAAGATCGTCGCCGAGGCCACGCGCGGCTGCACGACCGACGCCGAGAAGGCCCGCGCCATCTGGGAA
>CAZZDO010000276.1:0-7233 GCA_964653205.1 uncultured Armatimonadia bacterium | reverse complement strand
TCGCCAGGCTCATCTGCTTGGTGTTGGACAGACAACTGGACTGCCGGGCCTTCTCGCGGGCCTTTGCGAAGACCGGGAACAGGATCGCGGCCAGGATGGCGATGATGGCGATGACGACCAACAACTCGATGAGTGTGAACCCACGACGCGACATAGTGCTTGCCTCCATATCCTGGAATGTGGTCGTACAGTCCTTCGCCATGGTTGGGGCCTTCTCCTGCCGGACCGGGCACAAATACCCGGGCGGTGGAGGCTTCTGTCCAGAGGGTGGGGAACCCCCCTGCCAGCCCAACCCGGAGGTGTGCCATGAACGACCACGTGCAGAAGTGCTGGGACACGGCGCTGGGGCTGCTGCAGCCCACCGCCGCGCAACTGCAGCACGGCCTGGAGTTGCATCGCGACGCCCTCGTCTTTGAGACCTACGGCTTTGCCCCCAACGCCTGCATTGACGGTGCGGCGCTGGCCGCGGCCGCCGAGGAGGGGGCCTCGGCGGTGGAGCTGCAGGACCTGCGCGAGGACATGAGCATGACGCGGTGGGCCACCGTGCCCGCCGAGCGCGAGGAGTTCCAGCAGGCCTTCGACTTCGCCGGCGTGGACTGCATCTTCCAGAACGCCGGGGAGGAGGGGCAGTCGGCCATGCGGCTGGCCCGACGGCTGGCGCGCTTCACCTTCTCGACCGATGTGATGAAGGACTTCGTGGGCCGCGCGGCCTTCCCCGACGACATCGCCGCCGCCCACGACGCGGGCCGCCACTGCCTGTACTTCACCGGCAACGGCGTGCCGCTGGTCGAGGACTGGATCACCCCCCACGACGAGCTGCGCTTCATTCGCATCTTCTTTCAGCTTGGCATCCGCATGATGCACCTGACGTACAACCGCCGCAACATGATTGGCGACGGCTGCGCCGAACCGACCAACGCCGGCCTGAGCGACTTCGGGCGCATGGTCATCGCCGAGATGAACCGGCAGGGCGTGATCGTGGACTGCGCGCATTCGGGCTGGCAGACGAGCCTGGAGGCCGCGCAGGCGTCGAGCAAGCCGATGGTCGCCAGCCATTCCGCCTGCGCGGCGCTGCAGCATCATCACCGCGGCAAGCCCGATGAAGTCATCCGCGCCATCTGCGACACCGACGGCATGATCGGCATCTGCTGGGTGCCGGGGTTCCTGGGCGGCAGCGGGACGATCGTGGAGGTGCTCAACCACATAGGCCACGTGGTGCGGAACTACGGCGCGCGGCATGTCGGGCTGGGCAGCGACACGGCGTATGTGCCGCAGCGGCAGTCCGAGGAGTGGTCCAAGTACCCGCGCGTCAAGGAGCGCAAGCGCTGGAACAACTTCTGGTGGCCCAATGACCCACTTTATGACCCGAAGTTCCAGCAGCCCGAGCAGCGGGAGAGCCTGGCCTGGACGAACTGGCCGCTGATGACGGTGGGCATGGTGCAGCGCGGGTACAGCGATGAGGACATCCGGCAGATTCTGGGCGGGAACATGATGCGGGTGGCGCGGGCGGCGGTGGAGGGATTGTGGTGAACGGCGGTCCCTCACCCCCTGCCCCCTCTCCCATGCGACCTCCGGTCGCCGGGAGAGGGGAATCAGGTCCGCTCAGGTAGCGGTTACGAAGTCACAATGGGGGAAGCCACAGTGTGTCGCTGGCCACTCCCCTCTCCCGGAGACCGCGTAGCGGTCTCATTGGGAGAGGGGTGCCGCGAAGCGGCGGGGTGAGGGCTTCCGCATGAAAGCAGGCTCAACATGGTTCCTCGCTTCAACGACGGCCGCGATTGGTTCTTCGAGCGGCGTTTCGGCCTGTTCGTCCACTGGGGCCTCTATGCCCTCGGCGAATGGCACGAGCAGGAGCAGTTCCGCCGGCCCGTGCCGCGCGACGTGTACGCCCGGCAGATCGAGCGCTTCAACCCCGTGAAGTTCGACCCGGACGCATGGCTCGACCTGGCCGAAAGCGTCGGCATGCGGTACGTGACCTTCACCACCAAGCACGTGGACGGCTTCTGCATGTTCGACAGCGCCCACACGGACTACCAGGTCACGAACACGCCGTACGGGCGCGACGTGCTGGGGATGCTGGCCGAGGCGTGCCACCGGCGCGACATCGCCCTGTGCCTCTACTACTCCCTCGCCGACATGCACCACCCGAACTACCCCAACGCCGGGCGCAGCTACGAGCTGCCCGAACCCGCCCCCGGCGATGAGCCCGACCTGGACCGCTACCTCGCCTACGTCGAGGCGCAGGTGCGGGAGCTGTGCACGAACTACGGCGCCATTCACGGCTTCTGGTGGGATGCCAATGTGCTGAAAGTGCAGGACCCGCGCTTCCGCGCGCTCATCCGGTCCCTGCAGCCGAATGCCGCCATCAACGGACGCGGCCCCGACGGCGTGTGGCCGGAGGTGGAGGCGGGGGACTTCAACACTCCCGAGCGCGACTACGACCGGCGCGGGGCGGACCTGCTGGCCTTCGAGCGCCCCACTGAGGCCTGCCAGGCCGTGGGCATCGAGAGCTGGGGCTACCGCGCCGAAGAGGACTACTACAGCGACGCCTACCTGATCCGCAGCATTGACCGGATGATGGCCAAGGGTGGCAACTACCTGCTGAACGTGGGGCCGAAGGCGGACGGCACCTTCCCCGACGAGGCGGTGCGGATGCTGCGCGTGGTCGGCGACTGGTACGGCCGCGTGCAAGAGGGGCTGCTGGACGTCGCGCCGTGCTCGGAGCTGACGGTCAACCGCGAGGTGCTGCTCACCCGGCGCGGGAACACGCTATACGTGCATCTGCACACCCCGCCGCGCGGGACGGCGGTGGTGCTGGCGCCGCTGGCGAAGTTGCCGCGCGCGGCGACGCTGCTGAACACCGGCGAGCCGGTGCAGACGCGGTTGGATCGCCTGCCGGAACGCTGGCAGGACCCGGGGCCGTCCCTGCGGCTGTACGACTTGCCGGTCAACGCGCACCCGGACACGGCGCTGGTAGTGAAGCTGGAGTTTGATGGGGACCCGTCTGAGGGCAACTGACCGACCGAGTGCATTGAGCAAGGAGACAGACCCATGCCGGTAGGTTGGGCCATCATCGGGTGCGGGGACATCGCCCGCAAGCGCGTCGGGCCGGCGCTGGTCGAGGACGAGAATAGCCGGCCGGTCGCGATGTTCTCGAACACGCTCGCGCGGGCGCAGGAGTTCTGCGACCTCTTCGGGGCCCGGCGGGCGTACGACCGACTGGACGACCTGTGGGCCGACGATGACGTGGACGTGGTCTACATCGCCAGCCCCCACTTCCGCCACCGTGACGAGACCGTGGCTGCCGCCCGGGCCGGCAAGCACGTGCTGTGCGAGAAGCCGATGGCGCGCGATGTGGGCGAATGCCGGGAGATGATCCAGGCGTGCGCCGACCACGGCGTCGGACTGGGAATCGCATACTACCGCCGCTGGTATCCGAAGGCGCGGAAGATGAAGGAGCTGATCGCGCAGGGGGTCATCGGGCAGCCCATTCGCGCGCGGGTGTGCATCGGCGGGCTGTACAACCCCGCGCCCGACGACTGGAAGCATTGGCGCGTCAGCGCGCAGGCCGGCGGCGGGGCCTTGATGGACGTCGGCAGCCACCGGCTCGACCTGATCTGCTACCTGCTGGGCGAGCCGCAGCGGGTGTGCGGGCTGACGGACCACCGCGTCATGGCCTACGACGTGCCCGACACCGAGAGCCTGCTGTGCCGCATGGCCGAGGGCACCCATGTGGAGTGTAGCTGCTACTGGAACATGCCGCACGGCGCGGACGAGATGGAGATTCACGGGACGGAGGGCTCGCTCATCGCGACGCCCTTTGACGGGAACGCCCTCGCCGTTCGCACCAGGGGCGGCGAAGAAGTGCTCGACATGACGCGGCCGTTCGAGAACGTGCATCTGCCGCTGATTGCGTCGTTCTCCGCACGCGTTCTCGCCGGGCAGGCGCCGGAGTTCGACGGCACGGACGGCATGCAGGCGACGCGGATCATTGACGGCTGCTACCGCAGCAACGAGTCGGGGAAATGGGAGGACGTCTGATGGACTGCACCAGCAACTGGGCCGCCACGCACGGCGAGGAGTGCCTCACGCTACGGCCGCATCATCTGCTCTGCCTGTTCTGCCTGCAGGGCGGGGGCGAGCCGCCCGACCGGGCGGAGTGGCAGCTTGACGAGGCGCTCCGGCGCATGGCGGCCAACCGCAACCTGATGGTCACGCTGGAGACGGCGTTCAACTGCATGGGCGGGCCGACGAACGAGCCGGAGCGCTTCGACCCCGCGACGCGGCGCAAGGACCTGCAGGTGCTCCAGCAGCTCAACCTCGCCCCCGGCGACACGCGCCCGGCGCACTGGTTGCTGCGCGACTACGTGCCGCGCTTCCTGCCAACGCTGTGGAACATCTGCGATCTCGGGGGCGCGACGGGGCCGGCCTGGCAGGAATGCCCCGAATGCCGCAGTGGGGCCTACGCCCGGGGGCTAAAGGAGGGCGTCATTCCGCTGCGCGCTGCCGAAGAGATGGCGTGCGACAAGGAGCGTTCGTGCGGCGAGATCGAGTCCGCGAACCGGCTGCGGATTCGCCCTCATCATCTCCTGTGCATCATGTGCTTCTGGGGCACGGGCACCGACGCGCCCATTCCGGGAGACAACCTGTGGGAGCCGCTGATCCGCATGAGGGACAACCCGGAGATCGAGGTGGAGCTGGTCGAGGGGGCGTGCATGGTCTGCCCGCCGTGTCACGGTTGGGACCCGGAGCGGAACATCTGCGACACGCTGTGCGGGCTGCGCGACCGGCTCAAGGACCTCAACACGCTGCAGAAGCTCGGCCTCGCGCCGGGAGACGTGCGCACCGCGCGGGAGCTGTATGACCTCATCTGGGAGCGCATCACGGACATCCGACACGTGTGCGCGAACATGAACCCCACGCCGCTGGAATGGCACGACTGCGCCGGCACGCGCGACGGCCGGCATGGCAAGGCTCGGGCGCGGGGGCAGTTCATCCAGCCCGGCTGAACCCGGCGCTACCGCGGCATCTCGACGCTCGCCGCGGAGCCGAGCTTCATCTCCCACACGCCGCGGTCGCCCCGCCGCAGGCCGACGGCGTTGCTCACGCGGAAGGTGTTCGCCCCCGTGAAGGTCCGCCGCGGGAAGTACACCTCCTGCGTCCTGTCGCCTGCGAGCTTCAGCCCGTGGTCCCCCGTCAGCACGATCAGGCTCTTCCCGCCCTGCGGCCTCACCGTCGCGATCTCGTAGCCGTGCGTGTGGCCGTCCGGGTGCGTCACGATCATCCAGAAGCCCTTGAGCGTGTCGCCCGCCGGCAGCGCGGCCGTCGTGACGAACCCGTCCGCATCTTCGCCGTCCGCGCGGCGCGGCGCGGCCTCGATCGCGCCCGTGTACGCCGGCGTGTCGCACGTCAGGCTGAAGGCCTCCGTCGCCAGCGCCGTGCCGTCAAACAGCCACGCGGCCGTCACCTTGCCGCCCTGCTGCCGCAGGACCCCGAGCTTCCCCTGGAGCCGCACGCCCCCGGCCGCCGTTCGCGCCGGATACGGCGCCTCGTCTTCCGTGCTGATGATCGTGTCCACGCAGTCCCCGTGGCGCACTTGCAACGCCGCCGCGCCGGGGTCGGGCGGCGTGAGCGCCAGCGGCTGCACGCGGTCCACGAAGGGCTTCCCGGCAAAAGGCTCCTCGACGGCGGCGAAGAGGCTCGTCAGCGGGCCCTCGCCCTGCCGGCGCAGCACCAGTTGCGGCATCCAGAAATCGAAGGCCTTGGTCGGGTCGTTCTTGCTGCGCCGCACCGAGGGGCTGCGGCCCAGGAAGACCTCCGTCGGCGCCCCGCCCAGCACGTGCACGCGCACGCCCCGCTCCGGCTCGTCCGGATAGCTGAAGGTCACCTGCACCTCGTCGGCGGTCTGTCCCTGGCGCACTTCGCGGATCACGCCATAGGCATTGAAGCGCGACTGCTCGTCGCGCGGCTCCTCCCATTTCTCGCCCGCCTCGAGCATGCTGCCCTCGCGCGGCTGCAGCGCGACATTGCACGTGGCCGTCATGTCGCGGTCGGCGTCCCCGTGGAGCAGCCAGTCGTGCACGCGCCCGCCCCGGACGCGGAACAGGTCCACGACGTAGGCGTCGGCCTCGGACACGGGGATCATCACGAGCAGCCGCCGGTAGGTCTGCAGGTCTTTGATGTCGGCATACGCCCGCCGCCCATCGGCCTCCGTGGCCGCGAGTCCGGCCGTGTCGGGGAAGAACGCCCGCAGGTCGCCGTCGGAGTTGCCGCTCCGCTGGTCCTGCCGGTCAATCGCCACGAGGTTGTGGCTGATCGTGCAGGAGTTCCAGTGACGCACCTTCGTATGGTTGTAGCCGAGGTCGCAAAGCAGCTCGCGCTCTTTGGCCCACAGCGTCAGGTTGAGGTTGTCCAGGTGCGAGTGGCCGTACGCGCCGGAGAAGTGCAGTTGCGCCTGCATCTGGTCCGGCCTTTCGCCGCGCCCGAGCGAGGCGTGGCCGTAGCCCGGGCAGATCGTCGAGACGGTCCGCTGTCGGGGCGTCGAGCGCCGCTCGCCCGGCCACGTGTCATGGATGGGGCTGCTGCAGCCATTGGGGAAGTCCAGCACCGACGGCGCGTTCAGGGCCTTGGCGATGAACGGCGACTCCGCCAGCGGGTCGAGCTTCTCGAAGTGCTGGCCGTCCGCCGGGTCCACGAAGCCGGGCGGGTCGCTGTAGCCGGTCAGCGCTTCGAAGTCCATCTTGACGCGGATGATGGTCTGGTAGTGATACGAGGGCGCTTCCTTCCACATCCCGTCATAGAAGCAGCCACCGTACAGGATCTCCTTGAGCCAGCCGTACGCCCAGTGCACGTAATGCGGCTCGTTGATGACCCGCCCGATCGCCACCGCGACCATCAGCGAAGTCGGAGCGATGTTCCCGGCGTTGATGACCGCGCCGAAGGTGTCCTCGTAGGCGAAGGTCGCCTTCAGGAAGTCGCGTTCGAAGCGCTCGCGGACGTCATACCCACGCTCCCGGGAGAGCTTGTCGAACTCGTCGCTGTCGTACACAAGGTCGTAGGCTTCGGGCACGCCGCCGGGTAGCTCATCCTCGGCCCACCGGCCCCACTTCCCCCCGGCGTACGGGTACGGCGGCTTCTGCGAATCGGCGAAGTAGAACGTCGTGATCCACTGGCGCATCACCGGGTAGTGCGGGTAGACCTGGGCGATGCGGTCCAGGATCAGCGCGGCGCGGC
>CAZZDO010000275.1:0-7235 GCA_964653205.1 uncultured Armatimonadia bacterium | reverse complement strand
CTTGACGCAGTTATGGACGCCAAGCTCCACCTGCGGCATAATGGAGCCATCGTGTCCAAAGCCACCACGCTTGCTGAAACGTACCAGCTTCCCGCCAGTCGCCGCCAGGGTACTGCGCTGGAGCCTGTTCTGCTCCTGCTGTTGCTCGAGAATGACGGCAGTCACGGCTACGAACTCGCCAACCGCTCGCACCGTCTGTCGCTCAGCGGCACCCCTATCGAGCCCTCCAGCGTCTACCGCTGTCTGCGCTGGTTTGAGAAGGAGGGCTTTGTGCGGTCGGAATGGGACAACGACGGCTCGGGGCCCTCGCGGCGACGCTACTACCTGACCGACCTGGGCATCAAGTCCCTGCGCCTGTGGGCCGACGTCCTCAAGCACCAGCGGGGGGTGTTGGACGAGTACCTGAGCCGTTACCGCATGGCGATTCCCCGGGCCATGGCCCAGCGCAAGAAGTGAATCGGCCTCGCCGGGCGAATAGGTTCTCTGCAGCACAAAGGAGGCCTATCCCATGCGCGCCTGGCACCCCGCCCTGACGTTCCTCTTGCTGACGTGCCTTGCTGCCGTTCCGCTGTACGCGGCATCTGATCTCGTGGCCCACTGGAGCTTTGACGAGCCTGACGTCGCCACGGCCCGCGACCTGAGCGGCAACGGCCATGACGCTGCCCTCAAGAACGTGGAATTCGTCCCCTCCCCCCGCGGCCACGCCCTGCGCTTCGACAGCCGCGATGACCTGGCGGCCTACGGGCAGCGCGACACGATGAACCTCAGCGGCGACATGACCCTCGCCGTGTGGGTGAAGACCGACTCATCAGTTGAGCCCAACACGAACCGCCTGATCTTCGGCGACGACGGTCTGGGCGTGGACCGCAACATGAACCTGCGCATGGACGGCTATGGCTACTTGCGCTTCGAGTGGGCCAACGGCCGGGACAACGCCTCCCTGCTGGCCCCCAACACGCTGCTCAACGGCACGTGGAAGCATGTCGTCGTGACATGCGATTGCCCTGCGAAGGTCGCCACGATGTACGTGGATGGCGAGCAGGTCGCGCAGATGCCCATGCCGCTGCCGATCAGCCCCGCGCCGGCGAAGAACCGCTTGACCGGCTGGTTCTACAACGGCTTCTTCCAGGGCGACCTCGACGACGTGGCGCTCTATTCGCGGGCGATGTCCGAGGCCGAGGTGAAGCGCCTCTTCGAGTCGCAGGCCGACCTGCAGGTCGGTCGCTCGCGCGTGCTCTTCGACGCCACCGCGCCGACGCCGCGAGGCGTCGTATCCGTGCCGGTCCACAACTGGAGCAAGCAGGCGCGGGAGGTCGAAGTCTCCGCCGCCCCGGAGCGCCCGGCGCAGCACCTGACCATCAAGCCCGGCGGTGAGGCCGACCTTGTGCTGGGGTACGTGCCGCTGCGGCCGGTGTGGCAGCGCCGGACCGACCTGATGCTGTGCGAGGCCCCCGCCGACCAGCAGAAGGTGACCTTCACGACGCGCCTGGGGGACACCACTGACGTGCAGCCGGTGGACCTGGCGGCGCAACTCATCCTCGAGCCGATCTCGGTCCGCATCGAGGACCCGTGGCAGAAGCAGATGAAGTCCGGGCCGACCGTGCGCCTTGAGGGCGAAGTCAACCTCGCGGTCCCCACTGACCAGCTCCGAACCGGCACGCTGCGCCTGGCCCTCGTGTCACGCGAGACGGGGCACACGGTGCTGCGCACGGCCATCAAGCCGCGCGCCCACGTGCCGGTGGTGCTCGATGTGGCCGGGCAGCCGTGGGGGGCGTATGATCTGAAGGCCACGTTCGAGGCCGGCGGTGTGCAGGGACCGATCAGCGCCAGCGCCCCGGCGACGATCCTCCCCGGCGGGCCGCAGCAACTCCGCGTGCTCAACAACCTCGTCACCGAACTGATGGACGCGAAGGCGCGAGGGCTGCTCAAGAGCAAGCAGATCACCTTCATGAACCCGCGCCAGGGGTGGGTGTGGATCAACGCCGACTGCGCCCTGCAGCTTGACGGCAAGACGGCGCTCGCTGCCGGAGAGTCCATGCGCCTCCTCCCCGCGGGCAAGCACGTCCTCACCATCACGGGCACGCCGACCGACCTGCAGGTGCGGGCCATTCCCGGCCTGCTCTACAACGTCTACCCCTCGGGTCCGCAGATCGCCCCCTTCGGCGCCAACACGTGGGAGCGCCTGCGCAAGTACACTCTCGCCAACACCAACATGATCGAGAGCCAGGTCATTGACACGCCCGAATACCAGGAGTGGGTCGCGCAGGGCAAGCTCTGGATCGCCAACATCCAGGCGCCGGGGTTGATTGACAAGGAAGAGTGGACGCCGGAGAAGATGCTGGAGGTGTGGCTCCACCCGCGCGATTGGGACCTGGCCAAGATCAACGGCATCCAGTCCGACGAGTACTACCCCGGCATCAGGACGATCAAAGAAACGGCGCTGTCGGTGGCGAAGCTGGCCGAGGACCCCGCCTTCGCCGGCAAGCTGTGGATCCCGTTCGTCGTCAACATGTACGGCAGCCAGGTCGCCGACCTGTTCATGAAGATCACCATGGGCGCCGACTGGCCGTTCTCGATTGAGGTCTATCAGGGGGAAGCCCCCACCGAGCAGCAGAACCGCGACGCCATCGCGGCGCGTTTCGGGACCGTCGCGAACGGCTGGGAGAGCGCCTACCCCGGCGCGTTGCGCCACGCCATCTTCACCCCCATGTACGCCTACCTGCCCTACTGCACGAGCAACTGCTACCCGCAGGCGGACTTCCGCGTGCACCTGGACATGCAGATGCAGTGCCTCGCCACCGATCCGGCCTACTTCGGCCTGTGGGGCGTGCAGCCGTACCGCTCGAACTACGTGGACGAGGAGATCCTCCACTGCATGGGGCGGATGCTGCGCCACTACTGCATCGAGGGCCGGACTGGCCGCATGCTGAGCGACCCGTACGAACTGCGTCATGTGACCGACCCGGACTTCGTGGACGGGCTGCAGCACTGGCAGGCCGCCCCCGCCGAGGCGGGTGGCATCACCGCCGGGAGCTTCAAGGGCTACGGGATCCTGCAGGGGCGCTATCCGGGCGGGGCGTTCGGCGACACCTTCGCCATCCTGAAGCGCAGCGCGAAGGGGCCGAACGTCCTGAGCCAGGCACTGCAGGGGCTCAAACCCGGACGGCTCTACTCGCTGAAGGTCTACACCGGCGATCACGCCGATCTGACGGCGGGGAAGAGCCGCAAGGACCAGCAGGTGCTCACGATCAAGCTGGACGGCGCCGAGGTGCAGCCCGGGGCGTTCAGCTATCCCTTCCACAGCGCCCGCGGGCCGGCGCCCTTCACCCGGCAGGCCCCCTTCTGGATGACCTACCACTGGCAGCAGTTCCGTGCGCAGGGCGAGACGGCGAAGCTGAGCCTCAGCGACTGGGCCAAGCCCGACGCGGCCGTCGGCCCGACGGGGCAGGAGACGATGGTCAGCTTCGTGGAGGTCCAGCCGGTACTGGAGTAGTAGGACGTCTGTAGGGCGGGGTTTCTCAACATGGGTAGAGCGGGCGTCCCGCCCGCCCGGCGACCCTTCGCGGGCGAGACGCCCGCTCTACCCATCCTCTGGCCCGGCGGGGTACAAGCCCCCGCCCTACAGTGGCGCTACCCCGGGTAGTCCACCGACAGCACCACATCCAGCAGCGTGATCGCCGGGTTGCGCACCCGCACCATCTCCCACAGCCCCTCCCCCAGCGTCCCGCTATTGGACGCGCCGAACATCATCCCGCTGCGCCCGCCCGCCGGCGCCGGGTTGGTGAACTTCCCCGTCCCGTCCAGGATCAGCTTGCCGTCCATGCTGATCTGCAGGTTCTGCCCCTTTGTCACGATCCGGTACGTGTGGAAGTCGTCGTCGGTGCGGACGGGGGTGCTGACGCGCGCGTGGCGCATGCAAACATGGTCGGGGAAGAACTGCACCTGGTCGCCGCTGATGCCGTTCTCGACGAGGATGCTGCTCTCGCTCGAAATCGTCTTCAGTCGCGCCTCGATGATCGTCTCCCGCGCGGGGTCAATGAACGCCGGGTAGCGGAAGTAGTGGTAGCTATCCCCGACCGTGCTGCGGTCGGCGATGAGCAGCTTGCCGTCCTGCAACTCGATCACGCACCCCTTCGCCCCGCCGATCCGCTGCCACGCCGGCCCCGGTAGCTTGTCGCTCTGCCACGAGATCGTCCACTGGTCGTCCGCTAGCGGCACAGTCTCCGGCGCGGTGAGCACGATCCGGTTCTGGCGGAACTTCAGCGCCTCGGGCGGCACGGGGTAGTCGTACCAGTCATCCTTGACGGTCGGCTCGGCGAGAACCTGATCGTTCAGGGCCACCTGCGGCGGCGCGGGGCTGACGGCGCGCACGTGGCAGACGACTTGTGGCTTGACGGCCTGCGTGGGGTCCTCGGCCGCGTACAGGTCGAAGACCTTCGGGCGGCCGTGTTCGAGCAGGTGACCGTTGACCGGCGAGAGCACCGGCACGGTGCGGTAGCGTGACCCGCCCTTGAGGTAGCCGTCCGGCGGGCCGTTGCGGACCGTCAGGAAGTAGAGCTTGTCCTTCGTCTTGAGCGCCGTGGGGTCACCCAACTCGCGCCAGATGGGCCCGTTGGGATTGAAGTAGTTGAAGATGTAGATGCCGTCGGCGCCGGCGGCCCAGGCGTTGGCGGCGCGCCCCCGATAGCTCTCCAGGCTGCTCCGCCGGAAACGCGTCTCGCCGGTCACCCGCGAGTCGCTCAGTGATGGGTACACCGGCACGTCGTACTTGTGCCCCAGGTTGATGAGAGTCTCCCACGGGTTGAGCCGGAAGTAGCACGTGCCCGAGAGCACGTCCACGAGGCCCTCTGCCAGCCACTTCTCGATGTCCAGACCGATGGCGCGGCTGTACTCGACGGAGTCCGGCACGCGGATGGCGATGAGAATCGGCCTCCCCCGGCGCATCCCTTCGCGCTCGGTCATGGCGCGGATGCGGCGCACGAGGTCGGTCATCATGTCGCGCTCTGCGTCCGACGCCTCCCCGCCCCACGCCACGCTCTTGAAGAAGCACGCATGGCGGAAGAAGTCCATCTCCACCCCGTCCACATCGAACTTCTGGCAGACCTCCTCGAAGAACCGGTAGCACAGGTCGCGCACTTCCGGCACGGCGTAGTTCACCGACGACCAGGTGCCATGCGGCGGCTGCTTGTCCGGGGCGCCCACGAGATACTCGGGGTGGTCCTTCTTCAGTTGCGGGAGCATGATGGGGCCATAGCCCGTCAGCCCGGCGTCATGCGTGTCGTTCATGCGCATGTCCCAGAAGATCTCGATCCCGTTCGTATGGCAGAAGTCGGTCATCACCTTGATCGGGTCGAGACCGACGCGCAGGTAGTCGGGCATCCCGTTGTCCTTGCAGAGGTCCTCGCGCGACACGAAGGGCGTGAAGACCTTGCTGTTGTGCAGGGCGTCGCCGAAGCACATCGAGTTGCTGTAGAAGATGCTGTCTACCTGGCTGCCAAGCAGGGGGGTGGTGCGCAGGGCCAGGAGTGCCTCGGGGGTCGGTTCCTTCTTGGTGTAGATGACGTCATCGCCATCGTTGTTGAAGATCATGCGGCGGGGGCGGTGGGCGGCTTCGCGGCGCATGGCGCGCAGCTTGGCGAGGTCAATCGGGGCATTCTGGGCGAGGGCCTGGCTCAGCAGCATGAGCACGCCTCCGAACAGCAGCAGTGCAGTCATGGTCCGCATGGCGGAGGGCCTCCGGGATCTACTCTTTGACGTAATCGGCAACAGCGCGCACGACGACGGCCACAACGGTCGCGCCGGCGTCCTGCACGCCGATGCTGCGCTCCTGGAACCAGGCCGAGCGGCCGAACTTGCCCTGCAGCGGCGTCGTGGACTCCGCCCCGGCCTGCGCGGCCGCGGTGGCAGCAGTGAACGCCTCGGACAGCGACGCCCCCTCGGCCTGCGCCGACGTGAGCGCCTCGACGGCCGGGATGAGCGCATCCAGCAACGTCTTGTCGCCGAGGGCCGCCCCGCCGCGTTGCTGCAAGCCGGCGATGGCGGCCTCGCCTGCGGCGATGATGCCGGGGAGGTCCCATGCGGCCAACTCGCCGTCCTTGGCGATCTTCGCCGCCTTCATGGCCGCTGTCGCCACGAGCGCCCCGAACGTCGAGGCGCCCGCCGAGTTGAACGCCATGCCGGCCTTCAGCAGAGCATCGGCCAGACTCCCGGCGGCCTCGCCGGGGGAGCCAATGACGGCCTGCATCCCTAGCCGGCACGTCACGCCGAGGTCCCCGTCGCCGGTGGCGGCGTCCAGGGCGGTGATCTCGTCATGAGCCGCGGCAAGGTCGTCCGCGACCTTCGCGGCCAGCGGCTGGAAGTCGGCGAGGGTCAGTGATAGCTTCATGGCTCTCTACTCTCTGGGAGACGCGGGGTGTCGGGAGGGGCCGAATACCGACAGCCGTACCGTCGGTATCCGGCCCTCGGGGGCCGGAAACGCCTCCGGCCCTCCGGGCCTCCGGCGTGTTCGGCCCCTCCTACCCCTGCAGCAGGAACGGCGAGTACGCCGGCGCATCCAGGCAACGCTTCAGCTCCTCATCCAGCTTGCACAGCGTCACCGACGCCCCCGCCATCTCCATCGAAGTCGCGTACTCGCCCACGAACGCCTTGTGAACACTGATGCCGTTCCCCGTGATGACCTCATGCGCCCGCCGGTAGAGGAGATACAGCTCCTCGGGCGGCGTCGCTCCCAGGCCGTTGACGAGCACCGCGACCTCGTCGCCCGACGCGAAGGGCAGGTCCGCCAGTACGCGCTCGGTCATGACGGTCGCGACTTCATCGGCGGTCTGCAGCTTCCCGCGCTGAATGCCCGGCTCACCGTGAATGCCCATGCCCAGTTCCATCTCGTCCTCGCCGAGCGTGAACGTGGGCTTGCCCACGGCCGGGATGATGCACGGGGAGAGCGCCACGCCCATGCTGCGGGTATTGGCGACGACCTTCTCGGCCGTCGCGACGACTTCGTCGAGCGAGGCGCCCTCTTCGGCGCGCGCCCCGACGATCTTGTAGCCGAAGAACAGCCCGGCCACCGCGCGGCGCTTGCCCTCGTTCTCGGGCGGCGCCGAGACGACATCATCGCGCATCCGCACGGTCGCAACGCGAATGTCCTCCATCTCGCACATTTCGGCGGCCATGTCGAAGTTCATGATGTCCCCGCCGTAGTTGCCGTACAGATAGAGCACGCCCGCGCCGCTGTCAAT
>CAZZDO010000274.1:5389-7239 GCA_964653205.1 uncultured Armatimonadia bacterium | reverse complement strand
CGCCCTGCGTCGTGAGCGCCTTGAACGCCGGCGCCTGCTCACCAATCAACGGCATGTGGAGGCACTCGTCTGACATGATGTACCCCTCCTAGGGTATGGTATGGCCCCTGCCGGGGCGCGTCATCGCCCGGCCGGGCGTTGGTGCCGTGTCAGGGCTTCCCCGCGGGGTCGCTCTCCTGGCATTCGGGGCACTGCCCCACGAACTCAATGTGCTGGTCGGTCACCCGGTAGTCAGTGCGCTCCTGCACTTCCTGCAGCGGCGTCCGCCGGGGCTCAATCGCCACGTCGGCCACGGCGCCGCAGTTGAGGCAGCGGATGTGGGTGTGCCGTTCCGCCCAGCCGTCAAAGCGGCGCTGATGGCCGGCCAGTTCCAGCTTCTGAACGACCCCCTGTTCGGCCAGCAATTCCAGGTTGCGGTATACCGTCGCCAGGCTGATGCGCGGCTGGCGCTCCCGCACGATCAGGAACAGCTCGTCAACTGTTGGGTGACTCTCTAGCTTGCACAGTTCCTCGAGGATGACCTCGCGCTGCTGGGTATGGCGATGGGTTTGATGATTGCTGGTGTCTTTATTCATAGTGATTATCATTCCTGATTATAGCCACCGTTTGACGCCTGTCAAGGAGCATTTTCTGATTGCCGGCCAGATTCTACAGCCGCCTGCCCCGGCTTCGTGCTACACTACAGCCCCCATGCGCCCGCTTCTCCTGATGGTGCCCTGCTTCTTGCTCGCTTCGGTGCTCGCGAGCCCGCTGGCGCACGCCGAGCAGACCGAGACGCTAACGATCATGCGCGGCACCCCCCACCAGACGACCTGCACCATCAAGCGCGGCGACACACCGGGCCCGACGGTATTCATCATCGGCGGCATGCACGGCGACGAGACGGCGGGGTACCTCGCTGCCCGCAAGCTGCGCGACTGGACCGTCACGACCGGCACGCTGATCCTCATCCCCGACTCCCACATCACCGCGATCCGCGCCAACAAGCGCGAGTGGCCCGCCAACATGAACAAGCAGTTCCCCGGAAAGCCGGACGGGACGATGATGCAGCGGGCGGCGTGGGAGATGTGGAGTCTCATCAAGCAGTACCGGCCCGACCTGCTGGTGACGCTGCACGAGTCCCGCACCTACCACCGCGACAACCCGACGGCGTTCGGGCAGACGCTAACGTACGACTTCAAGGAGCTGACCCCGACCTTCCGGCCGGTCCTCGATGAGATCAACCGGCAACTGACGGGGCCGCGCGACCGCTTCACCCTGTACGTGTGGCCGTGCCGCGGCTGTCCGACCGACTGCGCGTGGCGTTTCCTGAAGATCCCCGCGGTGACCGTCGAGACAACGCGACTGATGAAGCTACAAGAGCGCGTGCGGCAGCAACTGGTCGTCTGCCGGATTCTCATGGCGCGCTGGGGGCTGCAATGGGAAGAGCCCCCGGCCTGACGCGGCCCGCGCGCGCCAGTTTCTTGACGCTCACGCCCCGGCCGTCTATACTACGGCAAACCGATCTGAGTGGCTGTGACGGGGAGGAGTAGGCGGTAGCGGCGCGATTCATCGCGCCCTCAGGTCGCTTCCAGAGAGCCGGCGGCAAGGTGAGAGTGCCGGCAGCGACCCCCGCCGAACGTCGCCCCCGAGCCGTGCGGGTGAGACCATTAGCCCGCGCCGGGTACGCCCGTTACCGCGTCAACCAGAGCGCCGTGCCTTGCAGCACGGAACGTGGGTGGTACCGCGGGAGCCAACTTCGGCCTCTCGTCCCATGTCCAGGGACGAGAGGCTTTCCGTTTGTGGGCGCAGGGTCGCGGTCGGTGACCGCTCGTACACCGGACCATCAAGAGGTCCGGGGCTTCCCTCTC
>CAZZDO010000274.1:1551-5289 GCA_964653205.1 uncultured Armatimonadia bacterium | reverse complement strand
CCGTGTACGAGCGGTCACCGACCGCGATCAGACAACCCGCCAGCGTCCGTGTACGAGCGGTCACCGACCGCGACCGATTGGAGACACGTCTCAATGCCTACCGACATGCCCAAAGCCTACGACCCCCAGCAAGTCGAGGGCCGCATCAGCGAATATTGGCGCACGGCCGGCGTCAACAACGCCGCGGTGGATCACAGCAAGCCGCCCTTCTGCATCGTGATCCCCCCGCCCAACGTGACCGGCATCCTGCACATGGGCCACGCGCTGGATAACGCCATCCAGGACCTGCTCACCCGCTGGAAGCGCATGAGCGGTTACGCGGCGCTGTGGCTGCCCGGCACCGACCACGCCGGCATCGCCACCCAGAACGTGGCCGAGAAGGAACTCGCCAAGGAGGGGCTGACCCGCCACGACCTCGGGCGCGAGGCGTTCGTGGAGCGCGTGTGGGCGCTCAAGGAACGCCACCACAGCCATATCGTCGAGCAGCTCAAGCGCCTGGGCGGCTCGATGGACTGGCGGCGGGAGCGCTTCACGCTCGACGCGCAGTGCAGCCGGGCCGTGCGCGAGGCCTTCGTGACGCTCTACGAGCGCGGGCTGATCCATCGCGGGGCCTACATGATCAACTGGTGCCCCCGCTGCGAGACCGGGCTGTCGGACCTGGAAGTGGAGCACGAGGAGCACCAGGGCAGCCTGTGGCACATCCACTACCCGCAGCCCGACGGCAGCCGCGGCGTGACGGTGGCGACCACCCGCCCCGAGACGATGCTGGGCGACACCGCCGTGGCCGTGCATCCCGAGGACGAGCGCTATGCCGACCTCATCGGCAAGACCGTGCTGCTACCGTTGATGAACCGCGAGATCCCCATCGTGGGCGACGACCATGTGGAGCGGGAGTTCGGCACCGGGGCCGTGAAAGTGACGCCGGCCCACGACCCCAACGACCTGGAGATCGCCCAGCGCCACAATCTGCCCAGCGTGGTGGTCATCGCCCCGGACGGCAAGATGACCGCCGAAGCAGGGGCCTACGCCGGGATGGACCGCTACGACTGCCGCAAGCAGGTGGTGGCCGACCTCGAGGAGCTGGGCGTGCTCGAGAGCATCCAGGACTACACCCACGCGGTGGGCCACTGCCAGCGCTGCCACACTGTGGTGGAGCCGCTGGTGAGCGAGCAGTGGTTCCTGAAGATGGGGCCGCTGGCCGAGAAGGGGCTGGCGGCCGTCCGTGCCGGCGACGTGCGCTTCGTGCCCGAGCGCTGGACCAAAGTCTACACCGACTGGCTCGAGAACATCCGCGACTGGCCGATTAGCCGCCAGCTCTGGTGGGGCCACCCCATCCCCGTGTGGACCTGCGGCGGCTGCGGGCAGGAGATCTGCACCCGCGAGGACCCGCCCGAGTGCCCCGGCTGCGGCAGCGGCGACCTGCAACCCGATCCGGATGTGCTCGACACGTGGTTCAGCTCGGCCCTGTGGCCTTTCAGCACCCTCGGCTGGCCCGACCAGACCCCGGAGTTGGACTTCTTCTACCCCACCTCCGTGCTCGTGACCGCCTATGACATCATCTTCTTCTGGGTGGCCCGGATGATCATGATGGGGATGGAGTTGCGCGACGAGAAGCCCTTCGACGAGGTGTTCATCCACGGGCTCGTGCGCGACGACAAGGGCCGCAAGATCAGCAAGTCGCTGGGCAACAACATTGACCCGATCGAGCTGATCGAGCGCTACGGCGCCGATGCCCTGCGCTTCGCCCTCGTGCAGCTCATCACCCACGGCCAGGACCTGAGCTACTCCGAAGACCGCATGGTGGGTGCGCGCAACTTCTGCAACAAGCTGTGGAACGCCTCGCGCTTCGTGCTGATGAACCAGGACGAGGTGGCCGGCCCTTGCCCGTTCGGCTCGCTGGAGGACTGCGAGCTGCGGCTGCCGGAGCGGTGGATTCTCTCCCGCCAGGCCGCCGTGCTCGAGGAAGTGGACCGCTGCCTGCAGCGCTACGACCTCGCCCAGGCCGCCGACGCCCTCTATGCCTACACGTGGGACGAGTTCTGCGACTGGTTCGTGGAGCTGTCCAAGGCCGATCTGTACGGTGACGACGCCAACCGCGTGCAGCAGATGCAGTGGCTGCTGGACCTGCTGCTGTCGGGCATCCTGCGCGCCCTGCACCCGTTCATGCCGTTCATCACCGAGGAGATCTGGCAGACCTCGCGGTGCGATGCCCGCGTAGGCGGGTTCGTCCCCGAACCCGCGCCCGCCGCCGAGGGCAGCATCGCCCTGGCGGCCTACCCGACGGCCAACGCGGCGCATCGCGACCCCGAGGCCGAGCGGCAGATGGGCATGGTGATGGAAATCACCAACCAGATTCGCTCGTGGCGCGCGCAGCTTGGCCTGCCGCCGCAGCAGAAGATCAGCATCCACCTCATCGCCGACGAAGCCGCCGCGGCCACACTGCGCGAGGTCGAGCACGGCATGAAGGCCCTGGCGCGGCTGGAGAGCGTGGAGTATGTTGGTGGGCAGGCAGGAGTGCCTGCCCCACCGGACAAGGCCCTCACCGCCACCATCCAGAGCGTGACGGTGATCCTGCCGCTGGCCGGGGCCATCGAGGACCCGCAGGGCCAGCTTGACCGCCTGAGCAAGCGGCTGGCCGACCTGGAGAAGGACCGCCAGCGCGCGCTGGGGAAGCTGGGCAACGACAAGTTCGTACAGAACGCCAAGCCCGAGATCGTGCAGCAGGAGCGCGAGCGGCTGGCCGAGACCGAGGCGCAGGTGGCGCATCTGAACGAGCAGAAGGCGCTGTTTGAGGGGCTGCTTTAGGGGGCCGTTGGAGGGGCCGCGCTTCAGCCGGCCCCGGAGCGGCGGGCACACCCAAACGACGGGGCCGGCTGAAGCGCGGCCCCTCCAACGAACACACCACGGACACGACCAGGAGACCACCATGAGAATCGGCATCGCGGACTACGGCATGAGCGTGTGGGACGGCGGCTGCTTCGACATCGAGCAGCGCTGGATGGACCTGCAGGACATCGGCTACGAAGGCACCGAGCGGCTGTCGGCCAACGAGGGCGCCGAGGCGCTGCTCAAGGCCGCCCGCATGCACCGGCTGGGCATGGACTTCGCCACCTGCCTGGGGCCCAACATCGAGACCTCGATCCAGTGGACCGCCGCGTTCGGCAAACCCTATGTGTGGACGAACGTGACCGGCAAGGACTTCGACACCTTCTGCCGGCAGGTCAACATCCAGGCCGAGGCGTGCCGCCGCTGGGGCATCCGGGTCGGCCTGCACAACCACCTCGGGTCGCTCGTGGAGTCGCAGGAAGAGCTGGAGGAGTTCCTGGCCCAGTGCCCGGACTGCGGCCTGATCCTTGACACCGCCCATCTCGCCGCCGCCGACGGCGACCCGGTGGAGATCGTCCAGCGTTACGCCGATCGCCTCGTCTCGATGCACCTGAAGGACTGGCTCGTCACCAACGCCGAGATCGGGCTGGACCAGTGGCCGCAGCGCGGGCGGTTCTGCGAGCTGGGCGCCGGCAACATCGGGCTCGACAACGCCGCGGTGGTCGTCGCGCTCAAGCAGGTCGGCTACGACGGTTGGCTCTTCGTCGAGCATGACACGCACCTGCAGGACCCGCTGGTGGACCTGGCGATCAGCCGCGCGTACCTGCAGGAGGCCGGGGTGTGAGGCCGTGCGGAGGGGCCGCGCTTCAGCCGGCCCCGGTGTTAGGCCGTGGTGTTGGGAGGGGCCGCGCT
>CAZZDO010000274.1:0-1451 GCA_964653205.1 uncultured Armatimonadia bacterium | reverse complement strand
CCCCGGTGTCAGGAGAGGCCGCGCTTCAGCCGGCCCCGGTGTTAGGCCGTGGTGTCAGGAGAGGCCGCGCTTCAGCCGGCCCCGGTGTTAGGCCGTGGTGTTGGGAGGGGCCGCGCTTCAGCCGGCCCGCCGTACGGAACCGCACACGGGGGCCGGCTAAAGCGCGGCCCCTCCAACGACCCCGCCCGAACGGGGGCAACAGACATGGACCGCCGCCACCCACATAGACTGACCGAGGACGCATACACAGAGCCAAACCATGTGATCTTCCTGACCATCTGCGCGAAGGACCGACATCCACTCTTCGCCGATCCATCGTCCGCCCGCAGCCTCATGTGTGTAGCGGAGGAGGTGTTCTCCGCGATGCTGTCGGCCATCTGCATCATGCCGGACCACGTGCATCTCGTGGTGGCGACGGTAGAAGGTCGGCGTTTCACACGGGTATTCCGTCAGTTCAAGGGGAAAGCGTCGTATGTCCTGCACAGGCTGGGGGCGGCCAGGGACATCTGGGAGCGAAGTATCTGGGACCGCCACGCTCGCAGGGATGAGGATGTGAGCGCCATGGTGGAGTATGTCCTGAGCAATCCTGTGCGTCGAGAGCTATGTAGCAGGCCTGAGGATTGGCCATACAGCAAGTACTATGGCTTCCCGTGGACAAGATAGGTTCGCCGGCTCCGGGGGCCGGCTAAAGCGCGGCCCCTCCGACGACCGGCGGCTATGGGGCCGGCTAAAGTGCGGCCCCTCCGACGACCGGCGGCCATGGGGCCGGCTAAAGTGCGGCCCCTCCGACGACTGCCGGCTATGGGGCCAGCTAGAGCGCGGCCCCTCCAACCAAGGCGGCCCCTCCATCGAATGCGCCCCGGTACTTCGGAGACTATCATGAAGCCACTCGTCACGATCACACTCATCGCTCTCTGCGCCTTCGCCGCCCACGCTGCGCCCCCGATCCCCATCGCCTCCGAGGCCCGCATCGAGCCCAACGCTTCACAGACTTTCACCGTCACGGTCCCCGCCGCCGACCTGCCGGGCAAGCTGGCTCTGTCGCTGCTGGCGCGCCTTGAGAACCCCGGCCTCGGTGGCTCGACGTTCGCGATGCAGATCACGCTCAACGGCAAGCCGCTGGAACACGCGCGGCTGCTGAACAAGCCTCCCGAGACGGAGATGCTCACCGGGCTGAAGCTCGACTGGTTCGGCCAGAGGGGCTGGCGCGTCTGCTATTCCCCCGACTATGAGGGCGCCAACCGCGACGACCACCCGGCGTGTCTCGTGGGCGGCCATGCGTACGACTTCGTGCTCGACGTGTCGGACTTGCTGCAGGCCGGGAGCAACGAGATCGTCATCCGCCACGGCGAGCCGACCATCAAGCACGTGCTGGTGCTCAAGGACTTCGCGCTCGTCGTGGCGCCGTCGAAGGTGCTGGCCGCCGAGGACCAGCCCGAGGACCCCAACGC
>CAZZDO010000273.1:0-7241 GCA_964653205.1 uncultured Armatimonadia bacterium | reverse complement strand
CATCGAGTCCAGCAAGCAGGGCGGCGCGCCGGTGAAGGTGCGTAACGAGTTCTGACGGCCGGGGTTCGGGTTTGGGACTCGGGGTTCTGGAAACGGAGATGAGAGTCGCGGGGCGGCCGAAGGCACGGTGCCCCGCGACTTGCTGTTTGTCTGCGGCGAAGTCGTGGGTTCGAGGACGAGCCCACCTACGCGCTCACGGCAACTCGCCCTTGGCGACGATCTCCTGTAGCGTCTGCAATCCCTCATCGTTCTTGAGGCTGTGAAGGTCCCACACCGCCAGGCGGAACTCCTTCGTGCCCGGCGGGTAGTCGCCGTCAATCTGCACCACGTACGTCCCGTTGTCACACTGCACGGCGGGGATGGGATCGCCGAAGAGGACCGCGCACGGCCCTTCGGCGTGCTCATGCGGGATGTCGTAGGTCTTGTCGGCCAGGAAGAGCCAGCGCTCGCCGGGCTGCAGCTTCACCGGCGTGCCGTGCGGCGTGGTGGCCGAGGGCGTGGTCACGAACTTGTCCATGTCGGTCCAACTCCCCCATCCCGCGCCCGGGATCGTGAAGAGACGGAGCGAGAGCTTCGCCGCGGCGTCGCCGGCCCATTGGCCCGTGATCCGCAGGCCACCCTCCCAAATGCCGAAGCGTAGCGCCAGCGACCCGGCATCCGTCTCCCAGGTCGCGACCAGTTCCTCGCCCTGCGCACCGGACACGCGCTCGAACGTGGGCGTGAAGGCGTCGAGCGACTTGCCGTTGACGAGCACGTCAATGAAGCCCGCATCATACCAGTTGCGGTTGCTGGGGGCGGTCATGCCCAGGCCGGCGCCGAAGTGCCACTGCGTGCGGTGCTTCGTGCCGTCGGCGTCATCGGTCTGCGAATAGCGCAGCTTGAACCGCGTCCAGAAGTCGCCGATCTCCATGCGCTGCTCGCGGGTGGCGGCGCCGAGCTTGCGCTCGGGCTCGATCCGCACGACCGGCTTGCCCGAACGCGCCGTCGCTGCCAGCTTCGTCATCGTCTCGGCCGAGCGCTGCATCTGCGCGGCCGTGTCGCGGCGCTTCGCTTCGGGCAGGGCGGCGTCTGGCGTGGCCGTCGTGGCCTGGGCGAGGGCTGTGGCCGCCTGCCCCACCTTCGCGGCATCGGCTTCCAGTTGCGCCAGGAAGGCGTCGCGTTGGGCCGGAGGGATGGCGCCGGCGCTCTGCAGCCGCACAAGCCAGCCACGCACCAGCGCCTTGTAGGTGGCATAGGGGTACTGCGTGCCATCGCCATAGACGGCAGCGAGCAGGTCCGGCTCGCAATCAGAGAAGCGGGCAGCGTCCCAGCAGTAGCAGCCCCACAGTGCGAAGCCGTAGTCGCCCCCACCACACAGCCACGCATGCTGCGTCAGCTTCGGCAACCCGCGCAGGGCGTCGTAGGCGTCCGGGGTGGGCACGACGCTGGCGACGCTATCCCAACGCTGCGTATACCAGCCGAAGGGCGCCTCGTTCAGGCCGCCCCACAGCCCCGCCACGCGCTGGCCCTCGGGCACGCAGTGGTCGTAAGCGTAGAAGCCGTTGCACCAGTAGATGTAGTTGCGCAGGCCCGCCTGCTCCAACTCCTTGATCTTGTCAGCGCGCAGGTGGCAGTGGTAGACCTGCACGCCCTCCAGCAGCTTCGACGCGCCGAGGGTGGCGTAGTACTGCTTGCCGTCGAGCTTGCCGCCCTGCGTGCTCGGCCAGCCGACGTAGTACGGCGTCGGGCACATGATGAGGTGCGTGATGCCTCGCTTGCGGCCCTCTTCGAGCATCGGGCGGATCAGCTCGATCTGGCAGGCGGCGAGGTTGCCATACTTCTCCTTGCAGAGCGGACAAGTGAGGGGGTGCTCCGCGGCGGCCTGGGTGATGTCGTCAAACAGGAGAATGAGGCCCTGACAGCCGCGGTCGAGCAGTTCCTTCGAGTAGCGCCGGATGTGCTCGATGTCCTCGGGGTTGCAGGCGCACAGTTCGCGCTTGAGGAGCAACTCCGTGCGCCAGTGGGAGATCTGTCCGTACAGACGGATGCCGCGACGGGAGCATTCCTGAGCGATGCGCGAGACGTTCTCGGGGACCGTGTCCTGTCCCTGGTCGCCGTAGATCTCATAGTAGCACCCGTTGATCCGCCAGCGGGACAGCCAGTCGAGCGCGGCGGTGAAGCCCGGGCTCTTCGGGTCGCGCGGGACGCCTGTGTAGGCGCGGGAGAGCAGCGTCGGCCAGTCGCTGACCGCACAGCGGGGGACGGTCAAGTGGTCGCCCTCGTGGCGGCGGAGTTGGCTCAACGCGTAGGCGCCGTAGATCAGTCCGGAGGGCCCGGCGGTGAGGCGGACCCCGTCCCCGGACATGCCGCAATCCAGCACGAAGGCTTCCTGCCAGCGGTCGGCGGGCGGGGGCGGCAGCTTCAGGGCCCGCGCGGCGGCAGCGAGGTCGTCGCTGCCGACGGCCAGCTTCAGGCGCACGCAGGCGTCGGGGGCCTGCGTGGGGGCGCTGCCGAAGAGCTGGGCCAGCACCTCGACGGCGTACTCGGCCTGCGGCGACGCCGAGCCCGAGAGGCTGTAGGTCGCCGGGGCCAGGGGCAGGCGTCCCTGGCCCTCGACGGTGGCTTGAGGGCTCGGCAGGAGCCCGGCCGGGCCGGCCGCGGCAGAGAGAGACATGGCCGGCAGCAACGCCAGGACGGCGACAGCACAAGGCAGGCAGCGGCAGACGCGCATGGGCGGCTCACTCCTGGGGTGCGAGCATGTAGTCCTGCCGTGCCAATGCCGCGCCGGGGCGGTGATCACCTGCCTGCCCGGCCAGGTGGCGACTGCCGGGCGGCGACTGGCGCTTGCCTTGCGGCCCCATCGCCGGTATACTGAGTGCGGCGATGGAGTTCGCCACGGCTGCGGCCGGAAGTGTCTGTTGACTGATGACTCCTACCCACCGGCAGGTGAGTAGGAGTCTCTCGTTTGAGAGCGCCCCTGGCGGGACTGGGCCGGCGGGGCGTTTCCGCGTGAGGGTGCCGTCAGCCGGTCGGATAGGGCCACGCTTCATGAATCAGTGGTTCATCGCAGCAGTGTGGATCGGGCTGGCCTTCGTGGCGAGCCTGGTCTCGATTCGCACGGCGATTTCGGTGGCGCTGGTGGAGATACTCCTGGGCGCCGTGATCGGCAACATCGTCCACATCCCGACGGCGGAGTGGCTCACGTTCCTGGCGGGGTTCGGCAGCATTCTGCTCACGTTCATGGCCGGGGCCGAGGTGGAGCCGGGAGTTCTGCGCCGCTACCTGAAGGAAAGCCTGGCCATCGGCTTTGTCTCCTTCCTGGTGCCGTTCCTGGGCGCCACGGCGTACTGCTACTATGTGGCGCACTGGACGGCGGCGGCGGCGTGGATCGGCGGCATCGCCCTGTCCACGACTTCGGTGGCGGTTGTCTATGCGGTGATGGTCGAGACGCGGCTCAACGAGACGCCCTTCGGCAAGATCATCCTGGCGGCGTGCTTCGTCACCGACCTGGGCACGGTGCTCGCACTGGGCGCGATCTTCGCGCACTACAACGCCTGGCTGGCGCTCTTCGCCGGGGTCACAGTGGTGGTGTTGCTGGTGGCGTCGCGCGTGAGCGAGTGGCTGTTCACGCGGTTTGGGACGCACGTGTCCGAGCCGGGCGTCAAGTTCACATTCCTGCTGCTCTTCGGCCTGGGCGGGTTGGCGATGCAGTCCAACAGCGAGGCCGTGCTGCCCGCGTATCTGCTCGGGCTGGCAGTGGCGGCGGTGTTCGCCCGGCACAAGGACATCGTGCGGCGGCTGCGGACCACGGTTTTTGCCTTCCTCACGCCCTTCTACTTCCTGCGCGCCGGGATGCTCATTTCCGGTCACGCCGTGCTGACTGGCGCCCTGCTGATCGGCGTGCTATTGCTGGTGAAGGTGGCCACCAAGTTCGTGGGGGTGTGGCCCTTGACCAGGGCCTTCCGTTTTTCGAGCAAGCAGGGCTGGTACACAACGCTGGTAGCCTCCACCGGCCTGACCTTCGGCAGCATCTCCGCGCTGTTCGGCTATAACCGGGGGATTATCACCCAGCAACAGTACACGATTCTGGTGACGGTCGTGATCGCCAGTGCTGTTGTGCCCACCATCATCGCGCAGACGTGGTTTCGCCCTACCCGCGAGGAGGCCATGCAGCTTGCCAGCGGAGATGTGGTGATTCCTTCCCCTACAAAGGAGGACGAAGGTGTTCAGCAAGATTCTGGTCGCCAATGACGGTTCGGAGAGCGCGAAGAGGGCTGTGGCCATGGCGGCGGAGCTGGCCGCGTCCCACAAGGCGGAGCTATGGTCCATCTCCGTCGAGGAGGACCTGCCCAAGTACGCTGGCACCATTGACGAGGTCCAGGAGGTCAAGAGCGCACGTAACGGCTACTTCGCCAAGGTGAACGAGGAGGCGACGGCGATCGCCGCCGCAAGGGGGGTCGAGTTGCAGTGTGAGGTCCGAGCGGGACACGAGGTCGAGACCATCGTCACCTACGCCAAGGAGGGCGGGTTTGGCCTGCTGGTGATCGGGTTCATGGGCCACTCGGCGATCTTCGGGCGGGTCTGGGGCAGCACCTCGCAGAACCTCACTCGCCTGGCTCCGTGTAGTGTGCTGGTGGTGAAGTAAGGGGCCGCGGTGAACCATCACCATGGATGATCCGCAGACATTCTGGCGGAGCGAACTCCAGCGCTTTCTCCCCGATCCGCCACGGGCGCTGCAGGAGGCGCTCGAGTACGTCTGCTGCCCGATCTGCCAGGTCCTGACGCGATTGCCTGTCGAGTACTTCTGTTTGCTGCCCGGACGCTGGCCTGAGGAGCCGGACCTGCGTGCGGTCGTCACTGCGGCGGGCGGGTTCTGCAACCCCCACAGTTGGCGCTTGATGAGCATGCAGAGCAACGTAGCGGTTGCCGTGGTCTTCGCCGACGTACTGGCGGGGCTGGCCGAGCACGCTCCCGAGACGGAGACGATCTGCCCCGTGTGCTACCTGGAGCGGATGGCGAGCGACGTCCTCTTGAGGCTCTTCGTTGGGCGGCTGGAGGATGACGCGGAGCGGGAGCGCACCGGCACGCTCTTCGGACTGTGTTACCCCCATTGGCGCGCCGTGTTACGCATGAAGCTCCCTGCACCTGTCCGTCAGTTCATCTTGGACGCTCAGATCGCCGCCACGGCCAGATTGCGGCAGCAAGTGCAGGGCTTCCTGGACAAGAGTACCATCGAGCTGAAGTGGACGCGCACGCGGGACGAGAGCCGCGCCCCTCGCCGCGCGCTGCTGAAGGCAGCAGGCAATGAGGGGGTGTAGAGTGATCCGGGACAGGCCTCTGGCCAGGCCCAGCCGGCACGTTGAGTTCTTCGCTCTCGTGGAGGCTCTGCAGCAGCCAGGCTGCCCGGTCTGCCGTATCGCTGACCGGGCCGGGCGCCGCTTGCTGGAGACGCTCTTCTCCGAGCTGGTCACCGACCCGCAGACACGCGCGCAACTGCGCCAGGCGGGAGGCTTCTGCCGCGAGCATACGGAGATCGCTGCGAGACTGGGCGATGCCCTGGGCAGCTCGATCATCTATGCAGACCTGCTGGTCGAGGCCGGCAAGTCGCTAAGCGGCGGCACTCCTGAGCGTTGCCCCGCCTGCCAGGCCGGCGCCGAGGCGGCGAAGCGGGCCTTGAGTACCCTCCTGGGCCACCTGACCGAGGGAGACGTTCTGGCGGCTTACGAACACGGCGACGGGCTGTGTCTGAAGCATCTGGCCCAGGTCACTGCCCGGGACCCGTCCCCCGCCGCCAGGGGGCTGGCGGAGATGGAGCGCGAGCGAATGCGAACGCTCGCCGCCGAGTGTCAGGAGTTCGTGGCCAAGTCCGACTACCGGCGCATTGGCGAACCACACGGGCGGGAGCGCAACGCCTGGCTGCGAGCCGCCCGCAAGTTGGGAGGAGGCTTCCCCGACAATGGGTCTTAGCAGCGGCCAGCGTCGGCATCTCATCTCCGCCTATGCCACGATCAGCCACCTGCTGCTACAGATGGAGGAGGCCGGCGGCCAGGGACGCTCGCCCACAGGCGTGGGCTCGCCCCTCTCCCCCCTGGCCCCCGAGGAAGTGCGCGCGGTCTGCGCCCCGTTGCAGGAGTTGCGACAACACTTGCGTGAGTACGCTGTCCGGGAAGCCCCTGAGGAGTTGGCCGCGTTCGAGCGACCGCAGGACACGCCGAACACCCGGGTCTGGTTGTCCAATCTGCTGGCGAAGTTGCAGCAAGCCGTTGATACGCTCCGGCCACGGGGGATGCGCAGGTACGGTCGGGCAACGTCGGAGGACGAGGAGGGACTGGCCGCGCTCCATGCGAACATGGCAGAGCAGATCGGGAGGGCGCGCGCGGTCCTGGACAGGCACGACTGAGGTCGGCTCGATGCGCGGCAACCTCGTCATCATCATCCCGTTTGCCCTGATCGGCGGGCTCATGGCCGGGATCAACACGTTCCGCGAAATGCAGCGGCACGTGGGCCGGGAGCGCGCGATGCGCATGGCCGTCCGCACGGGCGTCGAGGCGTTCCTGGTGCTGACGCTGGTCTCGGTGATCGCTGCGCTCACCATCCCGTACGTCGTGCGATGGCGCGAATGAGGGGCGGCGGCACGCAGCCCTGGCGCGGGTGGGAGGTGCGCGGGGCAGTGGCGGCGAAGGGGTCGTTGCGGCGCACCCGCGAGCGCCTGGGAACATTCCGGCGCACGGGGGCGTCCGTTTAGTCGCGTGCAGGAAAGCGAAGTGATGTGAGTGCTTGGGAGCCCCTCTTCCGCGCGCCCGATCGTGGGCCTGTTGATCCTGCTGGCGGCCGTTGTGGCGGCCGCCCCGCAAGGAACCACGCCCACGCCGGCCCCCGGCGGTAGTGTCCAGCCATCGCCTACTCAGGCGGCCACCACGCCCGTCCCTGCGAAGCCACCGGCGCCGCCCGAGGAGCCCCCGCTCCCGGTCTATCTCCCGCCACCGAGCCTGCCACCCGTGCGCGAACCTGTTGACGCGGGGGAACGCTTCCGGTCCCTGCCGCGGTTCGGGGCCGCGGTGTTTGGCCTCCAGCAGCAACTCCTCCAGGGGCTTGCGGCGGCCCAGCAGCCGCAACCCATGCCACAGCCCGGTGCGGGCCAGCCGGCGTTCACCCCCAGTCCGGTCGGGCCCGGGGGCATGACGGCGACGCAGCCGGGCGCCGTGCCGCCGGGAGCCTGGACGCCCCAGCCCACGGCTCCGACTGGAACAGCGCCCGAAGGT
>CAZZDO010000272.1:2926-7244 GCA_964653205.1 uncultured Armatimonadia bacterium | reverse complement strand
ACCGCGCCGTACGTGTAGAACTGCCGGTCCAGGCGCGGCGTGATCCCGACCTCCTCCTCCGCCTCCTTGACCGCCGTCGCCGCCGGGCTGAGGTCCGCACTGACATACCCGCCGGGCAGCGCCCACTTCCCTGCCGCGCGTCCGGCGCGCTGGATCATCAGTACGCGGCCCTGTGGGTCCGGGATGATGATGTCGGCCGTCACCTTGCGGCTAGACCAGTCCATCAGCCGCCGTTCGCGCGCGTGGTTGTCCGCCCCGCAGTTGGGGCATTCGCCCTCCCAGCCGCAGATCGCGCACCGCGCCGGCACATGCTCCACGCCATGCTCGGAGCAATGGTCGCACTGACAGGCCTGCCGTTCGTTCGCCATCAGTCACCCACCCATCTCACTCTCGTGCGCGGGGCCGTGCCCTCGCCAAACATCCCCGGCACTGTCTCCGTCACCAACTCGACGCGCCCCGCCGCGGCCAGCCCCGCGACCGTCTGGTACACGAGCATCGCCGATTGCGGCAGCCGCCCCTCCGGCCACAGCGGCGTGATGAGGTTGCACATGCCACCGATGGTCTGCGGCTCGCGGCGCAGGGCCGGCAGCAGCGTCTCGTGCACCGCCTCCACGCTGGGCATGTCGGCGGCGGGGACGCACTCCGTGAAGGGCACGACCTCAAGGCCCTCGCGCCCGACGCGCGCGGCAGCGTTCGGCGGCATCGCCATCTGCCAGTCCATCCCCGGCGGGAAGGCCAGCGACGTCGTCGCGGCGCAGACCGCGCCTTCGCAGCGGCCGATCATGAGCGGCTGGTTGATACGCATGGCGACGAAGTGCGCGTCATCGGCGGCGCACAGCGTCAGGGCGACGATCTCGGCCGGCCAGTCCTGGAACGCCCGTCCCGAGGCCCCGAGCAGGTCGTCGCCCTGCCGCAGGTTCTCCTCGATGAGCAGGCACATGATCTCGCTGAAGTGCACGCAGCGCCCGTCGGCCAGCGTCGGGTAGGGGCCGATGGCCTCGCCGGCGCCGCTGCGGAAGCGATAGCCGCCCTCGAGTAGTCCGTTGCCCGCGGCGACCCAGTCGGTTCTCCCCTGGAACATGCCCTCGGCGCCGTTGGCCACGTAGGCCAGCGTCTCGGCGTTGCCGACGAAGGGGTGGCTCCACTCGCGGTCGCCGCCGCTGGGGGTGCGGCTGTGGGCGATGCCGATGTGGCCGGGCAGGCTCGCGGCATCCGTCTCCTCTCGCAGACGCGCAACGTCGCCGACGAGCTTCGCCCAGTGCAGCTTGCCCTCGTGTATGGTCGCCAGGCCGGTGTAGAAGCCGCCGCCGAGGCCCTCCTCGCGCTCGAGCATGTCCAGGAGGGTGGGCGCGGCGGGCTTGTCACCGAGATAGGCGGCGAGGACGCACATCAGCCCTCACCCTCCGCATCGTCGAAGTGCAGCCGCTCCGCAATCGCCTCGTGCGGCAGTTCCCCCCGCAGTCTCGCCGCCAGCCGCGTTAGGCGCTCGTTCTCGCCCGCGGTCTTGACGGCCTTCCAGACGCCCTTGCGGTCGCCGACGATCACCGCCAGCTTCTCCGCCCGCGTCAGCGCCGTGTAGAACAGGTTCCGCCGCAGCATGATGTAGTGGGTGCTGTGGATGACCATGATGACCGCCGGATACTCGCTGCCCTGCGCCTTGTGGATGGTCAGCGCATAGGCCAGCTCCAGCTCGTCCAGGTCGCGGAACTCGTACGCCACCGGCGCCTGGTCGAAGCGCACCTGCACGGCCTTGTTCGCCACATCAATGCGCTCGATGCGGCCGATGTCGCCGTTGAAGACGTTGCGGTCATAGTCGTTCGTCGTCTGCAGCACGCGGTCGCCTTCGCGGAAGACGGTGTCGCCGCGCCGGGCCTCGGCCAGCCCGGCCTTGGGCGGGTTGAGCGCCTGCTGGAGCGCCTCGTTGAGCGCCGCCACTCCCGCGGGACCGCGGTGCATCGGTGTGATGACCTGCATGTCGTCGAGGCCGTAGCTGAGGCTGGGCAGGCTCTTGGTCGCGACCCGCAGCACGGCTTGTGCGGCCTGCTCCGCGGTCTCGCGCTCCATGAGCACGCAGTCCTCGCCGTGCCAGTTGCCGCCGCGCACGAACTCGGGCATCTCGCCCTCGCGGATGAGATGGGCGTGGGTGACGATCTGCCCGCCTTCGGCCTGGCGGAAGATCTCCGTCAGCCGCACCACGGGGAAGCGCTCGCTCGCGATGAGATCGTGCAGGAAGTTGCCGGGGCCGACGCTCGGGAGCTGGTCGGCGTCACCGATGAACACGACTTGCGCCCCGGCAGGCACTGCCCGCATGAGGTCGCGTGCGAGCGGCGCGTCCACCATGCTCGCCTCGTCCACGATCAGCAGGTCCACCGGCAGCGGCTCGGCGCCGTTGAAGCGGAAGCGCCCGGCGCCGGGGTCCCATGACAGCAACCGGTGGATCGTGCTGGCGGGCTGGCCCGAGAGCTGGCTGAGGCGCTTGGCCGCCCGGCCCGTGGGCGAGCACAACGCCACGCGCCACTTCAGCGCCACCCCCGCGTCGGCGATGGCCCGCGTGATGGTCGTCTTGCCCGTCCCCGGCCCGCCGGTGATGACGGTCACGGGATGCCGCAGGGCCGAGCACACGGCCCCGACTTGCGTGTCGGTCAGCGGCAAGGCCCCCATCGTCTCACGTTGGGTGAGCCAGGCGCGGATACGCTCCTCTGTAGGGCGCGCCGTTGTTTCCCCTCCCGGCGCTCGCTCGCGAGCGCAGAGGGAGGGGGTAGGGGGTGGGACGCCGTTGGCGGGAACTAACCGCAGCAACAGCCCGGCCAGCTCCTTCTCGATCTGCAGGGCGTCGGGGAGGAAGTAGGCATCGGGGTGTAAGCTGGCGGGGCTGTGGTCGTTGGAGCGCGGGCTTTCCAGCCCGCGACTACCGGGCTGCGGGCTGGAAAGCCCGCGCTCCTGAACGACGTACTCCGCCCCCACGCACTGCTCGAGCGCCAGCTCGATGAGCTGGTCGTCCACGTGCAGCACCTGCTGGGCGCCGGACAGGACCAAGTCGCGCGGCAGGTAGAAGTGCCCCTCGCCGGCGGCCTCGCTCAGCGCGTGCTGGATGCCCGCCATGATCCGCTGGGGGTCGTCCCGATGAATGCCGGCGGCGCGCGCCATGCGGTCGGCGGTGTGGAAGCCGATGCCGCGCACCTCGCGCGCCAGCCGGTACGGCTCGGACTCCATCACGTGCATGGCGTTGCTGCGGTAGCGTTCGTAGATGCGCGAAGCGAGCGTCGGCCCGGCGCCATGCTCTTGCAGGAAGAGCATGATGCGGTGGACTTCCTTGTGCTCCTGCCACGAAGCCGCGAGCGCCTCGGCCTTCTTCGGCCCGATGCCGGGGGCTTCGCGCAGCCGCTGGGGAGTATGGTCGAGGATGTCCAGCACGTCCTCCCCGAAGTGCTGGACGAGCGCGGCGGCGAGCTTAGGGCCGATGCCCTTGACGAGCCCGCCGCTGAGGTACGCGATGATGCCGCGCGTCGTCGAGGGGCGGACGAGTTCGTAGTTCTCGATGCGCAGTTGCCGGCCGTACTTCGCGTGCTTCTCCCAGCGCCCGCGCACGCGCAGGTTCTCGCCCACGACCGCGCCGGGGATGGTGCCGACGATGGTCAGCGCCGGCCCCTCCTCGGGCGTGAACTCGGCGATCACGAAGCCGCGCTCAGCGTCCTGGTAGACGATGTTGGTGATCGCGCCGCGGAACTGGTCGAGGTCGGGGAGGTCCATGATAAGGGTCGCGGTCTGGTGACCGCTCCTACAGGCCCTCCTTACGGGGAGGTATCCGCGCCGGTCGCGCCTCGGCCACGACCTCGGCGGCGTAGGCCAGACAGGCGTGGATGTCCTCGAGTGTGATATGCGGGTAGCCTTCCAGCACCTCTTCGTACGACCACCCGCTCCCAAGCAGTCCGACGATGAGTTCCACTGTGAGGCGCGTGCCCTTGATGACGGGCTTGCCGACCATGATGTTGGGGTCAATTGTGATTCTGCTCTGACGCGCCATAGAGCCTCACTTCCCCACCGTCAACTCCGCCTTCACCGTCTGCCGCACCCGGTACGTGTTGTCGTTCATGCGCGTCACGCACACGTGGTGCGGGATGATGAAGGCCGCGCCCTCTGCGAACTCATAATTGTAGCCCTTGCTGTAGTCCGCCTTGTCCTTGAACTCGCGGATGAAGCACACCTCGCCCAGGCACACGCGCCACAGGTCGCCGTCCTTGGCCACGCTCTCGATCTCGTAGCACGCGTTGCGCACGCGGTCGTTGCTGATGATCATCTGCTGCCCGCGCAGGATGTC
>CAZZDO010000272.1:0-2826 GCA_964653205.1 uncultured Armatimonadia bacterium | reverse complement strand
CCGCCCCGCGACAGCGTCGCCTCCATCACCTTCCCCTCCTTCACATGCAGCCAGGCGACCGCGCCGCTGAACTCCGGCCCGCCCTCGGTCTTGATGAGCGCCTCGTCGTCGTCGCTGGCGAGCAGGTAGTCAATCGTCCCGTCGGCCCGCGTCACCTTCACCGCAACCGGCATGGCGCTCTCGGGGCCTTCGGCGATCTTCAGCCGCTCAACCTTGGCCAGCGCCGGCTGCTGGCGGTAGGGCTCGATGACGCTGGCGAAGACACTGCTGAAGGGTAGAGCGGGCGTCTCGCCCGCCGCCGGAGGAGGGGTCGAGGGCGCGACGCGATGGGCTAGCAGATACCGCAGCCATCGCGGGTTGCCGGTCTTGTTCTGCGGGGGCTCCATGTCGCCCAGGGCCACGTCCGACAGCGGCGACAGGCTGTGGACGCGCAGGTGAATGTCGTCGCCCGCCTGCACGCCGCGCCAGCCGTCCTCGACCGTCCAGTCGAGTGTGAACTGCTCCGGCGGGGCGGCGTCGCGCTCGACGTTCGTGACCCACGAGTAGCCATACCGCGCGCCGCGCTTGTCGTCGCTGCGGTAGGGGATGTCCGGCCCGGCGTAGCTCCCGCCCTCCTGCTTGACGAACTTGAGTCCCTCGGCCGTCAGCGCCCCGGGCGGTCCGTGCAGGGAGTACAGGTGGTCCTTCCCGCCCTGCACGCGGAAGACATCGAGCGCGTAGCCCTGCCCGTCGGCGACCTTCACGAACATCAGCGTCCGCTGGTACTTGCTCGCCGCCGCGTACACTGCCCCGCCGTCAATCCGCATGGCCCCGAAGTTGTCGAACTGGCAGTAGTCTTCCGGGAAGCCCACCCAGTTGGTCGTCTGCGGTTGCTCGTCCACGAGCACGGTGTTGTGGCTGATGGTGTTGTCGGTCACAAGCATCCGGTGCGGCCAACTGGTGGCGAACTCCGGGTAGCCGTGGTCGGGCATCATGCACAGGCCCTGGTAGACGAGGTCCCAGTTGAGTCGGTCCAGGTGGCCGTGCCCGCCGTTGCGCCCGTAGTAGCACCACAGCCCCGTCCCCGGCTTGCCCCAGCCGAACTCGACGGAGGCCAGCCCATACCCAGCCATGTTGTGCCCGCCGATCCACGGGTTGCCCGCGTTCTTCGCCTGCTCGGCCAACTCCGCGATCTCGCGCTCGATCTTCATCGGATCCGCGCTGAAGATGTCCCGACCGAGCCCCTCGGCCCGGCTGTCATTGGCGTAGTAGGCCGCCAGCCCGAGCTTCGGGTCCTTGAGGTACTTGTACCCGCGCACGATGAACTCCGGCTGGCAGTTGACCTTGCCCACACTGCCGCACGAGCCCGTATCGCCGATGTTAGGGGTCGCGTAGTTGAGCAGCGCGATGCGCCAGCCGGCCGTGAACGTCGCCTTGAACTGCGGGAAGTCGCGGTAGACGTCGTGCCTGGTGTACTTGCCGTAGTCGGCCAGCAGGTCGGCGACCTGCCCGATGTTCACGCCCCAACTGAGCGCGTACCCCGGCGCGGCTTCGGCCCCCACGCCGTCGCGGTCAATGCCGCTGACGATCACGGTCGGGATGTGTTCCCCCTTGGCCTCGAAGAGGTAGTCCAGCCACTGCTCCGTGTCCGGGTTGGTGTCCAAAGCGATGGCGCACCAGGCCAGCGTCGTCTGGTTCATGCCCTCATTGCCGTTGCAGTTGCCCTCGTAGACGGCCTTGGCGCCCTCGCGCAAGATGCCATCATCGAGGTTCTGCACGAGCAACTCCCGCGTGCCCTTGGCGCGCTTGAGCGTGAACTGCTTCGCCTTCTCGGCCAGGAAGGCATACAGCTCGGGGTCGTCCTTCGTCCCCGGCAGCACCCGGTCCACCGCGCGGGCCAGGTTCGTCACCGTCCCCGTCTCCCAGATGCTCCCCTGGATCTTGCCCTTCCCGCCGCCGCCGTCGGAATGGTAGTACCCCAGCTTCGAGTACGCCGTCCAGTCGTAGTCGGGGTACACATCGGCGATGCGGTCGAGCATCACCAGCGCCTTGTGCGCGTACTTCTGGTCGCCGGTGTACAGATACGCACTGCTCAGGGCGTTCGTCGCGTCAATGAGCTTGTTCCAGTACTGCCAGACGTAATACGCGACGAAGAGATAGCGGTGGCCGTGCTCGTCGAACCACCCGTAGCCGTCGTCCACGCCGTACTTGTGTAGCGGGTCGTTCGGGTCGGGGTGCTCGGTGTTGAGCAGCAGGCTCTTGTCGGCCTTGTCCGGGTTGAACACACCGGTCTCGTCAAGGCCACTGGCGTAGTACTTGGCGAAGTCGTTCTTGGGGAAGATCTCCCTGCAGGAGGGGCAGACGAGCTTGAAGGGCCGGCTCAGATCGGCGCTGTACGGGTAGTTGCCGAACTTGTTGATCTTCTCGCCGCACACCGGGCAGCCGGGGCGCTGGCGCTGGTACATGCTGACATCAATGCAGCGCGGCAGCTTCTGGCCGGGAATCATCCGCCACAGCTCGTCATCGCTCTTGGCCGCCCAGTACGCGGCTCCGGCGATGGCGGCCTTGCGCTGGTTGCCGGCCCAGTCGAACTTGTCGCAGTTGGCGCGCAGGTTGGCGATGCGTTCGGCGGTGTGGTAGCCGCCGCAGTCACGCACGGCATACGCCGGCAGCGCCGCGCACGCCAGAATGAGGACGACGGCGACGAGGGGGAGAGGGTGGACCATGTGCCTTGCCTTTCGCTGGACTGCAAGGCATATGATTCCTCAGGGAAGCGGCGAGTTCCTGCGTGGGAGGGGCCGGAGGCGGGTGGCTGAACGGCTCCCCGCCCCTGCCCCTCTCCCTCGC
>CAZZDO010000271.1:0-7275 GCA_964653205.1 uncultured Armatimonadia bacterium | reverse complement strand
AGCCCCGACACCCCGATCCCCCGCAGCCACCGGGCCGTCATCAGGTAGGCCACCACCAGCAGCCACGACAGCACCAGCGTCGCCTCGCGGGCGCTGACAAAGGGCGCCGCCGGCGTCCTGTGGTCGCGCCAGACAATCAGCGCCAGGTGGCTGGACAGGCTCAGCCACACTAGCCCCATCAGCCACACCGCCGGCGGCTGCGGCCGCCTCAGCCGCCGCACCGTGCACACGACACCGGCCACCACGTAGCCGATCGCGGGGCCCAGGAAGAGCAGCGCCGGGTTAGTCATCGGCCGCCTCCTCCTCGCTGCCGGTGTCGTCCGGCGCCGCGTCGTCCCCGGTCGGCTCAAAGAGCCGGTGGATCAACTCCCGGTCACGCTCCGACAGCCCCTCGGCCGCCAACTGCCGCGCTCGCTGCAGCGGCCCCTCGACCAGCCGCCGCACCAGCCGTTTGCTCATCAGGTGCAGTGCTTTGTCCGCCTTGCGCGACAGGTCCGGGACGCCCTCCAGCAACCGGCTGATCTCATCATCCCGCGCCGCCTCGGCCTGCTCGCGAACCTGGAGCAGCAGGGGCATGATCTCCTGCGACTCGACCCAGACGTGGAAGTCCCGCGCCTCCTGTTCGGCGATGGCCTCGACCTGGGGCAACTCGCACACGCGCTGCTCCTCGGCCCCCTGCACGAACTGCTGCAGGTCGTCCAGGTCGTACAGGTACACATCATCAATGGCGCGCACCTTCGGGTCCACATCCCGCGGCACCGCCAGGTCAATCAGCAACGTGGGGCGGCGATGTCCTTCGCCGGCGGCAGCCTGCACGCGCTCGACGGTCACCAGCGGGTGCGGCGCGCTGGTCGAGGTGATGACGATGTCCGCCCGGATCAGTTCATCCACGAACTCGTCGAACGGCGCCGCCCGCCCGCCGATGTCGTGGGCCAGCGCCTCGGCCCGCGCCAGTGTGCGGCTGATGATCGTGACCTCGGTCGCGCCGCACTCGACCATGCGCCGGGCCACGAGCGCCCCCATCTCGCCCGCGCCCACCACCAGCAGGCGCCGCCGGGAGAGATCGTCGAAGATCTGCCGGGCCAGCCCCGCGGCCACCGACGCCACCGACATGCAGCCCTTGTCAATCAGCGTCTCGCTGCGCGCGCGCTTGCCCACGGCCAGGGCCCGATCCCCCAGCCGCGACAGCACCTTCCCCGCCGTCCCGGCCGCCCGCGCGCCCTCGACCGCCGCGCGCAGCTGCCCCATGATCTCGGTCTCGCCGATGACCATCGAGTCCGCCCCGGCCGCCACCCGGAACATGTGCGCCACCGCCTCGGCCCCGTCCAGGACGTACGCGTGGTCGGCAATGTCCGCCGGGTCAAGCTGGTGAATCTGCGCGAAGATGGCCAGGGGGTCCTCAATCTGGTGGCCGTTGGCCGCGGCCAGATACAACTCAGAGCGGTTGCACGTCGAAAGCAGGAGCGCCTCCCCGACCCCCGGGCAGCCGACCGCGGCCGTCAGATGCTCCGACAGCTCGTCGGGGGCCACGGCGACACCCTCCCGCACCTGGACCCCTGCCGTCTCATGGCTTACGCCCACCAGCGAGATCTTCACGGCCCTGTCCGCCTGGGGGGTGCCGGGCCCACACAGCGGCCGGCGGCCTTGACGCTCCGGCCGCGTTCCGGCAGAATCTCCCCTCAGAAATATCACCATGTGATATAATTGTCGGCACTGTATCCAACTCCCGCGCGAGTGTCAAGCGCCGGCCTCGGCCGCCCAATCATGCCTCCCAGCTACCCTGCAACCTTGCTGCTCAGCGGCCGTCCCTGCCTCGTCATCGGGGGTGGGCGCATCGCCGAGCGCAAGATCAACTCGCTCCTCCACGCCGCCGCCGCCGTCCGCGTCGTTACTCGCGAGGCCACGCCCGCCGTAGCCGACCTGGCCGCCACCGGCGCCATCGCCTTGCGCCTGGGCGAATACTCCGACGCTGACCTCGACGGCGTGTTCCTCGTCATCGTCGCCACCAACGACGCCGACCTGAACCAGCGCGTGTCGGCCGAATGCCGGCGCCGCGGCCTGCTCGTCAATGTGGTGGACCAGCCGCACCTGTGCAACTTCTACGTCCCCGCTCTCCTCGAGCGCGGGCCGGTCAGCCTCGCCATCTCCACCGGCGGCGCCAGCCCGGCGCTCGCCAAGCACCTGCGCGTGGTCCTCGAAGCAGTGGTCGGCGAGGAGTATGGCGAACTATCCGAACTGATGGCCGGCCTGCGCGGCGAGATGTTCGACCGCTACGACGAGCAAGCCGACCGGGCCGCCGCGTGGCAACGGCTGCTGGACTCCGATGTCCTCGAGTTGCTGCGCCGCGGTGAGCGCGCGCAAGCGCAGGAACGGGCCCGGGAACTGCTCGGCCTGCCCCGCTAGTCGTCTAGTTGCGGGGTGGCGCGCCGGCCGTATCGGCGCGACGGGGGCCCCGCACGGGATGGCCGCTACTGGGGATGGCTGCAACTGGCGGACGCCAGGTCTGGCGCCTGACTCAGCACTATCTCAGCATGTCAGGAGGTGCGTTGTGTTCCCTCAGTCACGACCGCGCCGGCTCCGACGTACGCCCCAGATCCGCCGCATGGTGCGCGAGACGCAACTGCACGTCGCCGACCTCGTCTTCCCGATGTTCGTCGTGGCCGGCCAGGGCGTCCGCGCCGAGATCGGCTCGATGCCGGGCAACTTCCACCTGTCGGTGGACCAACTCGGCCCCGAGATCGAGCGCGTGATGGCCGCGGAAGTCCCCGCCGTGCTGCTGTTCGGCCTGCCCGAGCACAAAGATGACACTGGCTCCGAAGCCTGGGCCGCCACCGGGGCCGTGCAGCGGGCCGTCGCCGAGATCAAGCGCCTCGCCCCCGAGCTGTGCGTCATCACCGATGTCTGCCTGTGCGAATACACCAGCCACGGCCACTGCGGCCAACTCGACGCCCACGGCGAAGTGATGAACGACGCCACGCTCCAGCTCCTGTCCCGCGCGGCCGTGTCCCACGCCCAGGCGGGCGCGGACATCGTCGCCCCCTCGGACATGATGGACGGGCGTATCGGCGCCCTCCGCGCCGCCCTCGATGAAGCCGACCTGTCGCACATCGCGATCATGTCGTACGCCGTCAAGTACGCCTCCGGGTTCTACGGGCCCTTTCGCGAAGCCGCCGACTCCGCCCCGCAGTTCGGCGACCGCCGCGGCTACCAGATGGACCCCGCCAACGTCCGCGAGGCCCTGCGCGAGGCCGCCCTCGATCTCGAAGAGGGCGCGGACTTCCTCATGGTCAAGCCCGCGCTGTCATACCTGGACGTCATCCGCACCGTCGCCGACGAGTTCCCCGTCCCCCTCGTGGCCTACAACGTCAGCGGCGAGTTCGCCATGGTGAAGGCCGCGGCCCAGCGCGGCTGGATTGACGAGCGGCGCGTGGCGATGGAGATCCTGACCTCCATCAAGCGCGCGGGGGCGGACATCATCTTGACCTACCACGCCCTCGACGCCGCGGCCTGGCTTAAGGAGCAACCCGATTGATCATCTCCTGGAACACCACCCGCCAGTGCAACCAGTTCTGCAAGCACTGCTACCGCGCCGCCGGCGCCGAACCCGACCCGGACGAACTCTCCACCGACGAGGGCAAGGGCCTCCTCGAAGAGATCGCCAAAGCCGGCTTCAGGATCATGGTCTTAAGCGGCGGCGAGCCGCTCATGCGCGAAGACATCTATGAGCTGTGCCGCCACGGCACCGACCAGGGCCTGCGCGTGGTGCTCGGCACCAACGGCACGCTCCTCACCCCCGGGATCGTCGGCAAGCTCAAGGCCGCCGGCGTCGCCCGCGTGGGCATCAGCCTCGACGACCTTGACCCGGCCGTCCACGACGAATGGCGCCAGATGCCCGGCGCCTGGGAAGCCTCCGTGCGGGGGATGAACTACTGCCGCGAGGGCGGCCTCCCGTTCCAGATCCACACCACGGTCACCGAGCGCAACGAGGGGATCATCACGGACATGACCGACCTTGCCGTCGAGCTGGGCGCCGTCGGCCACCACATCTTCTTCCTCGTCCCCGCCGGGCGCGGCGTGGACATCGAAGCCGAGTCGCTCAAGGCCAGGCAGTACGAACTCCTGCTTAACCGCATCCTCGACAAGCAGCGCGACGTGGAGATCGAACTCAAGCCCACCTGCGCGCCGCAGTTCATGCGCATCGCCAGGCGCAAGGGCATCCCCATGCGCTACACCAAGGGCTGCCTGGCCGGCACCTCGTACTGTGTCATCATCCCCAACGGCGATGTCCAGCCCTGCCCGTACCTGCCGCTGAAGGTCGGCAACGTGCGTGAGACGCCGTTCTCGGAGATCTGGGCCAACAACCCCATCTTCCAGCAGTTCCGCACCGAGAAGCCCGGCGGCCGCTGCCACGACTGCGACTGCGAGAGCATCTGCGGCGGCTGCCGCGCCCGCGCCTACTACTACTCCGACGGCGATTACATGGCTGAGGAGCCCTGGTGCCTGTACCGCCCCTCGGAGGCGGGGAATGGCTGACACGCCCGATCTGACCGCCCGCCTGCTCGAAGCCGCCCAACAGGGCCTCCCGCTCGTGCCGCGCCCCTTCCAGGCGCTGGCCGACCAACTCGGCGCCACCGAGGAGGAGGTCCTCGCCCTCCTCGCGCGGCTGCAGGACGAGGGCGTCATCCGCGAAGTCTCGGCCTTCCTGGACCCGCGCCGCCTGGGCTATCGCAGCACGCTCGCCTGCATGACGGTCCCGCCCGAGCGTGTGGACGAAGTCGCCGCCGTGCTCGCGGCCATGCCCGAAGTGACGCACAACTACCTGCGCGACCACGAGCAGAACATGTGGTTCACGGTCATCGCCCCTTCCGAGGCGGCGGTGCAGCGCCTGCTCGATGACATCGCCGACCGCACCGGCTGCGGCCCGGTCCACAACCTGCCGGCCGAGAAGATGTTCAAGATCCGCGTGGCCTTCCGGGCCGACGAGATGTCCGCATGATGGATGACCGTGACTGGACCGTCGTCGAGCGCCTGCAGGAGGGCCTGCCCCTCGTGCCGGAGCCCTTCGCCGCCATGGCCGCCGGCGTCGGCATGACCGCCGACGAGTTCCTCGAGCGCGTCAACCGCCTCCACGACGAAGGCGTCATCCGCCGCCTCGGCCCGCGCGTGCGCCACCATCGGGTCGGCATCGCCGGCAACATCATGGTCGTCTGGCGCGTGCCGAAGGAACGGGAGACGGAAGTCGGCGAACTCTTCGCCGCCGACGAGCACGTCAGCCACTGCTACGTCCGCCCGGCCTTCGCGGGCTTCCCATACACGCTGTACACGATGGTCCACGGGCCGAACCCGGAGGCCGTCCGGCAGACGGTAGCGAATCTCGCCGCACAGTCCGGCCTCACCGACGTCCTGCTCCTGCCCACCGTGCGGGAGTTGAAGAAGACGAGCCCCAGATACCGCCGCCCGGAGCGTGAAGCCGATGAACACGAGCAAGTCTGAAGCCCTCTTTGCCGCGGCGCAAGAGCTCCTCCCCGGCGGCGTGAACTCCCCCGTCCGGGCGTTCCGCTCCGTCGGCGGCACGCCGCGCTTCATCGCGCGCGGCCAGGGCAGCCGCCTCTGGGATGTGGACGGCAACGAATACCTCGACCTGGTGGCCTCGTGGGGCCCGCTGATCCTTGGCCACGCCGACCCGCGCGTGGTCGCCGCCGCGACCGCGGCCGTCGCGAAGGGCTCCAGCTTCGGCGCCCCCACGCCCGCCGAAGTGCGCATGGGCGAGTTGATCCGGGAGTGCTTCCCCTCCGTGCAACTCGTGCGCATGGTCAACTCCGGCACCGAGGCGACCATGAGCGCCATCCGCGTGGCGCGCGCCTACACCGGCCGCGACAAGATCATCAAGTTCGACGGCTGCTGGCACGGCCACGCCGACGGCCTGCTCGTGAAGGCCGGTTCGACCGGCCTGCAATATGGCGTACCCGATAGCGCCGGCGTCCCGGCGGGTTACGCCGCCGAAACGCTCGTCGCGCGCTTCAACGACCTGAACTCCGTGCGCGACCTCATCGCCGAACACGAGGGCCAGATCGCCGGCCTCATCGTCGAGCCCATCGCGGGCAACATGGGCGTCGTGCCGCCGGCCGAGGGCTTCCTGCAGGGCCTGCGCGACCTGTGCACCGCGCACGACATCGTGCTCATCTTCGACGAAGTCATCACGGGCTTCCGCGTGGCGCGCGGCGGCGCGCAGGAGCGGTACGGCGTCACGCCGGACCTGACCACCCTCGGCAAGATCATCGGCGGCGGCTTCCCCGTCGGCGCGTACGGCGGCAAGCGCGAGATCATGTCCTCCGTCTCGCCGCTCGGTCCGGCGGTGCAGGCCGGGACGCTGGCGGGCAACCCTGTGGCCATGGCCGCCGGGATTGCCACCTTGGAGGCCCTCGGCGAGCCCGGCGTCTACGAGGAACTCGAGCGCAAGTCCGCCGCCCTCGCCGTCGGCATGGCCGCGGCAGCCGAAGCGGCCGGCGTGCCCACCGTCTGCAACCGCGTCGGCTCGATGATGACCACCTTCTTCTCGTCGCAGCCGATCACCAATGCCGACGACATCGCCCACGCCGGCAAGGAGGCCTACGCGACCTTCTTCCACGCCATGCTCGAGCGCGGCGTCTACCTGGCGCCCTCGTACTGCGAGGCGGCGTTCCTGTCCACGGCCCACAGTGACGAAGACGTGCAGAAGATCGTCGAGGCGGCGCAAGAAGCACTGCAAGTGCTTAGTGGTTAAGTGGCAAAGAGAATGCCGGTGTCGGAGCGCTCGTGAACGAGAGCTGATATCGAGAACCCCCATGCAGACTGCCCCAGACCCAACCACTCAACCACTCAACCACCCAACCACCCTCACCCTCGCCACCCGCGGCAGCAAGCTCGCTCTCGCCCAGTCCGAAGGGGTACGCGACGAACTCCAGCGCTGCCACCCGGGCTTGCGTGTGGAACTCCTCATCCTCAAGACGAAGGGCGACAGGGTCCTCGACACCGCCCTGCCGCAGATCGAGGGCAAGGGGCTGTTCACCAAGGAGATCGAGGACGCGCTGCTGGATGGCCGCGCCGATCTCGCCGTCCATAGCCTCAAGGACCTCCCGACCGACCTCCCGCCGGGGCTCACCGTCGGCGCCATGCCCGAGCGCGCGGACCCGCGCGATGTACTGGTGTGCCGCGTAGGCGGGTTCGTCCCCGAACCCGCAGCGGGTTCGGGGACGAACCCGCCTACGCGCCTCGGCATCCTGCCCGCGGGCGCCC
>CAZZDO010000270.1:6230-7354 GCA_964653205.1 uncultured Armatimonadia bacterium | reverse complement strand
GCCCAGTAGCTTCCCCCCGAGCGCCCCGGCCCCTAGAGCCGCTTCGAGCATCGCGTCCACCTGCGGCACGACGGCCGCCGGGTTCGTCGCGACCTTCAACTCGCCCGCGCGCACGAGGTCGCGCGCAAAGGCCGTCAGGTCCTCGCGGCAGAGATGATCGCGCATCGTGTACGCGAGGTCGCGCAGGGCCGCCATGGCTTGCACCGTCTCGCCCCGGTCCTCCTGGAAGAGCCGTACCTGCTCATTGACCGGGTCGTCCGGCGAGCGCTGGGCGGGGGTGTGACAGAGCAGGAAGCGGTGCTCGATCTCATAGAGCAGTTCCGGCCGCAGGCGCAGGGGCAGGACGGTGACGCCCTCGGGGCCGAACTCGATGAAGTTGATGCCCCCGAAGGCCGAGGCGTACTCGTCCTGGCGGCCGACGCGCTCGCCGAGCAACTCGCGGTTGGCCTGGAAGGCCGCCTCGGCGATCTCATAGGGCGACATCACACGGCCCGTATGGCGAGCCAGCAGCGCCGTCGTCAGCACCGCCAGCGCCCCCGAGGCCCCGAGGCCCGAGCCGACCGGCGCGTCGCTTTCCACGAACAGGTCGAAGCCCTGGTCGGGCGCGAAGCGCTGCAGCACGGCGTCGAACAGGCGCAGTTGGGATTGCTGGTCCAGCAGCGGGGCCGACAGGTCGTAGTGGGCGACGATGTCGTAGTCCACCGAGCAGATGCGGACCTTCTGGTCCGCGCGCGGCAGCAGCGTGGTGTGCACGTAGAAGGCGATGGTGGTGTTGAGCACCGCCCCGCCGAGGCGCTCGGACACGACCGGCAGGTCGCTGCCGCCACCGCCGAAGCTGACGCGGTAGGGCGCGCGCCCCCGCAGAGCTGTCCGAGTCGTTGGTTCCGCCATGGTCCGTTTCACTTTACACGCAGCACGAGATAACCATACCCGTCAGCCACCGATATGACAACCCCCGCCGCCGGGATGGCGCCCGTGGTGTGCAGCGTCACCGACGGCGTCTGCTCGACGACCGTGAGCGTCTTGCCCGCCCATTCGGCGGGTAGGGGCAGCACGGCATGGTCCATGCTCTTGTGGATATCGGCAGTGACGACCGTGTCTTCACCCTCCGGGTGCCAGTACAG
>CAZZDO010000270.1:0-6130 GCA_964653205.1 uncultured Armatimonadia bacterium | reverse complement strand
GAAGCGGTCGGGGAGGTTCTGCGGGTCGGCGAGGTTGCCTTTCGCGGCGCTGAACAGCAGCGGCGAGGGGAGCTTGCCCGAGTAGTCCTGCCCGGCGCGGAAGTCATACGTGAGGTTGTCCTGCGTGAAGGGCACCGTCTTGGGGATGACGTAGGTGTGGCTGTCGTAGGTGTTGCCCTGCGTCAGCTTCGCCGACTGGACGAAGCCCATGTAGCCGAGGTTGAGGTCAAGCAGCGCCTCGGAGTTGGTCGTGACGACATTGGCGCTGTTGGGGTGGAAGCGGTAGACGAGGTGGTTGCGGACGACGCCCTGCAGGTCCGGGCCGACGAAGCTACGGGCCTCGCCGGGGTGGGCCAGGAAGTCCTGCACGAGCGACACCGGGCTGATGATGTCATAGTCCTCGACGAGGTCGAGGAACGCGCAGGTGGCGGGAGCATCGTCGGCGAGGGGCGTCTTGCCATCGAGCAGGACATCCTGCCGCGTGATGCGGCAGGCGGGGATGATCTGCGCCATCTTGCAGTCGGTGAAGGTCAGCACCTTGCCGTCAGCGGCGCGCTCGAGCGTCGGGCCCTTGACCGTCGTGATGAACTTCCAGATGTCGCCGGTGCTCTGGTTGGTGGACAGCACCCAGAAGCGGTTGGCGTCCACGACTTTGAGGAGGACGAAGGTCGTGCCGGCTTCGTCCTGCCACTGGCTGCCGAGGTCGGCGGCGGTGAGGCCGTGGGCCGCGACGGTGATCTCGCGCCCGTCTGAGCAGCCATGGTTCGCGCCGATGTACGTGCCGTTGAGGTTCCACGGCGTGGCGTCATCGCCGTTGCCATGGATGAGCCGCCCGGCGCTGAGTTCGGCTAGGGCCATGCCGGCGTCGGCCTTGAGCAGGAAGGCACCGCTGAAGTTGAACTGGCCATTGGCGCCTTTGCCGAGGCGTACGAGCAGGTCCTCCTGAGGGGAGAAGGCGCTGCGGATGAAGAGGTCGCTGCCGTGCTTGAGGACGCGGACCTGATCGGCGGCCAAGGCGGGCGTGAGGGCGAGTACTGGCGCGAGCAGGAGCAGTGCTTTCATCGGGTGCCCCCCTGTGCCGCCTCGTTCATCACCTGCGCCACCTCGTCCAGCGCCGGCTTCGGCTCCATCCTCCCCGTGAACACCTTGTACAGCATCTGCTGCATGGCCAACTCCACCGGCTGCCACTGGATCAGCGGGAGGAACTTGCCGTCCGGCAGGATGTCCACGAAGATCTTCCAGTCCGGGTTCTTCTGGAAGAAGTCCGAGTTGCCTACCGCCTTCTTCTCCGGCACCATCCCCAGCTCGCAGAACTCCTGGCGGTACTTGTCCTGGTAGGCGAAGTCTATGAACTGGCGCGCCAGGGCCTGCTGCTTGCTGGCCTTGCTGAGCATCAGGTGGTCGGTGATGACCTGCGTGATGCGGCGGGGCTTGAAGGGCGACTGCCTGGGCGCCAGCGGCAGGGGCGCGAGGGCGAACTGGAGCTTCGGGTCCGCCGTGCGCGCCGACGCCACCAGCCACGGCCCGTTCATCTGCAGCGCGAGCTTGCCCTGGCCGAAATACTCCTCCAGCTCCTTGCGCGACCAGGCGGTCGGCTCAGGCTGGGTGACATGCCACTGCCAGAGCAGGTCGCGGTAGAACGTCAGCGCCGCGACGCCGATCTCGGAGTTGATCGCGGCCCGACCGCGGTCGTCGAAGAACTCCCCGCCGGCGCTCCAGAACAGGAAGTAGAAGTTGTCGGTGCTCTCGTAGGTCGGCTTGGCCGGGAGGCCGACGCCGAAGGGGCCGCCGGGCAGCGACGCCGCCTTGGCGGTGTTGATGAGTTCGAGCCAGTCCCGCGGCGGCTTGCGCATGAGGTCGGTGCGGTAGAAGAGCGCCTTGGTTGAGGTCGCCCAGACGAGGCCGAGGGTGTGGCCCTGGTAGGTGGCCTTGTTCAGCAGCACCTCGTAGAACTCGGTCTTCTTCTCCGCGGGCATGTCGTCCACGTAGGGCACGAGATAGGGCGCGAACTCCGTCAGCCACATGTCGCAGACGACCATGAGGTCCGGGCCGGTGCCGGACGTGAGCCAGCCCGCCATCTGGTCGTGCGCATCATCCCACGGGCCGAACTGGAACTTCACCTTGTCCCCGGGGTGGGCGGCCTCGAAGTCGGCGATGAGGTGGTGGTAGTACGCCTCCTCGCCGGGCATGGCGTACTGCCAGGCCTGGAAGGTGATCTCGGCAGCGTGCCCGCGCGCGAGCAGCAGCACGAGTGGCAGCAGACACAGGGCCTTGCGCATCATGGTCCTCCCGGGGCGCCTCATTTCACCTCGAGGCTGGCGCTGTGGTCGAAGCGCACCTCATCGCCCACGCCGTATTCGTAGATCTTCCATTCCACGCCCGCGCCGACCAGCTCCTGCAGCCGCGCCGCCGGGAGCTTCTCGGCGAGGTGTACATGGTTGATCCCCGCGTTGTGCAGCAGCCCCCAGGCCTGGTACGGGTAGCCCATCACGCCGAGGACCTTGAGGTCCACGCCGGGCCGGCCGGTCTCCAGGTGGCCGCCGCGGTAGAAGCAGTCGCTCGTGTCCAGCCGGTCGCCGATTTTCACCAACCCCGCGAAGGGCATGTTGACCTCGGGGCCGTTGGTGATGATCCCGTCCTCGAAGCCGGCCGCCACACCCTCGCCGATGTTGCCCGAGGAGTCGAGGGTGAGCACGACCTGCCGCTCTCGGCGTTCGGCGGCGACGATGGTGTAGCTGCTGAGGCGCTCGCCGTGGTTGTCAATCATCAGGCGGCGGCCGGTGAGAGTCGCCAGCGGCGGCGTCGGGCCCTGCAGGATGATCTGGCGCTGGGCGCGGTCCACGGCGGCGATGGTGACAGGGCCGGTCGGCGGGGGCAGCGTGAGCTGCAGCTTCCCGGCCGTCAGCTTGCTGCCGCCGGCGAGGTGGAGTGAGATGACCCTCCCGCCGCGTTCGCGGATGAGGCCGAACTTGCCGGTCAGCGCGAAGGCGCCACAGGTCATACGGTCGGTCTCGGCGCCATTCAGCAGGATGATGTCCCGCCCGCCGGAGACAGTGACCTCGAGGACAATCGGCTCGTAGGCCGGCGCGGCTCCCACGGCCTGCGCCGGGAGGCGGCGGAGGGCGGACAGGACCGGCTCCGTGCCGGTGTAGGACTCGATGAGGGTGACGAACTGGGACTGCAGGCCAGCGCTTCCCGCGCGGTGCGGGAAGGCCCACTGCAGAACGTCCTTGTCCGGAGTGATGGGGGCGCCGCCGCGCGCGGTAATCAGCTCCGTCTGTCCCACCGGCACGAAGTTCAGTCGCAGATGCAACTGGTCGGGGGTGTCGTAGTCGAAGTCCATGCTTGTCAGGTCGCCCATGGGCCCGCGCGCCACGTCCTTGAGGTGGCAGTACGGGTCGCAGCGCTCCTGGCCATCGGGGCCCTGGTACTTCTGCCCGTACGCCACGTCCTCCCCGGCGAGTGTCCCGCGCTCCTGTCGGACGAGTTGGGCGCCGGTGACTGTGGCGGTCCTGGGGGTATAGGCGCCGTGCCAGCTCTGCACGTGGTCGCTACCGCCGGTGACACGGAAGAGGTCCACGACATACCACTGGTCGGGCCCGACATCCACCAGGGCGTGCAGGCGCCGGTAGTCAGTCACGTCCGGGCCGTTCTCGCCGCGCGGCTGGTCCTTGCGGTAGGGGCGCTTGGCGGCTTCCATGACCTGGACTCGGCCCGCGCCCCCGGACGCACCGGCAGCGGGCGCCCACAGGGTCAGCGAGCCGATGACGGTCGAGCAGGGCTTCTCGTCGCGGTCCACGGCCACGGTGTTGTGCGTGAGCAGGCTCCATTCCCAGGCCGAGGCCATGCTCCAGGACTGCGGGTAGCCGATGTTGGGCAGCAGGTCGCGGCCGTGGCCGTACAGCAGCACCGTCAGCGGGTCGTAGTGGGCATGGCCGCGCACTCCGCCGTAGAACAGCACGGCGTCGCGTTGCGCCGCCCCCGTCCCCGAACGCAACAGCCCCAGCCCGTAGCCGTCGAGGAACTCCGAGGCGCGCTCGCGCTTGCCGAACAGTGGCTGTTTGGTGATGGCATAGTCGCCGCAGTCGCCGATGGCCACGACGTACTGGCCGCCGAGGGCGCTGATGGCCGGCTTGTAGACCGCGGCCATGTTGCGCAGCTTCTCGTTGGCGGTGATGTCCGGATAGCGTTGCGGATCCACCTGAGCCGGCGCGAGGGCCCGCAGCCGCTCGATGATCTGTCCGGCCCGGGCGAAGCCCAGGCGCGCGTCGTTGTAGCCGGTGGACTCGTAGCTCGAGCCGTCCTTGTAGAACTGGTTGCCCATGGTCTTCAGGCGCCCGGCGCCGGTGTAGAGCCAGTCCAGGCAGTCGCGGCTGTTGGGGCGCCGGGCGCCGAAGTCGGCTAGCAGCAACCCGAGGCTCGCCATGCTCTCCTGGGCCCAGCCGGTGTTCGGCTGGATGCGCTTGTCCATGATCGCCTGGATGCCGGGGCGGAAGAGATGATCCTCGAGGTAGAGGCGGAGGTCGGCGCCGCAGGTGATCTCGGGGATCTTCTGCCGCGCGAAGGCCAGGAGCGCGGCGTCGCCGTCAATCGTCTCGAAGATCTCGTCATAGCACAGCGCGCTGGCGTTGAGCGCCCCGGCCGACCACACCACATCCGTAATCATGCCCGACCCGTCGCCATAGCCGGGATGATAGGTGCGGTCCTTGCGGTTGGTGGCGTTGGGGTACTCAAAGGCCTCCTTGAGCAGACAAACCGCGGCCTTGTGGGCATAGCGCGGGTCGCCGGTGGCGAGGTAGGCGTGGCCGAAGGATTTGATGGCCGGTTGCAACAGCGTGTTGTAGGCGTAGTGGTTGTACAGGGCGATGAAGTAGTAGCGCTTGCCGTCCACGACGCAGCCGCTGCCGTCGTCGGCGTACGGCCCGGTGGTCAGGTCGCCGGCCCCGTAGTCGTTGGAGGGGTACGTCTCGCCACCGATGGGACACTTGAGCTTGAAGGGGAGCTGCTCGCAGTCCACGACCCACGGGTAGTAGGCGTTGGCGGTGAAGACTTCCTGCCCGTGGACGGGACAGCCCAGCTTGGGGCGGGCGAAGTCATCGGCCCCCAGAGCGGTCAGACGGCGCGTGCGCGTGCCGGGGAAGCTGTGCCAGAACCACTCGTCCGGCTTGTCCACCCAGCGGGCCGCCGGGGCGTTGCCGACCGCGGCGCAAAAGGGCATGCTGTCGCCGTTGAGCGCCAGGTTGCGGAGGTTGACATCGTTCTTGCGGGCCTCGACCAGCTCCGGCGTCAGGAGGGTGCGGTGCGTCTTCACAGGTGTGTCTCCCGGGAGCAGCGAGCTGGCGGCCAACAGCAAGGACAGCAGTAGGGGCAAGCGCATGGGCATCTCCAGTCAGGCTCTGAGGGGGATATTCGCAGCGGCCGGCGCGGAGTCCTTGGGCGAGGGTCAGGCAAGCAGCTCGCTCAGCGCGTGGATGGTGCGGTCGGGGACGACGATCGAGCCCTCGGGCAGACCCCGGCGGCGGTGGTCGTTCCAGATGCTGAAGATGCCCAGCGCCTGCGCCCCGGCGATGTCCCACTCGAGGTTGTCGCCGACCATCCACGTCTCCTCCGGCGGCAAGTCGAGGCCCTGCAGCGCCTGCGCGAACGCGCGCGGGTCGGGCTTGCCGAAGCCCATCTCCCCCTCGATGCAAATCACCTCGAAGTAAGGCTCGAGAGCGAAGCGCTCGAGCTTGGCGCGCTGGTGGTGGGATTGGCCGTTGGTGACGAGCGCGAGGCGGCGGCCGCGGCGGCGCAGTTCGTCGAGCGTTTCGCGCGCGCCGGGGAAGAAGCTGATGGCCGCGTCGCGGTGGACGCGGAAGTGCTCGGCGATCTCGGCCGCCAGCGGGCGGTCGTCGCGACCCAGTTGCTGCAGGGCCATGCAGGTGATGTCCACGCGGGCCTCGTCGAGCCTCATGCGACCGGCCCGGTTGCGCTCCGGGTCGCTCCAGTACCAGTGGCGCGTGTCGTGGATCGCATCGTACAGCGCCGCCGCCGCGACGCCGCAGCGCCCGGCGAAGGCCTCGGCGGTGCGCCGCCAGGTCTCGTTGCCGATGGCGTCGTAGGTCAGGATCGTGTCGTCGAGATCGAGCAG
>CAZZDO010000269.1:0-7358 GCA_964653205.1 uncultured Armatimonadia bacterium | reverse complement strand
CGGGTAGAGCGGGCGTCTCGCCCGCACCGCAAGGAGCCAAGAGCGTGCTGAGCCAGGAACAGGAGTTCGTCGCCCAGGAGTGGCCGTTCCAGCCGGGTGAGCGCAAGGTGAGGATGTTCGTGCAAGAGCCCGCCGCCGGCATCACCGCCAACACCGGCCTGATGCTCGTGCTGCACAACTGGGGCGGCGTCTACAACTCCCCCGAGTACCTGAAGTGGTGCAAGACCTTCGCGGACCGCTTCAACGTCGTCGCCATGTCGGTCAACTACCTGCAGAGCGGGCCGGGGAGCTGGTCGTCCGAGAAGCCGTACGACCACGGCTACCTGCAAGCCATGGACTGCCTCCGGGCGCTGCACACCGTCTGGAAGCAACTCAAGGACAAGGGGGTGGCCTTCAACGAGCACCGCGTGTACTCGATGGGCGGCTCGGGTGGCGGGAACGTCACCGAGATGGTCATGAAGCTCGCCCCGCGCACCTTCGCCTGCGGCGTGGACATCTGCGGGATGCCGGGGCTCACCGACGCCATCGCGTACGGGACCGGCGAGGGCACGAGCCTGAACGCCGGCTATGGCAAGGACCCCGCCAAGCCCAACTACCTGACGCCCGACATGCAGGAGATCCGCGACTTCGGCAACCTGGCGCACTGCAAGCTGCTGCACGCGGCCAACCCGGGGCTGCAGATCGTGATCGTCCACGGCACGCGCGACACGACCTGCCCGCCGATCCCGAAAGTCGAGCAGTACGCAAACATGCTGCGCGCGGGCCTGGCGGTGGACGGGCACTTCCTGACCGAGGCCGACGTGGACGGCACCGTCATCACGACCACGGGTCACCCGGTCGGCAACCGCGAGCTGGTGGTCATCAAGTACGCCGATGTGTACATGAAGGAAGACGGGAAGCTGAAGAAGGCGACGGCCGGGCCGAGCGACTTCACGCGTGGCGGAACGTTCGAGTACCCGACCAGCGGGGGCAAGTTCGTGATTGACTTCGCGGGCGCGCCGACGATCACGTTCGTGGCGAAGTAGGCGGCGGGCCCCGCCGGCGGCGTCACGGCAACTGCGCGGCCGCCCGCTTCAGGTCGAAGGGCACGAACCGCCGCTGATGGCCCGGCTCGACCTTCGGCCCCGGCGAGGCGTTCGCGACCCACAGCTTCAGCGCCGTGACATCATAGGCAACGGCGTGCAGGTTGCCGGTCCCCAGCTCGCGCATGATGTCGCGCGTGCCGGTCCGGTGGTAGACGCGCCCCCAGTGGGGCTTGAGCGCCTCGTACACCCGCTTGTTCCACTTGCTGTCACAGCCCATGGACCAGTAGACGACGTCCTCCAGCCGCTCGCCGGGGTAGCTGTCCGCGTCGTAGACCTCGCAGATGTCCTTCGCGGTGCGCAAGGCCCGGGCCGACGGTATCTTGCCGTCACCCACGCAGTACAGGTACGAACTGGTGCGGTGGGCGCGCTGGATGATCTTCACGCCCTGGTCGAGCGTCCGCGCGTTCTCGAGCACATCCCGCAGCAGGAACGGCATCGGCTCCCCGGCGAGCGTCTCGTGCTCGTCCCCGAAATGCTCCCCGATCTCGCTGACGGCGATGTGGCTCAGGTTCATCCCCGACACGCACCCCAGGAAGCCGACCCAGCCGATGTTGACGAACACCTGCCCGGCGCCGGTCTTCTCGACGATGAGCGCCGGATGGTCCTGCAGTCCGGCCTGAGTGGCATAGTCGAGTGCGCGGATCTGCTGCAGGTGGCCGCCGCGCGTGGCCTTCCCCCACGCGGCGAAGAACGTGCAGTGGAACTCGGAGAGATCGGGGATGGCGTGGGCCCATTGGACGTGGCGGAGGCTTACGCCGGCGCCGTCGGCCAGCCCGCGCATCTCGTCCAGGTAGCGCTGGGGCACGAAGGGCGCCATCTGCCCCCACGCCTCGTCCAGCTTCTCGGGGGTGCAGCGCATGGCAATGCAGGCGCCGAGGGCCAGGCGCTCAATGAGTTGCTTGACCTGCGGGGCGCACAGCTTGCCATGGGCGAAGCCGCGCTCGTACGGAGTGCCCCACAGGTACAGCACGGTGATGGGGTTGGGGGCGTCGCCGATGGTATCCACGCGGCCGTGGACGGCCGGGGCGGCGTGGGCGAAGGTGAGGGTGAGGAGGCAGGCGAGAAGGGGGGCGGCACGGCGGATGATCGGCATGGCGGCTCCCGATGCGGACTGTGTCAACGTGCGAACGGCTTGCGGGCTGGAAGCCCGCGGTCCCAGTAACGGCAACGGCGTGCCGGCTGGAAGCCGGCGCTCCCAGGAACGGCCCACCCCAATCCCCAATCCCTGATCCCTGACCCCTATGTGTTCGCCACCATCCACTCCAGCACCCGCTCGCCCTCTTCGGGGCTGCGGACGCCGATGTGGTAGTACACGCCCTCGGGGCGCAGTTCCTTCATGTAGACCTTCAGCTCCTCGGGGTTCGTGCCCAGGTAGAGCCCCTTGCCCGCCGCCTGGATGCGCTTGAACAGGTCCATCCACTCGATGTCCGGCTTGTTCCGCGCCCCGCGCGTCCATTGGATCACATAGAGCCGGTCCAGGCTGAGGATGTCGTCGAGGTGAACGAGACACTCGGGGCCGTCGTAGTGATAGGTGCAGGCGTCCAGGTACTGCGTCTCTTCTTCGAGCGCGGGGATGACGTACTTGCGGCTTAGTTCGGGGCCGATGAGCGCCAGGAAGTCGCACTGGATCGTGTTCGTGCGACCGGGGTGGTACATCGGCACCCAGCCCTGCGTGCCCGACAGGTGCATCTGCGCGGCCTGGTAGAGGCTCTCGTACACGAACGGGTACAGCCCCCGGACCTGCTGCATGGCCTTGTCAATCAGGTAGGGGTAGTCGTAGAAGTCCATGCAGAGCTTCGCCGGGGTGCGGATGGCCGAGAGCGCGTCGGCGTTGCTGTGGAGGTCCAGGTGCGCCACCAGCATCTTGCCCTTCGCCGCCTCGCCCAGCTTCGCGCAGAACTCTACCATCCGCTGCCACCACTTGCCCTCGGTCTCGATGTGCAGCGGGAACGCGGCTTCCCAGTCCTCGACGCACTCGACGACCCAACTGGTGCCCTCGCCGCTGTCGGACCAGCGCAAGTCGGCGCCCATCCAGGCGGCAAACATGTCCGGGCCGAAGCTGGGGGTGTAGGCCGGCATGGCTTCCCCGCCGTACCACGTGCAGCCGGCATTGTGGACGATGCGCTCGACGATGGGGTCGAGGTCCTCCCGCGCGCCTTCCATGTAGAAGCCGCCGGGCCGGGGCTCCGCGCCCGGCAGCGGCGCGGTGATGCCGCAGGCGGGGCGGTCAATGATCTCGCCCTGCCAGAACGCCGTCATGCGGGTCACGGCCTCGGCGAAGTTGTGTTTGTAGGCCAGCGGCTGCGGGTTGAAGGTCATCGGGGGCTCCAGGATGCGGGTTGCGCGACGTGGGTCGCGGCGGGGTGTTTCACCGTTCGGGCAGGCCACTCCTGCCTGGCCGGGGAAGAAGGCCTCAATCCGAAAGGGGTGTCCTGTGATGACCTGCTGGCACTGGCTCGTTGTGGCGCTGTTGCTCACGTCGGTGGCGTGTGCCGCGCCGCTGGACAAGGACAAGCTGGTCGCTGACTACAAGGCCGCCGATGCGGCCTACAAGGACGGCAAGGGGCTGTCCGAGAGCGCCGATTCCGGGACGCTGGGCTGGGGCGAGGCCTCGTATCTGCGCAACTACTCCAGCCTCTGGCTCGTCACCCATGACACGTACTGGCTCGCGAAGATCGAGGACCACTTCACCCGCATCATGGCCAGCGCGACCGACCCGGACGGCGACGGGTTCCTGGGCTGGCAGACGCCCACGTATTCGGCGGCGGTCTACTGGTGCTCAGCCCTGCACAACCGCGGCACGGCCACCATCGAGCCGGGGTTCTACAAGGAGATGGGCAAGCTTGCGAAAGACGTCACCGGGCACGTCTACATCATCAGCTTCGACGAGGCCGCCAGCTTCAGCGTGTGGGACCAAACCACCCGCCAGCGCATCGCCGAGAAGCAGCCCTACAAGCCCGACGCGGTCATCACGGCCATTCCGGGCTGCAAGGTCAAGATCGCTGGCGAGACCGCCGTCGGTGATCGCTTCATGGTCCGCACCCTCCAGCCCGAGCCGACGGAGTTCACCGTCCACGAGGGCATGATCGCCCATCCGGTGGCGATCTTCATCGAGGAAGTCAAGAAGGACCCCAAGCTCCAGGAGCGCTTCGGCGCGAGTGCGGACAAGTTCCTGGCTTTCATCAACCGCCACATGCTGCAGAAGCACGAGTATGACTGGCTGACCCTCACCCCCCAGCCCCCTCTCCCAGCGGGAGAGGGGGAGAACGGCAAGGGGTCAATGGGCGGCTGGCGCTTCCGCGACCTCATCACCGACCGGTATCCCAACCGCATCATGCCCCACAATCAGTATCTGGCGCTGGCGCGGGCCTTCCTGGTGCTCAAGGATGTGCCGGGAGCCGACCCGCTCATGGGCCGGCGGGCCGAGCAGATGGCGCGGTTCTTCCGCGCCAGCCTGATCGAGCAGGACGCCGCCTTTGCGTGGTACTACTGGGATTGGGTGGAGAATGGGCGGCCGGACCATTCGGGCTTCGAGGACACGAGCCACGGGCACATTGACGTGGGTTTCGCGGTCGAAGCGGCCATGCGCGGGATGGTCTTCACGGATGCCGACATGAAGCGCTTCACGCGGACGGTGCTGGACCTGATGTGGAACCAGTCCGAGGACAACCCGAAGCTGGGGCCCAACTGCGCCACGCGAGGGGACAAGTTCGGCTTCGTCATGAACGATTGGGTGGACCTGTGCCGGTGGGAGCCGAGGATCTACGAGCTGGCGCTCAAGACGTACGCCCCGAAGATGTCGGCGACGTCGGCGCCGCTGATGCTGCGGGCTGAGAGCCTGTGCGGGACGGCGGGGCAGAAGTGAGGCGTCAGCGCCGGAGGGCGAAGAGCCACAAGCCCTGACGCGCTTGCTCGGCCACCAGCTTGAGGCGGGGGGACTGTTCGTAGGCGTGAACCGCGACCGCCTGGAAGGGCGGCCCGACCAGGAGCAGGTGCGTGGCCGGCCCGGCCGCGGCCAGCAACTCGTCCGGGCCCCCTGCCTCCGTTCCTCGCCGGGGTTCCACTACGAGACGCCCCTCGCCGTACAGAGCAAACGACTTGCTGCTCCAGTTGGACAGCACGACAGCGCCGGGCGGGGTGTGGGCGGCGATAAGCTGCCCGCCGGCCACGGGGTCGGGGTAGTCGTTCCGTGGCGGGCGCAGGAGGAGCAGTCCGTCACGGGCCAGAGCCGGCAGGAGGAGCAGGGCGCAGAGGACGAGGAGGACACGGCGAGGGGCGGGGGCGGCCCCCTGCGGTTCCTTCCCCCAGCCACGCGAGAGCAGGCCCTCCAGGCCCACCGCCAGGCAGATCACCAGGAAGGGCAGAATCGGCAACAGATAGCGCGAGACCGGGGCGAAGGCCGTGAGCATGGCCAGCCGCACGACCACGAACAGGCCGATCAGCAGGGGCAGCCGTCGCCAGGAACGTACCAGCCCGAGGATGACGACGAGCCCCACGACGGCTTCCACCCCAGCCACCACCGGCCCCAACCCGCGCGCGGCCGCCGCCCCCTGCACGATGTCACCAAAGACGAGCGTGGTCTGCTCGGGGATGTAGGCGAACAGGTACTGGCTCAGCCCGTGCCACAGCCGCAGCGGCCACGGCGACGGGTCCCACCAGCCGGTCGCGACCTCGTGCAGGTAGCTCTGCTGCGTCGGGTCGGCGTGCCCCACGCCCCAGGCGTACGCCACCCACGGCGCGAACAGCAGGAGCGCCGGGGCCGCGACCTGCGCCAGCGGCCGCCAGCGCCGCCCCAGGGCCAGCCACAGGAGCGCCGCCGCCAGGAGCGCCACGGAGTCGGTGCGCAGCAGCAGCGCCAGTCCCAGGAGCACGCCCGCAGCCAGAAAACGCCGCCCGTCGCCTCGCTCCTCCCCCTGCAAGAGCAGGAGCAGCACCGCCCAGGACAGCAGCAGACTGGCGGTCTCGGTCATGGGCGCGGCGGTGAACGCGGCCAGCAGGGGATGGACGGCCATCAGCGCCACCAGCAGCCAGAGCGCCGGCCCCCCCACCAGGCGCCGCAGGAGCGCCCACAGCACCGGTATGGCGCCCAGCATGCACAGCAGCGCCGGCAGGCGCGTGGCCCACAGGGCGCCGTGCGCGAGCGCCAGGCAGGGCACGATGAGCAGCGGGAGCAACGGGGGGTACTTGACCTCCGGCGGGGCCCCAGCGTAGCAGACCATCCGGTAGCCCTGCCCGGACGCGAGGGACCGGGCGAGCGTCACATAGCTGGCATCATCCACGGCCTGCCCCACCTGCAGGGCGTTGAAGCAGGCCAGGGCCCAGCCGAGGCTGAGCAGCATGATGACGGGTAGGGGCCACAGGCGCCGCATGACGGGGCGGAGGTTCGCCCCGTCGAGAGTCGAGTCCTGCGCCGACCGCATCGCAGACGACGAGCCGCAGGGCCGCAGCCGTCGCGGCCCTGCGCCCTGTTCCCGTCGGCCGAGGCCGCTACATCATGCTGACCGGCTTCACGTTCATGAAGCCGGTCGAGCCGGTCTCGCCGGAGGCGTAGTTCCACTGCCACGGCCCTACCGAACACGTGGAGGTGCGGTACCACTTCACGTGACCGTCGGCCGCGACGAGGTTGACGCCCTCGTTGTGGATGGCGCTGGTGCTGTAGCCCCAGCGGTCCCATGCCAGCGGCGTGCGGGAGGGTTCGGGCAAGGTGCCCAGCGAGGCGCCGGCCAGACGGTTGTTGCCGTCCCCGGCGTTCCACATGTACGAACTCTCGTCGTTGTACGTCGAGTACGGGGCGCCGTGCCAGTAGGTGCCGCTTGGACAGGTCCAGACCTGATCGTTCTTGATGTACGCGTTGACGATACGGTGCAGGAAGATCGGGTAGCTGGGTATGCGGCCGCTGCCACCCTCGGCGATGTAGGCATGCCAGGGGGTGTACTGGGCAGCATGCGGGAACTTCTCGTCGTAGTCCTGAACGTACTGGAGCACCGCCAGGCCGATCTGCTTGAGGTTCGAGGCGCACGAACTCTGTCGAGCCTTCTCCCGCGCCTTGGCGAAGACCGGGAAGAGAATCGCCGCCAGGATGGCAATGATGGCGATGACCACCAACAATTCGATGAGCGTGAAGCCGCGCTTTGTCACATTACCACGTCCCTTGTCAAGAAATGGGTACACAGTGCCATACTTCTGCTTCGCCGTCAGTGTTTCCTGCTTGGCTGCTGCGCCGCCGTGCCCGGACGGCCACAACAGCGACGCTGCCACGCGCCTCAATAGCCC
>CAZZDO010000268.1:0-7406 GCA_964653205.1 uncultured Armatimonadia bacterium | reverse complement strand
CAACTGCCCCTCGGGGTCCCGCTGCTCGATCCGCGCCCCCTCCAGGCTAAGGCCCGTGGGGGCCTTGGGGTGCTGCGGTTTGGCCGCCTCGACCAGCGGCGCCGGCGGCGCCGGCGCGACAGCCTCCGGGGGCGCCTTCGGCTGTCGCACTGCGAGGTACATCACGCCGGCCAGGACGAGCAACACGCCGGCGACCACCAACAGGGGAACGTACTTGGACATGACGCCTCCGCCACCGTCGTTGTAGGCGGCACCGCCGCCTAGGAGCGACAGGGCTTCTGCCGACCCCACCGTGCCCGCCACAAGGCCACGATCGCCCGCCAGCCGTCGCGCCAGCGGATCTTCTTGCCCTCCGCGATGGTGCGGGGGCTGTAGTGGATGGGCACCTCGACGATCTGCAAACCCCGCCGCCGCGCCGCCAGCTCCAGCTTGGCGGCCATCTCGAAGTCCAGATCGAAGCCATTGCACGTGAGGTCGAGCTTCTGCAATACCTCACGCGGGGCCATTTTATAGCAAGAGGCGATATCTGTCAGCTTGCTCTTGAACAGCCACTGGAAGAACGCGTTGACGAAGTTCCCCCCGAGCCGGAAGATCGTGCGCTTCATCGGCTCCCCGCGCTCCTGAGCCCCCAGAATCCGCGAGCCGAACGCGGCCAGGACGCCCTCCCCCTGGATCACCTCGAGCAGCTTCACCAGGTCCTGGGGCTCGTACTCCAGATCACCGTCCTGGACCACGACGTACGTTCCCTGGGCCAGGGAGATACCCCGCCGCACCGAGTTGCCCTTCATCAGGTTGCAGGGCTGCAAAACAATGCGCACATCACTGTATTGCAGGCCCTGGAGGATCTCGCGAGTGCCATCGGTCGAGCAGTTGTCTACCACGATGATCTCTTTGGGCATCGGCAACGCGCGCACGCGCTCGAGCACCTCGAGAATCGTGGCTCTCTCGTTATAGACCGGAAGCACGATGGAAAGTTGCGGGTCAGGGATTTCGGTCATGGACACTCTGATACCAGATGTAGGTGGCCTGCAGGCCCTCGGCCAACGAAGTCGCGGCGGTCCACCCCAGGTCCTCGCGGGCGCGCCGCACATCCAGGTACTGATGGGTGATCTCGCCGCTGGCGGTGTTCTGCACGTCCGGAGGCAGGTTCACGCCGCTGGCGGCGACGATCGCGCTGACCAGTTCGAGCACCGAGACGGGAATGCCGGTGCCGATGTTGTAGGCCTGCCCGGCCGCGCGCCCCTCCGCAACGGCCTCGGCCAGCGTCAGGTAGGCCTGCACGGCATCCCGGACGAACAGGTAGTCGCGCTGGGGGGAGCCGTCGCTGCGGATGATGGGCCGCTCGCCGCGCATCAGCGACAGCATCGTCGCCGGAACGATGCGCGACAGGTTCGGGTCGCCAGGGCCGTACAAGTTGGCGCAGCGCGTCACCGCCACCGGCAGGCCGTAGGTGGCCGCGAACATCCGGGCCAGCAGGTCGGCGCAGGACTTGGAGGCATCATAGGGGTGCATGCCCAGCAGCGGCGCCTGCTCCTGGTAGGGCAGCACCGGCTGGTCGCCATAGGCCTTGTCGCTGCTCGCCACGACGACGGCCTTCACCAACCCGCCCTGCAGCTCGCGGCAGGCCTCCAGCAGCGTGTACGTGCCGCGGATGTTGGACTCCAGCGTGCTATAGGGTGACCGGTTGGCCAGCCCCACGATGGCCTGGGCCGCCAGGTGGAAGACGACCTCCACCTCGTGCTCATTGATGACCCGCCGACAGGCGTCCAGATCAGTGATGTCGCCCTGAACGAGCGTAGCCTGGGCTTCCAGCCCCGTCAACTGCAGGTAGCTGTCCGTGGGGCGGTCGCGGAAGAGACCGATGACCACCGCGCCGCGCGCGAGCAGTTCCTCGACCAGGTGCGAGGCCAGGAAGCCGTAGACGCCGGTCACCAGCACACGTCGCCCCTGCCAATCAGCCATCCGATCCTCCCTCGCCCACGCCCGGCCGACGCCACGGCGCCTGGCCGCTCTCCCACAGCTCGTTCAGACGCAGGTTGTCCTTGTACGTGTCCATGCAGGCCCAGAAGCCTTCGTGGCGGTAGGCGGCCAGTTGCCCCGCCGCCGCGAGCCGGCGCAGACAGCCCGTCTCCAGCGTGTCATTGGGCTCCAGCCAATCGAAGATCTCCCGGCTGAAGATGAAGAACCCGCCATTGATCCAATCGGGCAGCAGCGGGTTCTCGACCATCTCCGTGACCGTCCCGCCGCTGTCGTCGAGCATCACGTGCCCGAACTGCGACCGTGCCCGGATGGCCGTGAGGGTGGCGACCTTCCCGCAGGCCCGATGGTAATCTACCAGCACCCGCAGATCCAGGTCAATCAGCCCGTCACCGTACGTGACCATGAAGCAGTCGTCGTCCTCGACCTCCGCGCGGATGCGGCGGATGCGCTCGCCCTTCTCCGAGTTCAGGCCGGTGTGGCAGAGGCTGACGTTCCACCGCGGAGCCTCTTCCTCGCGGGCGAAGTGCGGCTCGATGCCGTTGCCGATGGTCAGGCGCAGGTCCCGGCCCTGGAAGGGTAGGCGGTTGACGAAGTAGTCCACAATCTCGTCGGCCTTGTAGCCCAGCAGCAGGAGGAAATCGGTCATGCCGGCCGCGGCATAGAGGTTCATGATATGCCAGATGATCGGCCGGCCGCCGATCTCAAACAACGCTTTGGGGTGGGCGGACTCGCCCCCCAGCAGCCGCGTGCCGCGTCCTCCGGCCAGAATGGCAACTTTCATCACATGCTCCCCACAAAGGGTGGCGGGTTGTGCGCCGCCACCAGCGCCGAGAACCCCGCTACGGACCACAGCGACATGACCAGCATCGCGCCCAGCGCCACGACGACCGCCCACCGGCCCACACCCCGCCGGTCCAGGTCCCACAGCCCTAGCACCGTCAGCAGAGCTATGGGCGCATTCGCCGTGAACAGGTATCTGGCCTGCGCCTGGTAGAACTCCGTATTGAACCGCAGGAAGAAGACGACCACAACAACCAGCAGCAGCCAGGCGAGCGTCCACATGGGCCGCCGCCAGTCTTCCCCGGGCTCGTCAGGCTCCGCCGGCTTCAGTCGCTGCCGCGCCGACCCCGCCAGCACCCCCAGCCACACCAGGAAGCCCAGCACGTAGTACCACGCCGGGCTCCACACGTTGGCCTGACCGTACACGCCCCAGAAGCTCAGGGCTGTATTCATAACAACCAGGCCGAAGTAAGCGCCTCCACTGAGGCCCAGCTTCAGGAAGTACTCCGGCGTGGCGCGGTCGGTCTTGAACAGCCGGTTGAACACCTCCGCGGCCAGCGGGTCGCCGTAGATGAGCTGGTTGCGCACGAACCACCACCCGGCCACGAGCGCCACGACCCCGGCGATGACGCCCAGGGCCGCCAACGTCTTCCGCTGGGCAGCCGCGCGGTCTCCTGTCTCCGCTTCGTGGGTCCCGGCCATCACCACCGCGAGCAACACGACGGGGGCCAGGGCCAGGCACGTGCTCTTGGCCATCAGGGCCAGCGCCCAGGCGAGGCCCAGGGCCCCGGCGCGGCGATGCGAAAGTCCCTCCTGCAGGATCAGGGCGCACAGCAGGAACGTGAGCAGGCTGAGGGCCTCGGCGAGGCCATCGTTCGTGACGGCGGACACGATCAGCGTCCTTCCCGGCCAGAGGGCCAGGAAGAGCGCCGGCGCCAGGGCCAGGAGGCGATCATGCGGGAAGACCCGCCGCCCCAGCAGCCACATGATCCACACCCCGCCGGCGGCAACCAGCACGCTCCACAGCCGCAGCGAGATGACGAGCCCCGGCCGGGCCTGGTCCGGGAAGGAGCCCCGGGCGAGCCAGTGCAGGCCGAGCGCCGGCAGGGCCGACAGGTAGTACAGGGGGGGCTGGTGGCCCTCGTAGTTGTCGCTGAGCGACAGGAAGACCGGCAGCGTGCGGTGCTGCGCCAGCCAGATGACATAGCCGGCGTGGCAGGCCTCGTCCGGCGGCGTCGGGCGCGGGACGCTGTAGTCGGTCGGCACGACCAGCGCCGCGCCGAACCCGAACACCAGGAAGACAGCTACCGGGATCAGCCCCAGCTTCAGCGGCGGGGCGGCCGAGGTCATGGGCCGCCCTCCCCGACCACGGTGAACAGCATGAACTGCCGATGCAGCGTGAACGTTGTCGTCGGCCTGAGCAGCCCGTCACGCACCGCGGCGCGTAGGAGGCCGATGGTCTTGTCCGGCGAGTCCATCAACCCCGGCAGATAGGCGGCGTTCAGCAGCACGTGGGTGATGCCCAGTTCGCGGTAGCGGGCGATGAGCTGCCGGGGCGCGGTCATCGTCTCGTGCGGGATGAGGTCAGAATGCCCATACTCGGCCCACACGGCGTCGCGGTTGAAATAGGACGTGCGCACCTCGCCATAGGTCGCGATGCGGGCGTCGGGCGGCGTGTTCTCGCTGATGTAGAGGCTGGGCTCGTAGACGTCCAGATTGCGCAGCAGGTACTCCTGGCGCGACTCGAGCCCGAACACGACCGGGAGCGCCGGCAGCGCCAGCAGGGCCACGACCCCCAGCGCCGCCACCGACTGCAGCGCCACTGCGGCGATGAGGAAGTACGCGCCGGTGCGGCCGCCCCGGGTGTGGCGGGCGAACACAAACCCCGCCGCCGGGGCCAGGATCGCCAGCATCGGCAGCAGATAGCGCCCCAGTTGCATCGAGACGAACCACCAGAGCCACAGCGGCAGGAAGAGCCAGGCCGTCACGCCCACCGCCGGCGGCCGGGGGCGCAGCAACAGCAGCAGCGGCAGCAGCGCCAGCCACAACGGCCCGATGGAGGTCAGCAGCAGGTTCTGCAGCGGCCCGAGGTTCACTTCGTATTCCCACGGCATGAACGTGAGCCCGAAGGGCGCGACCAGCCACTTCCACGGCTCCCGCGGCCCGGTCAGCAAGCGCCGCCAGCGCGGCATGGCGTCCAATTCCGCCTGCGGCGGCAACTCCCCGAGCCCGAAGTCAAGCTGGTGCCGCTGGTAGGCCAGCGCCCGGTCCGCCGACCAGTGCTTGCCCCCGAAGAGGCTGTAGGCGAAGGGATAGAAGGGATTGCCGGTGTTCACGGCAGTGCGGATGTACCACGGCGCGGCGATAGCGACCCCGACGAGCGTGGCGATGACGGTCCACTTAAGCGAGGCCAGCCAGTTCCGGCGGCTCCTCCGTCCCCCTGCGGGGCCCCCATCCGCGCTCCGCGCGTCCACCCCGCAACCGGGGCGCATGAGCAGCGCGGCGACCATCAGGATGCCGAAGAGCGCCAGTCCCTGCATCTTGACCGTCGCCCCGCAGCCGGCCAGCAGCGCGGCCAGCACCAGATCGGCCGGCCGCCCGGTCTGGTGCCACCGCAGGAAGGCCAGCACGGCCAGCAGATCGTAGGCCAGCAGCGCCAGGTCCACATACGCGACCCCGGACAGCCAGACGAACATCGGGCAGGTCAAGAGGACGAGCGTTCCGGCGGTGCAGGCGCGGGAGCCGAAGAACCGCCGCCCCATCAGGAACACCGCGCCGAGGGCGATGAGACCGTGGAACCAGTGGAACAGCTTTGCCGCAGTGGCCGAACCGCTGAGCAGCGCGATGCTGTAGAGCATCTGCATGTTGGAGGGGAACTGCGAGTGGTGATCGTGCCACAGCGGCACGACCTGATGGTGGCGGGCGTAGTACGAGGCCTGCGCCAGATGCTCCGCCAGGCCGTCGAAGTCACGCCCGGCGGGGGGCTCCAGGGCGGTGATGAGCGTGCCTACGAGTAGCAGAAGCACCACTGCGGTCAGGGGCGCATGGTAGTCGAACTTGAAGGCGCGCAGGCAGATGTTCAGCGCCCGCAGGAGGCCTTCCCACAGCAGATCCCAGTTCCCCAGCGCCGCCACGGCCAACAGCGCCATCATCAACGCAACCGACCAGTGGGTCAGATGGCGCGTCAGGCCGAGGGCCAGCGTGCCGTAGCCGATCAGCACGTAGCCGACGCTGGCGGACATCAGCAGCCGTTCCGGCACCGACTCCGGCGCCAGCCGGGTCAGGCGCAGCAGTTGCGCCCCCACCGGCACGGCCACACACGTCACGATGAGGAAGATCAGGAAACCCATAGGAGAGGCACTATCCGCCCGTCAGGGCCGCCAGGTAGGCGACCATGATCTGCCGGATGAAGAAGATCACGACCAGCAGGCTCCACAGCCCGCCGACGACCTGCACCCACAGCGGCAGTTTGCCCTCTACTTCTGGCATAGTGACACCACCAGTAGCTCCAGCACCGTGCGCTCATCGGCCTTCTGGTCCGACATGCCCTTGAGCGCCAAATCCGTCTCATACAGGCGCACCAGCGCCCGGGCGAGTTGCGGTTCGGTGAAGTTGCGCGCCTGCGCCGCCAGCTTCCCCTGCACGAACGAATGCGCCTGGTGCAGCGCCGTGTCCAAGGGGAAGACGGCCTTGACCTGATCCGGGATGTTGTCGAGTGTCCGTTGGCTCTTGAGCGTGTGCACGGCCTGCCACAGCAGCCGGATCTGGCGCGCGATCATCCCCAGGATGCCGATGGCGGCCCCGCGCTTGGTCCCGGCGGGCATCAGGGCCCGGATGATGTCAATGGCCGTGGGCGCGTCGCGCCGGCCGATGGCGTCCACGAGGTCGAAGATGCCCCGGTCGTCGCCCCCCGAAACGGCCGCCCGTACGTCCGCCACTGTGACCACCGAGGCGTCGCCCACGTAGACCATCAGCTTGGCGATCTCGTTGGCCAGGCGGTCCACATCGGTGCCGGCCACGTTCACCAGTTCCGTCACGGCCTCGCGCTCGATCTGCCTGCCGGCCGCCGCCACTTCCTGAGTGATCCACCCGGCAATCTGGCGCTCCCCCGGCTCGGCCAGTTGGCGCACTTCACCGATGCGGCCGGCCAGCTTCATGATGTCAGCCGACAGCGGCGGCTTCTTGCGGTCCCGGTCGCTCTTGGGGGCACAAGTCAGCACGACGGTCGTTCCGGGGGGTATGTTCTCCAGCGGCCGCATCAGCAGCTTCTGATCCCGCGCCCCGACCGTCTGCATCTCGTGCACCACAACCACGCGGCTATCGGCCAGCAGCGAGGCCGAGGGGATGGCCGCGGCGATGACCTCCAGCTTGTCCTCCCCGGCCCAGTACTGCTCCAAGCAGTATTCGAGGTCCTCTGGGGTCAGCAACTGCCCCACCAGGCGCTGCAGTTCCCGGCGCTTGAGCACGTATGAGGGGCTGTGCAGGACGATGAGTGGACGGGCGGGGTCGGGCACGGAACTCTCCTGAAGCACGGCTCTGGACTGATTGTAATGCCCGACCGGCATGAAGGCAAGGAGAAGGAACCCGTCCGCGCGGCAGGGAACAAGACCTCATCCCCACGGAAGAGGTGTGAGCCCGTGCCCCAG
>CAZZDO010000267.1:0-7412 GCA_964653205.1 uncultured Armatimonadia bacterium | reverse complement strand
GACAGGCGTACCTGAGCCTCGCGCGCACCGGCGCCGAGCAGCATGTGGATTTGCTGTGCCTGCCCGAAGTGATGCTCTCCACCGGCATGCCCAGCAACCCCGAGGCGATCTTCAAGCAGGCCATCCCCATCCCCGGCAAGGTCATCGAGCCCTTCCAGGAACTCGCCCGCGAGGCGAAGATGGCCCTGTGCTTTTCGGCGTGGGAGCGCAACCAGGAGATGGTGCACAACTGCTGCGTGCTGATCGGCAAGGACGGGGCGCTGGTCGGCAAGTACCGCAAGGTGCATCTCGCGTCGCCGCTGGAGGTGTGGTGGGGCGTCACGCCGGGGCACGAGTTCCCGGTCTACGAGCTGGACGGCGCGCGCATCACGATGAACATCTGCATGGACTCCTCGGCGCTGGAATCCGCGCGCGTGCCGGCACGAATGGGCGCCGAAATCCTGTGCCTGCCGATCATGGGCGACCACCGCGCGGCGCGGTACTGGACCGGCCTCGACAGCGACTTCGATGAGGACCGGTGGCTGGCCATCCAGCGCACGCGCGCGATGGACAACCAGCTCTGGATGGTCATCTCGCGCAACACGGGGCAGGGGACGGCGGTCATCGGGCCGACCGGGGATGTGCTCGCGCTGGCGGCGAGCAAGCGGCTCGTCCACGCGGATGTGGACCTGAGCGCCCTGCCGCGCACATGGACGTGGGCGACGTTCCGCAACGTGGCGTGGTGGGAGCGGCGCGAGCCGACGTACGGGCCGCTGATGGCGACGCAGAAGTGAGGGCCGTCTCGCCGACCGTCGCGTAGGCCCGCCGGTCCTCCGGCGGGCGGTGTGCTCGCGGGATCGTGCGCCGGAGGACCGGCGCACCTACGCGGTCGTTGAGCGCGTCAGTTGAGCTGCAGCGTCGCCGTCCCCGTCACGCCGGTCTCGGCGTCGCGGGCGGTCAGCTTCCACGCGCCGGGCGGGTCGTTGACGGCGAACAGCAGCTTCGTCTGGCCGACGCCGTTCTCGGCGACGACCGTCCGCGCGAAGCCGGGCCGGGGCTTGCCGTCCGGGCCCTGCAGCGTCAGCCGCAGGTAGTGCGTCCCCGGCTTGGCCGAGGCCTGGAGGGCGATGCTGACGACGGCCTCGCGGCTGGAAGCCGCTCGTACGAGATTCGGGGGGACGGCGACCGACAGGCCGCGCACCTCGTACGGCAGGATCGCGTAGAGCAGGATGTGGTACGGGTCCAGCTTCGCCGTGACCGTCCGCGTCTTCCCCAGTGCCTTCCCCTCACGCACGTCATACACGAACCCCTCGCGCGGGAGCGTGATCTTCGCCTCCGGCTCGGGTTGCTTGTGATCCATCCAGTCGGTCTGCAGGCTCACCAGTTCGTGGTCGCCGCTGAAGTAGCGGATCGTCTCGGTCGGCAAGACCTCGCCGGAGGACTGCTCGACTTTGGCGAGCGGTTGGAGGCCGAGGGTCGGCAGTCGCTTGGTGAGGTCCTCCTGGCATTCTTGGCGGTCGGCCGGGAGGGGGCCGAGGTCCAGGGCCCCGGCGAGTTGCGGCGCAGCGGCGCGGGGCTTCCCGTGCTCATCCAACACCCCCGGTGCGCGGTCGAACGCGACCTTGCCCCCGGCGGCGAGGAAGGCCTGAACGGCCTTGATCTCGGCGTCCGAGAGGCACGTGACCTGCGGCAGCAGCAGCACGCGGTACTGGCGCTCGGCGAGCACCCCCGCGGCAAGCTGTTGCGGGGCGATGAAGTCATACTGCAGGCTGTTGTCCTCGAGCGCCCGCGCAAGGGCGACGACGGCCTCGCCCCACGGCCCCTCCTGCCGCAGCGCCGAGGCGACGTGCTGGCTCGGCGGTGAGATGAGGAGGGCCACCCCGCAGTGGTCGCGGCGGCTGTGCCAGAGGAGTTGGTCGAGGCCCTGGCGCAACTCGTCCGTCCCCGCGCCCGAGGCCAGCGCCCGGTCACTGAGCGTGAAGTCGTAGTTCTGGTACGGGAAGTCCGCCCACGCCTCCGGCATGCCCGCGAAGTACGCGATGCCCTGGAAGTCGTGCAGCAGCAGCTTGAGCGGCAGGTCGCGGTACAGCGGGGTGGCGTGGTAGCCGACCCAGCAGGAGAGCAGCGTGCCCGGGCGGCGGAACGAGCGCTGCAACTCCCGCTGCAGGCCGCGCATCCCGCGTGAGATGATCGGTTCGGCGGCCGCGTCGCCATAGCCGCAGATGAAGTCGAGCGCCTGGCACAGTTGGTACCACTCGTAGCCGTACCAGGTGCCGTTGCTCTCGGTGCCGCACAGCCCCACCGGGGCGCCGGGGTCCATCTCCCGGATGGTCTGCGCGAAGCCGCCGAAGGCCGTCGGCCCGACGGTGTCCATGAAGAGACGGTAGTCCACGAAGGGGGCGAGGTTGGTCTTCCCGACCTCCGCGCCCTTGGGCACGTCCTTGACTTGCAGCGGGGTTGCGTCATCCCACGAGGCGAACTGTGCGCCCCACTCGGCGTTCAGCCCCGCGAGGTCCGGATAGACGCCCCTGAGCCATTGGCGGAAGGCCTTCAGCGAGGCGTCCGAGTAGTCCGTGGGCCTGTCATTCCACCCCAGCGCCCATTCGTCCATGAGCGAGTAGCCGAGCGGCTGCATCGGCGCGACGATGGGGACGTTCGTGCGCAGGCGCCGCGTCTCCTCGGCGATGACGGTGGGGTCGGTGAGCGGGCGCGGGAGCTTGGCCGGGTCGCCATCGGGCGCCTTGCCCAGGCGGCTGTCGGTCACGTTGGTCGGCACGAGGCGCAGGTTGTTCTCGACAGCCTCGCGCCCGCCCTGGAAGTAGTACGTCGCGGCCCCGCCGCCGGCCAGCGCGCCGTCCACGCCCTGGTCAATCAGCCGCCTACAGTAGTTGCCCATGTAGTAGGCCTCGCCGTCAATCCACGAGTAGGCGAAGAACTGCTGGGGCGGGCCGGGGGCGAGGAAGACGGCGGCCTGCTCGCGGGAGAGCGTGCGCTCGCCGGTGCGCAGTTCGGCGACGACGCGGCTGACCAGGGTCTGCGCGGCGGCGAGCGAGAGCGTCAGCGTCTGCATGGGCTTGGCCGGGAGGCTCTGGCTCGCGAGCACGCGGCCGTCATTGCCGACGAGGCGCACCTGCAGCTTCGCGCCGTCGAGCGCGCCCTCGCAGGTGATGCCGACCTGCACGGGCTCCTCGCGGGCGTAGCGCGGGCGGTCGAGGGTGAGGGCGGCGATCTTCGCCGGGGCGGGGGCCTCGCCGGTGGCGGTGGCCCAGTCGAGGACCTTGCCGTCCTGCTTGGCCCAGACGTTGACGAAGTAGAGGCCTTCGGGGGGCAGGTATGAGTCTTCAGGGAACGTCACGTCCCACGTCTTCTGCTGGTCGGCGGGCAGGATCAGCCTCGCCTTCGTTGAGCTGATGGCGTTGTGGAAGCGGTCGCGGATCTCGGCGGCTAGCTCGAAGGTCCGGGCGACCGGGGACGAGACCGTGACGCGCGCCACTCGACGCCCTTCGACTCCGGCAACGGCTGCCAGCTGGAAGCTGGCGCTCCCACTGCCACACCAGCGGATTGCTTTGCCCAGCAGGCTGTGGCAGTACTCCCAGTACGGATACGGGCGGGCGAAGGGTGCATTCGGGACGCGCACGCCGGGCGTGAGCGAGTACAGGTAGACGACGTTGCTCTGCGCCGTGGAGTAGTTGAGGATGCAGACGCGACCCTTCCCGAAGTGCGCCGCGGTCACGAGCTGTTCCGGCGTCGGCGCGGGATGGTCGGCGTCGGGGTAGAGGCAGTAGGCGTTGCGTCCGGGGTCCAGCGTGACGAGGGGCAGGAGGTCGAGTGGAATGCCGCTGGTCACGGCGGCGGCGGCCTCCCGCGCGGGAGAGGCCGCCATGACCTTCGGCAGCGTCGTGTCCCACCAGTTGGGGTGGCAGTCCACCAGCAGCAGCCCCATGCCCTTCTCGACGCTCTCCAGGATCGCCAGCCGCAGTGTCGCCGGCAAGCTCTTCCAGTAGATGCCGCCGATGACGAACACATCCACATCGCCGGCGGCCAACCGCTTGCGCGCGAGGCTGGACGGCCCGCTCTTCACGCCATACTTGCCGCTCTCGCCGAGCAGCAACTGCCCGTCGAAGTTGAAGCGGCGGAGTAGTTCATAGCCCTCCTCCTTCGCGCCCTGCAGCAGGCACACGACGCGCAGGGGCGGGCCGTCCAGCGGTCGGCCCCACTCGATGACGGGTGAGGGCGTGAAGGGCGGGGCGGCCGGCACGACGGGCTCGGAGGCGAGCGCCACGCCGACGCTCACTACCGTCAGAAGCACGAGGTTGCGGTGCATGGTCGCTCTCCTATTGCGGCAGGGCCGCGAGGGCCTGTTGCGCGGCCTGCAACGCCTCGGCCGTCGTCCCCGCCACTTCATCGCGGGCGCTCTCCCACGTCGTCGGCGCGAACTCGCGGACGATGAAGGTGGCCGTCAGCACCCCGGGCTTCGTCTCGTACTTGGGCTCGACGGGGTAGTTGCCCTTGATCTCCACGCGCGCGCTGGCCACGCCCTCCGGGTCGGCAGTGATGGTGCATGGGCCCATGGGCCGGGGCGTGATGCCGGGGTAGTGGTCGGCCATCACGATCCAGGGCTCCTTGACGGGATCAAGCGGCGCCGTGGCCAGGTCCGGCCCGGCGTGCTTGATCTCCTGGAGCGCCGTATGGGCGCGGCGGTCGAAGGGGCCGACAAAACCGCCGGGATAGCAGCGGAAGTCCAGTTGCAGTGTGGCCGGCGGGGAGTTGGGGATGGCAGAGACGCGCAGGAACAGCTCCGGGCGGTCGGCGAGGATGAAGAACCGCAGCTTGACGGTGCCGTTGGGCAACTTCCAGTCGTAGTCGGCCGCGACGATCTTGCCCTTCTCCTGCACAAGCTTTGGCTGCCCGCACACGTCGGAGATGCTGCAGGTGCGCTGGGCGTCGGCCAACCGCACCTCGACGAAACCGTTGCTGTACCAGCCGTGGACGGAAGGCTGGGTCATGCCCAGGCCGCTGGCCCAGTCGTTGAGTTCCCCGCGGTTGCGGGCTTCGTTGGGCGGCAGGAAGCTCTTGTACTGCAGGGCGTACGTGGCCATGTCGCCGGCCAGCGTGACGGTGCTGTTGGCATAGCGCGGGCCGCCGTCGCCCTTGGCCGCCACGCTCTCCTTGAGGGTCGCCGTGGCCGTGATGGCGGCGACCTCGGCCCGCAGATCGGCCAGGAGATCTTCGGCGGCCGAGGACACCGTCGAAGCCGCCAGGAGTACCAGCAGAGGAAGTGCTATACGCAAGCTGATCACCCTCCCTTGGGAGCCGTCCCCAATCCCTATACCCAAAAGCTGTACGTATTGACCTGCAGCACAATGCCCAGGATCGTCCAGAGGCTGCCGACGACGAACTCGCCCAGCACCAGTCCCAGCGCGAAGGGGATCGCGGCCTGGAAGCTCTTGAAGCCGAAGTAGCGCAGGATGATGGCCTTGATGGCCCAGGCGATCAGGATTGGCAGCCACAGGCAGTTCATGGACCAACTGGAGGAGATGGCGTAGCCGACCGGGTGGAAGGGCCACCAGATGAAGTTGACGCGCAGGGTCATCAGCAGCCACGTGAACAGGAAGCCGACGGCGTAGGCCCCGAGGCGCGGCCAGCGGGTGTGGAAGGGCGCGTTGAGCCACGAGGCCAGCTCGGTGAAGGGCTCCTGGCCGAAGTAGCGACTTGTATTGCCCGCGCGCGCCGCCATGCCGTAGCTGTAGAACAGGTGCAGTTGCGCCCCCCAGGCCGAGAACACCCCCACGAACGTCGCCAACGTCAGCGCCCAGGCCATCGAGGACATGCGGATGCCCGACATCTGCGCGATCTTGAAGGCCTCGAGCTGGATCGGCATGGGGTGAGCCCGGTAGGCGCGGTTGAACCAGTAGCAGAGCTTGAGCGACGTGAGCTGCTGGGCGTCGAGGATGGTGCGGTCGGTGCCGAACATGTTGGTGAGGATCAGGTCCGGCCCGCCGCGGTGCAAGTCGTGGGCGGGGGGGCCCAGCTCGGCCCGGACGCGCGTGACGGCCAGCGAGATGCCGAAGTAGATGGCGAAGAAGATGATGCCCACCCAGGCCCACATGCCCAGGGCGTGGGCGAAGAGCAGCAGCAGCACGACGCCGCCGGCGATGATCCACAGGGCGACGGGGTAGGCCATGGGCTCTGGCGATGGCGGGATGGGGGGATGAGGAGATGGCGAGACCGCCTTCCCGCTATCCCGCTTTCCCGCCGTCATGTCTTTCCAGATACCGCGCAGGTAGTGCCGCGCCATCCACAGCGCGAAGGCCGTCAGCCCCAGATAAGCTGCCGAGGACTGCTCCTCGACATACGGGAAGCCGGGGATCTTATCCAGCCCCACCAGCAGCGACGCCAGCCGCTGTGCCTTCCAGAACAGGTAGAAGAACCACGACGAGAACGCCAGGTCCAGCGGCAGCAACATCCCCAGGCCCACGGCAAACGGGTAGAACGAGATGCGCGTTCCCGCCAGCGCCCGCCACGGGAAGCCCACGAACAGCGTGCGCATGTACTGGTCGTAATGCACGACGCGGACCTTGATGAGCGGCCAGGCGGGGACGAGTTCGTGCACGCCGTTGATGATGTCCACCAGCGCCGCGAGGCCGAAGCCCACCCACATCAGCTTGTTGCGCAGCAGCGGCAGGCCCGGTTGGCTCAGGTCCAACGGCAGGTGCGTGATGGGATAGTTGAGCTTCTCCAGGTCCATCCAGCGCCGGCGCAGCAGTGCGTTCATCGCCAGCATGACGGTGCTCAGCACCGCCAGGAAGAGCGCCCAGCTTCCGGCCGGCACCGCCCACGCCGTCATGCGCTCCTTCGTAAAGAAGGTGGCATAGCCCTCGAAGGCCGGATTGAAGATGCGCGGGTCGCGAATGCTGATGAACTGGGGGATGTACTGGAAGAACAGCTCTTCCCACTTGTTCTCCGGCGAGGCGAGATAGAAGGGCGTGACGACCTGCGGCGCCACCACCTGCACGAGGTCATGCCCGGCCAGGGCCGAGGCGATGGTGACCATGAGGTAGATGACCAGCATCTCATTGCGGTGCAACGCGGCGCGGGGGGCAAGCTTGGCCAGGAAGTGGCTGGCGAGCAGCAAGACCAACAGGATGAAGACGGAGTTGTAGAACAGCGAGACGGTAGTGGGGTGGCCCTGGTAGCGGACCACTTCCATCTGGATGACCCAGTAGGCGTTGAAGGGCAGCAGCAGGCAGGCGATGATGAGGGCTCGCGCCGTGACGCCGCGAGCGCCGGGATGCAGTCCCGGCGCCAGGGGTTGGTCAGTTGTGGGGGGCAGTTGTTCTTGCATCCTTGACCGTGAGACAATAGTGATTCGTACGAGCGGCTTCCAGCCGCGAGCGAAGGCCCCGCCCACCCTCGTACGAGCGGCTTCCAAC
>CAZZDO010000266.1:0-7416 GCA_964653205.1 uncultured Armatimonadia bacterium | reverse complement strand
TGCATGGTCGGAACGCGCTTGCCGGTGGCGTCCATGGAGAAGAAATCGGGGTTCGTCGCGAAGTAGTCCGTGCGCGGCAGCCAGGTGAAGTCGCGGCGCAGATAGGGGGTGTCGGGCGAGGGCGGGATGTACGTGAACAGGCTGTGCACGAACTTGTCATTGCGCAGGTAGGACACGAAGGGGGACGCCGGGTCCTTGCCCCACTTCTCCGAGGCCGTGTTCATGCCGTTCTGGTAGTAGAAGTCGGGGCCCCAGTACAGCGTCAACTCGCGGCTCGGATATGAGAACCCGCGCTTGCGGTTGAAGGGGTTCAGCGTCACGCTGGGCCGGGAGGGGACGACCGGCTTCTCATACACCGAGTACCAGCGCCAGCCCAGCGAGTTCTCGAGGAACTCCATCACCGCATGCAGGTTGCCGTGGACGCCCTCGCCATGCAGGAAGATGTCCGCTCCCCGGCTGCGCGAGACATGCTCCTGCGCCTTGAGTGACTTCAGCGGATCGCCGCCGAGGCGCTTGAGAGCCGGGGCGCTGACGCCGACGAAGATCGCCGGGGCGCCAGCGGGCAACTCCGCCGCCGCCACGACCGGGAACTCCGCCCCGGTCATCTGCTGGAGGGTGTCCACCAGCGTCTGGACCGCGTACTCGTCCACCTTGGAGGGCTGGTCCGGCGGCACGATCCGGTAGTGGGTGGCGCCATTGGCGGACAGGGCGAGCTTGCCCGTGGCCGGCGGGGCGGCGTGAGCCGCAGCAGCCAGGGCGGCCATCAGAACGAGAACGGCAGCGACGCGATGAATCCCGTGCATCGTGCATCCCTCCATCTCTCAAGGCCGCGAGTTCCGCACCAGCTCGGCCAGCAGCGGGCTGTCGCAGCGGTCAACGCGGCGCACCCACGTGAAGACCTCGGCGGCGCTGCAGCCACAGGCCGCCCCCCACTTGAGCGGCCGCTGCCGGTGCCCGTGGTGGGGGTAGTGCGCGGTCGGCATCTGGCAGGCGTGGCACCCGATGAGCTGCATCTTCTGATCCAGCGTGTCGGTGATGTCCACGAAGGTATCCCACCGGGCGTTGAGGTCACCGAAAACCAGATCATCCTCGCGGCCCTGCAGCATGGCGCCGCCGAACCCCTGGCCCACCGCCCGCCAGAAGCTGGCCACGACCAGCAGGACGGTGGCCTGGTGCTCGATGCTCGTGACCGCCAGGTCGTGGGTGATGACACAGACGGGATCGTGTTCGAGGATCAACTCGGTCAGCCGCGCCACGCTCGCCTCGTCTTCGTAGGCCGTCAGGATGGTGGGCACCTCGGGCGGCACGGTGGGCGGCCGCGCACAGCCATAGCGCAGTTCGTGCTGCACGCCGGCCGCGTCGCGGTAGTGCCGCTGGGGATGGTCCAGGTGTATCGGTGTCGTGCCGAGCCGGGCCGCCGCGGCGGCGCACTCGCGCTTGCGCCGGGCGGACATGAGTTCGGGCGGCTCGTGCGTGGTGGTCACCGTGCCATCGGGCTGCAGCGTGTGGACGCCGCCGGACATGTTGTCCGTGCTCATGACATAGACGATCTCATGGCCCTGTGCGCGGTACTTGCACAGCGTGCCGCCGGCGAGAATCTCGACATCGTCCGCGTGCGCGCCCACGACCATGATCTTCGGCGTTGTGGTCATTTGTCTCGTAGCACCTCGGAATTGATCTGTGCGGCCTGGCGCGCCGTGGCTGCCCGAAAGGATGAAGAGCTAACCGCCCCAGAGAACGAGCCGGAAGCCGCGCGGCGGGATGGTGTCCTGCCACTGCGGCGCCAACTCGTACGTCTTCCCCGGGTCCCACACATCACTCCCCCGCGCGCCCGCCTGCGCGCCGAGCTTCGCCAGGTCCAGTTGCAGCGTGACCGCCTGCGCCTCATCGGTGTCGTTCAGCACCGCCAGCAACACCTTCCCCCGGCGCGAGTAGGCCGAGGCGAGAAGGCGGCTGGACTTCGGGCTCACCAGCGCCACACCGCTGCTCTCGTGCCAGTACGGGTGGAACGCGACCTCTTCGTCCCAGCCGAGGGCGTCCTGCGTGGCCCAGAGCTTCTCGACGATGGACCGGTAGCGGCTGAGGTTGGGCCACCAGCCGTCCACATCGTGCACCATCAGGTAGCCCAGCAAGTGCAACAGCGCCCGGCGGGTCTCCGGGTCCTCGATGTTGTACGCCGCGAACTTCTCCGGCCGGAAGATGTACGGAGCGCGCGTGAGCTGGTTGATGAACACGACCTTCATCCCCCACGTCTCCGGCAGGTACGTCGCCCGGAACAGCTCCGGCGTCAATATGTCGTAGTAGCTCCCCTTCGTGGCAACCTCCGGCTCCGTTCCCTCGCCGATGACCATGATCTCGTTGAAGTGCTGCACGGGCAGATCGCGCGGGAAGCCGAGGTGGGCGCTGATGGTCGCGTTCGGGTCGGAGCGCTTGATCATGCGGTAGGTCGCCAGCGTGACCTCGCGGGTGCGGGCGTTGAGCAGGCGCGGGCGGCGCTTGCCCGACAGGTCGGTCCAGAGGCTGCAGCCGTGGTGGGTGTTGCTGCAGCCGGCGCCATAGGCGAAGTCGAAGTAGTAGTGCCGGGCCTGGGGGACAATGGGCGCCCGCTTGAGCAACGCCTCGAGTTGGCGCAGGTGGAAGTTGCGGAAGCTGTCGCTGCCCAGGCAGGCTTCGGCGTAGCAGCCGAAGTTGCGCGTGACCGGGGGCGCGTCCAGGTCGCCGGTGCATTCGCCATACGCCCGGCCGATGTGTCGCCAGTCCTCCTCCCAGTAGGGCCACTCGGGGCAGAAGGGCGAGACGAAGTTGTGGCTCATGTACAGGAAGGTGCTGTCATGGCCGGCGGAGTCGTTGTCCAGGCGCCACTTCTCGACCTGGTCGGCATCCAGGTAGTTGAAGTACTTCCACGGCTGGCACCACATCTGCCATTCCTTGTCGGTGCGGTAGCGGCGCAGGCGCGGGTCGAGCGGACGGGAGGGTGTCACGACGAAGCCGAAGTCGAAGGTGCGGGGCTGCTCCAGGCGCAGGGGGGAGTCCACGAGGTTCAGCCGCATGACGGCCTGGCCGTCGCCGCGCACGATCTCCACGTTGCGGTCGGCTTGCCGGAAGTGCCACTGGCTGAGGTCGTCGGCGATCCAGTTGAAGCCAACATCCTCCTTGCCCAGCCACAGCAGCGGCCGGTCGGCGAGCGTCTGGCGCCAGGTGTCGCCCACGGCTCCGGACTTGCTCCCGTAGGACACGAAGGCGTCGCGCACGAGGCGGATGACTTCGTCGCGGAAGGGGAACTCGAGCGCGAGGCTCTGTAGCTGCGCCGGCCGGCCGGCCGGCGGCGCCACCGTCATCGAGACATCGCAAGTGCCGTCGAAGTGGACGGTCAGATGGCTGTTGACAGTGAAGACGCCGTAGTCGGTCAGCTTGTCCCATTCCGCGCGCATGTCGCTGCCGGACAGGCGGCGGACCTGCGACGGGGAGGTGGCGACCAGCTCCTTCCCGTCCAGCCGCAGGCGCACGGGCGCGGCGAGCAGCTCCTGCCCCTGGCTGCGCAGCCCGGACACGAGGCAGCCACTCGCGAGATCGTAGCGCCGCCCCCACATCTGCGCGGTGGTGGCATCGCTCTGCAGCGGCGTCCACGGCGCGGGGACGACATCGGCCTGCGGGTCCACGTACGGGGCGAACATCGGCCCCTTGGGGTCCGGGACGCGGTACTCCTGCTCGAAGTTGCCGCTGGCGGCGCCGCTGGCCGCGAGGTGGTCAATGCGCAGCACATAGTCGCCCGGCGTGAGCACCCCGAAGTCCAGGTCGAAGCGCGCGGTGAAGAAGAGGGCATTGGGGGGCACGGGCTGGGTCCGCGCCAGCACGGTTGTGCCGTCGGGCTTGAGGAATCGCGCGCGCACGACGCCCTCGCCGCGACCCCGGGCGGTGACCTGCAACTGCCGGCCCTCATGCAGCGTGTACGCGGCGAGCACGGCCAACGGCTCGCCGGGGTCGTAGACGAAGCTGCGCCGGCAGAGAGGCTCTTCGCCGGCGGCGGTCCTGAGGTTGATCGCCAGCCCGAAGCGCCGCTCCCCGGTCAGCGGGGCTTCCTTGGGAGCGAAGGGCGTCGCGCGGCCGTCCTGCCAGAGGGTGAAGTTGGTGGTGCGGTCGCCGTACTGGCGGCCGGTGCTGCTGAACAGGGCGCCGCTGACGACGCCCCCGGCCGCCGCGCGAGCCGTGATGAGGGGCTGGGACACCTTCGTGGCGACATCCACGAAGCGAGCGAGGTGCAGCGCCGGGGCCTCGCGGCGGAAGCGCAGGTTGACGAAGTGGCTCCAGTCGCCCGGCCCGCCCACGACGGGCGCGAGGCTGGTCCATTCCGCCGGCTCGCGGTACGCGCGGCCGATGTTGCCGCGCCAGGTCTGCCCGTCTGGGGGCCCGTTCAGGCCGAAGGCGGCGAAGGGGATGGCAGCCTCGGCCGTCCAGACGCCGTCGGCAGTCGCGCTGCGCGTCTGCAGGCCGGGGCAGTCCCAGGCCGCGCCGTCGCGTGTTGCGGCGGCGCCGCCGTCGGGCGTGAAGGTGAACCGGTAGCGGGGCCTCGCGGTCGGCGCGGGCGACACGTACAACTCGGTGCGCTCGGCGCCCGCGGCAGGCCCCGAGACGGCCGCGTACAGCCGTTGCTCGTCGTAGCCCAGGAAGCAGTGCCCCTGGCGGCGGGACAGCGCCATGCCGGTCGTCACGAAGGCGGTGGTGCTGAAGCCGTACTCCTCGGCAGTAGCCTGGCCGTCCACCTGCGGCGCGCACAGGCCGACGGTGACGAGCCCGCCTTCGTGGGCGATGCCGGCCGTGTCGGCGTGCTGCAGGTACTGCTGCTCGATGTCGGCGCGGCTGATCACCGTCCGGTACAGGCGCACCTCGTCAATCAGACTCGTGCCGCTCTGGCCATCGCGCCAGCCGCCCGGGCCGAGGCTCAGCGGCTCGAGCTTGTCGAACACGGTAGGGTAGCGTAGGCGCTCCACTGCGCGCCGGTGGCCGTCCGTCCACAGCGTGATCTCGCTGTCGCTCCACGTGCACGCGATGTGGTGCCACTGGCCGGGGCCCCAGTCGGGGATGGGCGTGCGCACGCTGGTCCATTTCTCGAACTGACCGATCAGGAAGAGCAGGTCGTTGCTGTTGAAGTACTTGTAGACGAGAAAGTAGGTGTCCCCCGACATGGCCCGCAGGAAGATGTGAAACGGGGCGTCGCCGCCATGCCAGTCCAGCGGCTTGGCCCAGAGCGAGACGCTGCCTTCCTGCGGGTTGAGCAGGTCCTGAACGGGGGTGTAGACGGAGCGCGCGTTCTTGCCGTCCGGGCTGCCGACGGTCAAGGCCTGGCCGCTGACGCCGTCGGCGAAGAGCAGGCCGTTCTCGGGCCTAGCCTCCCGGGCGCCGTCCCGCAGGGCCGCCGAGGCCTGCCCGTCGAAGCTCCAGTAGGCGTCCGGCGGGGCGGCGCTGGCCGAACCGACGCTGCCTTGCCACGCCGCCAGCATGATGACTGCCGTGACGACAGACCACGCGCGCGTTCTCATCGGGTCCGCTCCTGCCTGGGCAGTGTCTCCGTACGGAAGGCCTCGCATGGTTGGCTCTGGGGGAGAGGGATTCCTGCCGTCCGAGCGGGGTGATCGCTTCAGGAGGCGACGGGGCAGAAGCGCGCCAGCCCGAGAAGATGGGCCGGGCCGGCGATGGTAACGCCATAGAAGACGGTGGGGACGGGGAGATCGAGGAAGTCCGTCAGGGTGGCGTTGACGACGGTGGACCCGGTGACGAGCGCGCCGCCGGCATCGCTCAAGACGGCGGCCGTGTCCTCCGGCCCGTGCACCGTCACCCCGGCGCGCAGTTGACCGATGTGCTTGACATCGAGGTCCACGATGCGGACCTCGCCTACAGTGGCGAGCGTTTCGGCCAGACGGGGCTGATAGCCGATCAGGACGAAGGGGGGACGCAGGCCAGTGCGCTCGAGAAAGGCGGGGAGTTCCCGGGCGCACTCGACCGGCCCGGCGTCCTTGCAGTGCGCCGTGTCCGGCAGTTCACCGGCATGGCGCATGACGGCGTTGAGCGTGGCGACGAGAATGGCGCGACGGAAGTTGTTGGCCGGCGCGGTCTCCCAGACCTCGCACATGGGCCCTTCCCAGTGGCCGTACATGTCCGTGTAGGCCTGGCCCTGCGCGCCGCGGACGACCGTCTCCATCATGCGCTCGCGCCCGACGATAAGCGGGTAGTCGTCGTGCTCCGGGTTGCCGATAGCCTCCTCGGGGCTCAAGTCGCGCGCGGTGACGCGGACGGTCTCGTCCGCGAGGCCGAGGGCAACGCACCGGCTTGCGAGTTCCTGCGTGAGTCGCTTGTACAAGTCGCCAGTCAGCGAAGGATGCCTCCCTATGACTCTGCCGTGAGCCGGTTCACAATGAGGTCGAACGCCTCGCGCAACGCCGGTGGCGCCTCGGCGCCGACGAGGGGGTGTCCCTCGTCGGACAGCGCCACGACTTCCGGCGCCAGGGGCAACTCCCCCAGGAACGGCACGCCCATCTGCTCGGCCATGGCCCGGCCGCCGCCCTGCGAGAAGACCGGGGTCAGCTCGCCGCAGTGCGGGCAGATGAAGCCGCTCATGTTCTCGATGACCCCCAGGCATGGCAGGCGTACCGCGGTCAGGAAGTTGATGGCCTTGCGGCAGACGGCCAGGCTGGCCTCCTGCGGGGTGGTCACGATGATGCCGCCGTCGGCCTGGGGGAAGGTCTGGGCGACGGTGAGGGGCTCGTCGCCGGTGCCGGGGGGCAAGTCCACGATGAGATAGTCCAGCGGCCCCCAGTCTACATCGGCGACAAACTGGCGGATGATGCCGCCCTTGAGCGGCCCGCGCCAGATGGTCGGCGTGTCCGGGCGGTCCAGGAAGAAGCTGATGGACATCACCAGCAGGTTCTCGAGCACCGGCACCGGGGTGAAGCCAGTCATGCTCTGGCCGATGCGGTCCTGCAAGCCCATCATCAGCGGGACGGTGGGGCCGTTGATGTCGGCGTCGAGCAGGCCCACCCGGTGGCCGCGCTGGGCCAGCGCCCAGGCGAGGTTCGCGGCCACGGTGCTCTTGCCGACGCCGCCCTTGCCGCTGAGCACCAGCCACTCATGCTTGATGCTGCCCAGGCGCTCGCGGATGCGGTCGTTCTGCTCTTCGTGCTCGTCCTTCGGGTTGCTGCCTTGCTTCGGTTGGGGCTTGGGGGGTTGCCAGTCTTGTTCCACGTTCGATACTCCAGATTCATGTAGGTTCGTACTGGTGAACTGTCGGGTCTGAGCTTCGGGATGCAGCCGCTGTAGGGCGGGGGCTTGTACCCCGCCCCGCCTACCGCTCACTAAACGGATGGGCGGGGTACAAGCCCCCGCCCTACAGCGGCCTCACCCACAGCTTCACGAATGACAAGA
>CAZZDO010000265.1:4915-7429 GCA_964653205.1 uncultured Armatimonadia bacterium | reverse complement strand
CCGCGAAGCCAACCAACGTGATGCTCACCTGCGGGTCGTGCAGCACAAAAAGCAGCGCCGCTTCCGGGAGGGCAACGCCCTCAGGCAAGCGGCGCTGCCACGCTTCCGCCTCCCGCACGTCGACCTCGTACTGGGCGAGGGGGAAGAAGGGGGTGCGCTGCGTGTGCGCGCTGGGGGGCCGGAGGGCCAGCGCCCCGCCCGCCAGCGCGCGGATGGCGATGACGGCCACGCCGGCAACAGTGTAGTCGCTCAAGGCAAGAACGGCGGGTTCGCGGCGCACCGCCTCCAACACATTCCACGCCACCTGCGCCGTCGCGAACCGCCCGGACGCCAGCACCTCCCGCAACGCCGCCGCCTCCCCCTGCCCCGTCAGCCCGACGTGCCCGATCATCCCCTCGTCCCGCAACCCCGCCAGCGCCTCGCCCACGGCCACGGCCGTCGCGGGCGTGATGGACAGCGCCAACGCCCCCGCCTCGGCCGTCACGGCATTGTGCAGTTGCAGTAGCTCCACGCGGTCGCGGCCCAGGCGCTGCAGGCTCCCCTCGACCGACCGCCGCACCGCCCCGGGCACGTCCCGCTCCTCGCCCGGCTGCAGCCGCACCTTCGTCGCGACATGCACGCTATCCAGGGCGCCCAACTCGCGCAGCGTCCGCCCCAGTTGTCGCTCCGAGGCCCCGTCGCCGTAGCCAGGCGCGGTGTCGAACCAGTTGATGCCCGCGTCCAGCGCCGCCTGTACGGTCGCGCGCTGCCGCGCCTCCGCGCCCGCGTCGGTCATCAACGCGGCCACGGGCCCGGCGCCGAAGCCGAGGGCCGACACGCGCAGCCCGGTGCGGCCCAGGAGGCGGTATTCCATGGGGTATTGCTCTTAGCGATACGTGTCTATCAGGCTCCGCACCACCAGCCCCGCCCGCACCTCATCGAGCGACATCGCCACCGCCGGCCGCACCGTGATCGTCACCGGCCGGCCCGGGAACAGGTGCACGAAGCCGTCGCTGTAGCGCGCCGGCCCGGGCAGGCCCAGCCACGTCCACAGCGCGGGCCGCCGCGCCGCCACCGTCACCGCGAACGCCCCGTCCTGGCCCGCGCCCACGCTGACCTCGAACTCCGGCTCCTGCAGCTCCAGGTGCTTGGGCCGGGCGAAGGTCACGAGGTTCGACGAGACCGCTGCGCCATCCACGCCCAGCTCCATCCCCAGGATCAGGTCGCGTGGGCCGTGCGCCGCGACATGCGCCGACAGGTCGAGCGTCTCGACCCGCGTGTTCGCGCCCGGCGCCGCCTCGATCGCCGTACTGCCCGTGGCCACGGACGTCCCGTCGGCCCGCACCAGCCACCAGTTCACGTCGGCCGCCGTCGGCTCCAGCAAGTCGCTCGTCACGTGCAGCTCCACCGTCCCACGCTCCAGGTCCTCGACCCCGGACAGCAGCAGCGGGCTGTTGAACTGCCGCGCCATGAACTGCAGCGCCTTCCAGTTGCCGTGGTAGTCAATCGAGGCCCAACTGGCCACCGGCCAGCAGTCATCGAGCTGCCAGTACAGCGTCCCCATCCCGCGCGGCATCGCCCGCCGCCAGTGCTCCACGGCGTACTTCATCGCCATGCCCTGCAGAATCTGGCTGAGCCACAGGATCATGTCGAAGCTGGTGGGCAGGCGGAACCACGAAAGCATGTACTGCAAGATCGCGTCATTGCCGATCCCGCTGCGCTGGTGGTGCTCCATGATGTAGCTGGTCACGTTGCGGTCGCCGGGGTCGGTGAAGCCCGCGACCGTCCGCGGCTCGGGGAAGGACTGGAAGCCGAACTCGCTGTTGAAGCGGTGGTCGCAGGTGCGGTACCACTCGAACGGCTGGCGGCCGTGCCACACGCTCCACAGGTGCGCATCGCCCTCATTGGGGTTGTTGAAGTCCCGGCGGTTCGACGGCGAATGCGGGCTGCCCGGCCAATAGTCCCGCTCGGGGTCGAGGCGCTTGACCACGTCGGGCAGCAGCCCCTCAAAGAGCTTGTCATAGTCCGCCCAGCTCATCGTCCCGGTGGTCCATTCGTCCCCGACCAGCCCCTGCTCCAGTTCGTTGTTCCCCACCCACAGCGCGAGGCACGCATGGTGCCGCAGCCGCCGCACGTTGTCCTCGGCCTCGGCCCGGACATTGGCCATGAAGGCCTCGTCGAACGCCGGGTAGGTCGCGCACGAAAACATGAAGTCCTGCCAGATGCAGAGGCCCAGCTCGTCACACAGGTCGTAGAAGTCATCCTGCTCGTAGATGCCCCCGCCCCACACGCGCAGCATGTTCATGTTGGCGTCGGCGGTGCTCTGCAAGAGGTCGCGGTAGCGTTCCGGCGTCATGCGCGTCACGAACGCATCGGCGGGAATCCAGTTCGCGCCCTTGGCAAAGAACGGGACGCCGTTGACGACGAACTGGAACGACTCGCCCCACTGGTCCGGGTGGCGGTCGAGCCTCAGTGTCCGCAGGCCCACGCGCTTGCTGCACGCATCGAGCACGCGGTCGCCGTAGTGGCGCGATT
>CAZZDO010000265.1:0-4815 GCA_964653205.1 uncultured Armatimonadia bacterium | reverse complement strand
ATCGCCGCCGTAGTGGCGCGATTTATCGCGCCCGAGCAACTCCACCTCCACGGTGTAGAGCGTCTGCTCCCCGAGGTTGTTCGGCCACCAGAGCTGCGGGTCGGGGATGGGCAGCCGCGCGTCTCCCGTGCCGTCGGCCAGGGCCACGTCAGCCTGGGCGACAATGGCGTTGTCGAGATGAACCCTCACCCGTGCCGTCGGGCCGATCGGCCCGACGACCTCCGCCGCGACCGCCACCCGCAGCGTCACGTTGCCATTCTCATGCTCCTGCCGCACCACGATCTCGCTCAGCCGCGCCTCGCTGAACGCCACGATCTCGATCTTCCGCCAGATGCCGCAGGTGACGACGACCGGCCCCCAGTCCCAGCCGAAGTTGCAGGGCTCCTTGCGCACCCAGGCGCGGCCGCGCACTTCCTTCGGCCCGCCCCAGCCGGGCAGCGGCCGCTCCGCCTGCCGCTCGCGGATGACCGGCAGCGGCGAGGCGAACTGCACCTCGATGGTGTTCTCCCCGGCCACGAGCGCGTCCCTGACGTCGAACTCCCAGACGCGGAACATGTTGTCCGCGCGGCCCACTTCCCGGCCGTTGAGGCGGACGGTCGCCAGCGTGTCCAGCCCCTCGCAGCGGAGCAGCACGCGCTCGTGCGCGAGCATCTCGGCGGGCGCGTCGAAGGTGCGCGCGTAGGTCCATTCCGCCTCGCCGATCCAGAGCAGGCGATCTTCATTGTCGCGCACGAAGGGGTCGGGGATCTTCCCGGCCGCCAGTAGGTCGGTATGGATGCAGCCGGGGACGACAGCGGGAACAGCATCGTCGGCGCCGGCCTGCGTCACATGCCAGGCGCCGGTCAAGTCAAGGGTCTCCATCAGATCCCTTCTCCCACGCGTGATAAGGTGAGGTTCGCAGTCGGTCACGGGGCTTCCTGCCTGCACACCCGGACGTGCTATAATCTCCCCCATGCTCAAATTCGAGATTGCTACCTCACGCGGCCCCGCTCGCACCGGCCGCCTGACCCTCACCCACGGCGCCGTCCGCACGCCCGTCTTCATGCCCTGCGCCAGCCTCGCCACCGTCAAGGCCTGCCCCGCGCCCTCGGTCGAGGCCACCGGCATCGAGATGCTGGTCGCCAACGCCTACCACCTGTGGCAGCGGCCCGGCCACGAGGTCGTCCGGGCGCTGGGCGGCCTGCACCGCTTCATGGGCTGGGACCACCCGATCCTCACCGACAGCGGCGGCTTCCAGGTCTTCTCGCTCGCCCGGCCCAAAGACATCACCGAGGAGGGCGTGCACTTCCGCTCGCACATCTCCGGCGAGGCGCTGCTGCTGACGGCCGAGCAGTCGCTGGCGATCCAGAACGCCCTCGGCAGCGACATCGCGATGATCTTCGACGAGTGCACGCCCTACCCGGCGGAGCAGGAGTACGTTGAGGCTTCCCTGGAGCGTACCCTCCGCTGGTCCGAGCGCAGCAGGCGGGCCCACCGCAACCCGCACCAGGCCCTCTTCGGGATCGTGCAGGGCGGCGTCTACGACGACCTGCGCGCCCGCAGCGCCGAAGGCACCGTCGCCCTCGGCTTCGACGGCTACGCCATCGGCGGGCTATCGGTGGGGGAGAGCAAGGCGCAGATGCTGGCGGCGCTGGAGGCGGCGCTGCCGTATCTACCCGAGGACCAGCCGCGCTATGTGATGGGCGTGGGCACGCCGCTGGACATCCTGGAATGCGCCGCGCGCGGCGTGGACATGTTCGACTGCGTCCTGCCCACGCGCATGGCCCGCCACGGCAGCCTGATGACCTGGGCCGGCCCGCTGAAGATCAACCGCCTCGAACACGCCCAAAGCGACGAGCCGCTGGACCCGACGTGCGGCTGCGAAGCGTGCCGGCGCGTCAGTCGCGGCTACCTGCGCCACCTGTTCACCTGCAAGGAGCCGGTGGCGTGGCAGCTCCTGAGCGAGCACAACCTGACCTTCTACGCCACGTTCATGGCGGAGCTGCGGACGGCGGTTGAGGCGGGGACGCTCGACGAGTTGCGGCAGAAGGTAGGGGCGTGGACGACGAGGGAGAAGCTATAGGGGGCCGCGCCTGTCCGGACCGGCATCCTCGCCGCCGTTGCCGCCAATCCGCACCATGGAGACCATCATGAGACCGACCCTCATCCTCACCGCCCTTCTGGCTGCTGCCCTCGCCTTCGGTCAGGGCGACGGCACCCTCACCCTCCTCCCGCCCGCCCGCTCCTGGCTGCCGGGCATTGATCGCGGCCAGACGAAGATGGACCTGTCGCCCACCGCCGACGCCCCGCTGGCCGTCAGCGTCGCCGTGGATGGCGTGGCCGAGGACTACCCCAAGCTGACGACCTCGTGGGAGCAGCCCCAGGACTGGCAGCAGTACACGCGCCTGCGCATGAAGGTCCGCGTCACCTGCGACGACCCCGCCCAGCGCCAGCGCCGCCTCGCCATCGTCATGTACGACGCGAACACGCTGCGCGAGGACCTGCCGGACAAGCCGATGACCCAGCAGTCCCTCAACCACAACGTGCCCGTCGGGCGCTGGATGGAGTACAGCGACTGGCTGCTGACGATCCACCGCGGCGCGATCCGCCAGATGCAGCTCTACCTGTATGAGGAGCCCTCCACCAAGCCGACCACCCTCAAGTGGGAGTTCGCCCAACTGCAACTCGAGGGCGTCGGCGACCAGGCCGTGGCCTTCGACACGGAGGTCTACGCCACGAAGTCCTTCGCCGCGCCGGCGTCGGCCGAGGGCGGCGGCGTTGTCGGAAGCGCGAAGGGCCTGCGGCTGACGCTCGATGGCAGCGGCGCCCTCCGCCGTGTCGAGCAGGATGGCAAGACGCTCAGTGACGCTGGCAGAAGCCCGAGCGGGCTGATGGTGCGCGATGTGACTCTGACCGACCCGCCGGTCATGGTCGGCGGCACGGTGACGAAGGCCGGCCCGAAGGGGCAGGACACGCACCAGTCGGCGAAGCTGGACCAGCTCGGCCTCGCCGTGGACGCGACCTATCGCGACACCGGGCAGTACCTGGAAGTGACCGGCAAGGTCGCCGACCTGCGCGGGGCCGACCGCGCCGTGACCGTGTACCTCGCCCTGCCCGTCGGCGCGGGCGACTGGCAGTGGTGGGACAGCGCCGCAACCGCGCGCACCGACGCCGGGGCCATCGGCGAGTTCTCAGCCGTCGAGCAGGGCGTGCAGTACGGCCTCAATGGCATGCACTCGAAGTACCCCCTCGGGGCGATCACGCTCCCGGGCCAGGCAGGGCTGACGCTCGCGGTGCGCATGGACGAGCCGGTCGTGCACCGGATCGGCTACAGCCCAAAGCTGGGGCTGTTCTACCTCGCGCTGGACTTCGGCCTCGTCCCCGAAAAGACGCTCAAGGGCCAGTCCCTGTCCGAAGCGCCCTTCCGCTTCCTGATCTACCCGCACGACCCCAGGTGGGGCTTCCGTTCGGCGCTGCAGCGCTACTACGACTTCTTCCCCGAGTTCTTCGCCAATCGCATTCCCGGCGACAAGCAGGGCGGCTGGTTCGTGTGGGGCCAGATGCAGAAAATGGAGGGGGCGCTGGCGGCGGGCTTCCGCCCGCACTGGGGCCCGAGTGGGGCGGAGGCCGTCAAGTGGGACAACGAGAACGGCACGATCCCGCTGCAGTACATCGAGGCCGAGTTCTACCAGCAGACGATGGGCGACTACACCGAGCTGCCCTCGCTGGAGGTCGCCCTCGACCGCCTGCGCAAGGTCGCGGCCGGCGACCCCGCCGAGCTGGCGAAGTACGGGAAGCTCAACTACTCCCACTCCTACGTGCCGGGCAAGTGGGTCAAGGAGCACTCCTTCCACGAGGCGCTGCAAGTCGTCTCGCAGGCCACGCTCAACTCGATGAGCCACGACTTCGACGGCGCGCCCGCGCACGGCATGGGCAAGTATTCGTGGATGGGCGAGAGCCAGCTCGGCGTGATCTTCCCGTGCAACCTCGACCCCGACATCCCGAAGGGCAAGGGCTGGTTCTGCCGGGAGGTGTACCTGGAGACGGGGCTGCAGGAGATGGAGGCGGCGGGGGCCCACTACGATGGCATCGCGCTGGACTCGTTCGGCGGCTACGGCCAGCTCAGCCGCGCCAACTACCGGCGCGAACACTTCCAGTATGTGGACACGCCGCTGACGTTCTCGGCGCTGGACCGCAAGCCGGTCATCGCCATGTTCACCTCCTCGGTGGAATGGGTGCGCGACCTGGCGCAGCGGATGCACGACCGCAAGCTGGTGCTGATGGCCAACTGCTCATGGGGCACGACCACGACCCCGGCATGGCTGACCTTCGCCGCGCCGTACCTGGACATCTTCGGCGCCGAGGCCCCGCTGTTCGGCGACCCGGACTTCATCCGCGCCATCGCCCGCACGAAGCTGTGCACCGACCTGCCCTACGAGCCCGTGCCCGACTGGCAACTGCAGCGCAACCAGCTCCACGGCATCTTCCCCGGCCACGGCAACAAGCCGGAAACCATGGCGCAGTTCGCCCCGCAGTTCCGCGACCTGGCGCAGGCCGGCTGGGAGCCGCTCACGTACGCGACGGCCATGCCGAGCAAGGTGCGCGTCGAACGCTACGGCAACTTCCTGGTCGTCCACAACCCGACGGACGGGGGCGTCGCGGTGACTCTCACGGTGGACACGGCGGCGCTGAAGCTGAAGCCGACGCAGGCGCGGCGGACGTTGCCGCTGGAGGCGAAGGGGACGGTCGTGGTGAGGCTGGAGTGACGTTCCTGGGAGCGCCGGCTTCCAGCCGGCAAGGCCGTTGGCCGTGGATCGTGCCGGCTGGAAGCCGGCG
>CAZZDO010000264.1:0-7431 GCA_964653205.1 uncultured Armatimonadia bacterium | reverse complement strand
CGCGGTCCGATGTTCCTTGAAGCAAATCGGCGAATCTGGTATAATATGACCCAGACGAGAGTGGCCCTGCGTTGTGCGTGACACCCGAAGGTTTCTGGCCAACACCCGCGTTAGGGGAACCCGGCTTCATCGGCGGCGTGATGGTCTTCCCAGGTCGGCAAGACCTGCAGGACGAACATTAACCCGGTGAGAGGGCACCCACCTTGATGATGGGTCCGAAACCGCTACGGTGCACGGCTCCGGTGGGGCCACCGTCGCTTCTGTCCGCCGCTCTGCAGTCTTCCCCAATCCCCAAGCCCCAGTCCCTAAGCCCTGCCTTCCGCCCATGAACACCGGCCCGTCTGACAACCTGTTCTCCGCCGAGGACCTCCAGCACATGCCGCTGGCGGCGCGCCTGCGCCCGCGCACGCTGGAGGAGTTCGTCGGGCAGGAGCACCTGGTCGGCCCCCGCGCCCTGCTGCGCAAGGCCCTCGACAGCGACGCGCCTCCCTCGATGATCCTCGTCGGTCCCGCCGGGTCGGGCAAGAGCACCCTCGCCATGATCGTCGCCGGCATGACGAAGCACCACTTCGAGCCGCTGTCGGCCGTGAGCGCCGGGGTCAGCGACATCCGCAAGGTGGCCGCTGCCGCCGATGAGCGGCGCGCCCTGCACAGCCGCCGCACGCTCGTCTTCATTGACGAAATCCATCGCCTGAACAAGACGCAGCAGGACTCCCTGCTGCCGTTCGTGGAGCGCGGCACGTTCACACTCATCGGGGCCACGACCGAGAACCCCTTCTTCAGCCTCACGACGCCGCTGCGCTCCCGCTGCCGGCTCTACCAGCTTGAGCCGCTTGCGGACGAGGCCGTGCTCGGCTTGCTGCACCGGGCGCTGGCCGACGAGGAGCGGGGTCTGGGGGCCGTGTCGGTGGCCGTCGCGCCCGAGGCGCTGCAGCACCTGGCCGCGGGCGCGGGCGGCGACGCCCGGACGGCCCTGAGCGCCCTGGAGATGGCGGTGCTGACGGCGGAGCCGGACGCGGAGGGCGTGCGGCACGTCTCGCTGGGCGCGGCGGAGGAAGCCCTGCAGCGGCCCGTCCTCAAGTACGACCGCGCCGGCGACGAGCACTACGACACCATCTCGGCCTTCATCAAGGCGATGCGCGGCTCGGACCCGGATGCGGCGGTCTACTGGCTGGCCAAGATGCTCGAAGCGGGCGAGGACCCGCGGTTCATCGCCCGGCGCATCGTCATCCAGGCCGCCGAGGATGTCGGGCTGGCCGACCCGCTGGCGCTGCGTGTTGCTATCGCCGCGGCCGATGCTGTAGAATACGTGGGCCTGCCCGAGGGCCAGATTCCGCTGGCCATGGCGGCCATCTATCTGGCCACGGCGCCCAAGAGCAACTCGGCCTACCTGGCCATCGCCCAGGCCCGCAAGGACGTGGCGGAAGAGGGCGCCGCGCGCGTGCCGGACCATCTGGCGGGCACGACGCGCCTGGACAAAGACGGGCAGCCGTACCTGTATCCCCACGACTATCCTGGCGCCTGGGTGGCCCAGGACTACCTGCCGCCGGGCCTGTCCGGGCGGCGTTACTATAACCCGAAGGACAACCGCCGCGAGCAACTGGTGGCCGAGCGCCTGGAGGCCCTCCGGGCGTTGCGCGAGGGGCGTGACGCCGAGGCGCCCGCCGGGGGGAGCGCTCCCCCCAACACTGCCGGCACGAGGGATGAACAGGGTGAACATTCAGAAGACGGTTCTGCATGACGAGGTGAAGGTGTTCGCGCCCGTCGGGGAGTTGGACGCGTACACCGGCCCCGAACTGCGCGAGGAACTCACCACCGCCCTGGACGAGGGTGTGCGGTGGCTCGTGCTGGACATGGCCCGCGTCGAGTACATTGACAGCGTCGGCCTCGGGATCATCGTCGGGGCCGCCAAACGCACGGCCGAGCGCGCGGGGAACCTGGCGGTGGTGGCCTCGCGGCCCAATGTCCTGCGCGTCTTCGAGATCTCCGGCACGCGCGAGCTGCTCAACGTCGTGGCCACGCTCGAGGAGGCGCAGGCGCGGCTGAGCTGGCCCGAGGCGGAGAAGGGGGGAGCCCAATGAGCGCCCCTCTCGACCGCGACACCATCGAGATCACTAGCCCGTGCGAGCCGCGCTTTTTGTCCGTGGTGCGGCTGACGGTGGCCGGCATGGCCGCCCGCGCGGGGCTGGGCGTGGCGGAAGTGGATGACGTCAAGGTCGCCGTCTCCGAGGCCTGCACGAACGCCATGGAACACGCCTATCCGCCGGCCGAAGGCAAGGCGTGCCCCGTCATCCGCGTGCGGATGACGGCCCGGGAGGGCGAACTGCGGGTGGAAGTCGAGGACGAGGGCGGCGGCTTTGATCCCAAGCGCCTGCCCAAGGTGGACCTGGAGCAGCGCGTGCAGGACGAGGGCGGCCTGGGCGTCTACCTGATGCACCAACTCATGGACGAGGTGAAGATCGAGAGCGCCCCCGGCAGCGGCACGAAGATCAGCATGGTCAAACGCTTGGCGAGGTGAGGGTGTGGAGTCTCGCTGGGAGCAGATGACCACGGATGAGTTGTTCGCGGAGCTACGCAGCACCGGCGAGGCCGAGTTGCGCGCCGCCCTCATCGAGCGCCACGAGGGGCTCGTGCGTCATGTCGCGCGCCAGTACATGAACTCCGGCGAGTCCTACGAGGACATCGTCAGCGTCGGCCATCTCGGGCTGGTTAACGCCGTGGACCGCTTCGACCCGGAGCGGGGGACGAAGTTCGCCACCTTCGCGGTGCCGACGATCAAGGGCGAAATCCGGCGCTACTTCCGCGACCGCACCTGGGGGCTGCGGGTACCCCGCCGGGTGCAGGAGCTGTCGCTCAAGGCCCGCCAGGTCCTCGACGAGATGACGCAGCGGCACGGCCGGTCGCCGACATACGCGGAGCTGGCCGAGCAACTGAACGTCGGTGAAGAAGACGTCATCGAGGCGATGGAGGTCGGGCGGCAACACGACCTGCTGAGCATTGACAGTGTCCAGGAGGACGACGAGGGCGGCGGGCAGAGCGCGGCCGACCGCACGGGCGATGTGGACGAAGGCATCGAGGGTCTCGGACAGCGCTCCGAGATCTCCTGGGCGCTCCAGCAGCTCCCGCCGCGCCAGCGCCTGATCGTCATCATGCGCTTCTACATGGACATGTCGCAGCAGGACGTGGGCGAGCGGCTGGGGATTTCGCAGATGCACGTGTCGCGCCTGCAGCAGAAGGCCCTGGGGCGCCTGCGCCAGGTGCTGCAACGGCAAGGATGAAGCATGTCGGATGAAGCATGACCATGCCGCCCGCGGCGGCGCCAGGAGTACTTCATCCTCCATACTTCCGACTTCAGGAGCCGCACATGACTAGTCGCCTGTGGTGGCAAGCCGTCGCCGCGGTGCTCGTCGGCGTCCTGCTGGCGCTGATCGTGCGCTATGTGTTCATCCACGCCCTGACGGTGCTGGTGGTGTTCGGGCTGGGCTGGCTTGTGGCCTGGGTCATGGACCCGCTGCTGGACGCCTTGCAGCGCCGGGGCGTCAAGCGCGAGGCGGGCGTGTGGCTGGTCACGGTCGGCTTCGTGGTGGCCATCGCCATCGCCGGCGTCCTGATCGTCCCGCGCCTGGTCGCGCAGGTGCAGGACGCCGCCAACCACTGGCAGGACTACTCGGCCACCGCGCAGACCACCTACGAGTACTGGCACACCCAGATCGAGGAGTATGCCAACCGCCAGTACCCGGGCATTGAGGTCATGCCGTTCATTGACGTCAAGGTAGATGAGGCCAATGCCTGGCTGGCGCGCAACATCCCGACGTTCCTGCGGTGGATCAGCCAGCAACTGATCGCCTCGGTGGGGCTGGTGGGCCTCGGCGGCCTGCTGCTGGTCATCAGCTTCCACTTCATGAACATCATTGACCCGCTGCGGCAGAGCATCCGCAAGCTGCTGCCCGAGTGCGCCGACAACGAAATGGGGCGCCTGGAGACGCAGATCAATGCGATGCTGGGACAGTACCTGCGCGGCATCGTCATCATCAGCGTGCTGTACGCCATCGCGGCGATCCTGGCGCTCAGCGCCATCAGTCTGTTCTATGGCACCAAGTACGCCCTGATCCTGGGCCTGGTGTCGGGCCTGACCAGCATGGTCCCCTACGTGGGCCCTGTCATCAGTTGCGCGAGCGCCGGGTTCTTCGGCTACGTCACCGCCGCTCAGAGCCCGTGGCTCGCCTGTGCCATCTCCGTGCTGGCGATGCTGGTCGTCAACCAGATCTTCGACACCTTCATGACCCCGCGCATCGTCGGCCAGCGCGTCGGGCTGCACCCGCTGGTCATTCTGTTCGCGGTGTTTGCCGGCGTCAGCCTGCTGGGCATCCCCGGGATGATCATCGCGACGCCCGTGGCCGCGAGCATCAAGATCGTCCTGGCGCGGTGGTTGCCAATCAAGCAGGTGGATTTCACGGCCCCGCGCAGTCGCCGCCGGCTGGACATTGACATGGCCGCGACGCTGCGGCTGCTCAACGACAATGTCGCGCGGATCCGGCGCGACGTGGAGACGGTGCTCAAACACGAGGCGCGCGAGGACGCCGCCCGGGACACGGCGGACGCCGCCGCCGAACCGGCCGAGTGCGTCCCGGCCGAGGCAGCGGACACGCCGGCCGAAGCGGCCGACGACGCGCGCGGGTAGTGCCGGACGAGTAGGGGTAGAGCGGGCGTCTCGCCCGCCCCGGCGACCGTTGGCGGGCGAGACGCCCGCTCTACCCGGAGGAAACGGATGGGCGGAGCATAGGCGCCCGGCCCACAACGGCCCTCCCAGGGCCGACCATAGACTTGAGGAGCAGCAGGAACGACACAATGCCTACCGTGCAGGAGATTCGACAGCTTTTCCTGAGTTTCTTTGAGGACCGGGGACACCTCGTGCGCCCCAGCGCCCCGCTGGTGCTGCGCGACGACGCCACCAGCCTGTTCACCAGCGCCGGCATGCAGCCGTACATGGCGGCCTACCGCGGCGAGGAAGCCCCACCCGCCCCGCGCGTGGTCAGCATCCAGAAGTGCAACCGCACCAACGACATTGACGGGGTCGGCATCCATAACCGCTACGCCACGTTCTTTGAGATGCTGGGCAACTTCTCGTTCGGCGACTACTTCAAAGAGGGCGCGGTGGACTTCGCCTGGGAGTTGTTCAACGACGTCCTCAAGCTCCCGCGTGAACGCCTGTGGTTCACCGTCTTCACCGACGACGACGAGACCGAGGAGATCTGGCACAAGCGCATTGGCATCCCGAAGGAGCGCATCCTGCGCTTCGGGCGCAGCGACAACTTCTGGCCCAAGGCGCGCTGGGAGGGCCCCTGCGGCCCGTGCAGCGAGATCCACATTGACCTGGGCGAGGAGTATTCATGCGGCCGCGACACCTGCCGCGTGAACTGCGACTGCGACCGCTACCTCGAGCTATGGAACCTCGTCTTCCAGATGTACACCGAGTCTCCCGACGGGGTCCTCACGCCGCTGCCCAAGCCCGGCGTGGACACCGGCATGGGGCTCGAGCGCCTGGCGCTCGTCTTGCAGGGCAAGCAGTACGTGACCGAGACCGACGAGATGTGGCACATCTGTAGCGCCATCGTCGCGGCCATCAATAAGCAGCGCTCCCAGCCGTTCGCCTATGGCGATGACCCGCAGACCGACCTGGCTCTGCGCATCATGACCGATCATCTGCGTGCCGGCACGTTCATCATGAACGATGGCGTCGTGCCCAGCGCCGACGGCGCGGGCTATGTGCTGCGGCGCTTCATTCGCCGGGCCTATCGCTTCGGGCGGCAGGCCGGCGCGACGAAGCCCTTCCTGCACGAGGCGCTCCCGGCCGTCGCCGCCGCCATGGGCCAGGCGTATCCCGAACTCAAGGACAAGGTCGAGTTCTCGGCCAAGCTCATGCACCGCGAAGAGGAGCGCTTCGCCAGCACGCTCGAGTCCGGCATGAACCTGCTGGAGGAGATCGTGGACGGGCTGGCGGGCACGGTCATCCCCGGTCGCGAGGCGTTCCGGCTGTACGACACCTACGGCTTCCCGCTGGAACTGACCGTCGAGTTGGCCGCCGAGCGCAACCTGACGGTGGACGAAGCCGCCTTCGCTGAGGCGATGGCCGCGCAGCGCGTGCGGTCTCGCGGCGAGACCGTGGGCCTCGCCGGCTCGCGTGACGTCGAGCTAGCGGCGGGCCTGGCGGCGACGGAGTTCCTCGGCTACGAGACGGCTTCCGCCGAAGTCCAGGCCGTGGCGTTCATCCGCGACAGCAAGCTCGTGGACGGCCTGGATGAGGGCGACGAGGGTGGCGTCGTGCTCGACCGCACGCCCTTCTACGCCGAGCGCGGCGGGCAGACCGGCGACACGGGCCGGATCGTCTTCGCCGACGGCGTCTTTGAGGTTACGGACACGGTGCCGCTCGGCGACACCACACTGCACGTCGGGCGCATGGCCAGCGGCGTGACGGAGGTGGGGCCGGTGGTCGCCGAGGTGTCGCCGGACCGCCGCCGGGCCATCTGCGCCGCGCACACGGGCACCCATCTGCTGCATGAGGCCCTGCGCCGCGCGCTGGGCCCGCATGTGGATCAGTCGGGCTCGCTCGTCGCGCCGGATCGGTTGCGCTTTGACTTCACCCACCACGAAGGCGTGGCGCGGGACATCCTGGACCGCGTCGAGGATCAGGTGAACGCCTGGGTCGTGGCCGACCTGCCGGTGCAGGTCGCCACGATGGGCTTCCAGGAAGCGCGCGACTCCGGCGCCCGGGCGCTCTTCACCGAAAAGTACGGCGACGTCGTGCGCACGGTCACGGTCGCCGATGTCAGCATGGAACTGTGCGGCGGGACGCACTGCAGCAGCACCGGCCAGATCGGCTCGGTGCGCATCCTGTCGGAGAGCAGCATCGCCGCCGGGGTGCGGCGCCTCGAGGCGGTGACGGGGCTGGAGGCGGTGCGCCACGCGCGCCACGTCGAGGAGGAGCTGGTCGGCGTCGCGCGTGAGCTGGGCTGCACGGTCGCCGAAGTGCCGGCGCGGGTGGCCGGCCTGCAGGCCCGCCTGACGGAGTTGCAACACGAACTGAAGGCCGTGCGGCAGGCGCGGTCGGCCGTGGACCTCGACAGCCTGCCGGTGGCGGAGGTCGGCGGCCTCAAGGTCGTCGCGGCCGAAATCCCCGGCGTGGACGCCGACATGCTGAGCAGTCTCGTGGACCAGATCGCCGACAAGAATAGCGACGGCGTGACCGTCCTGGCCACGGTCGAGGACGGCAAGGTCGTCTTCATGGCCAAGGCCAGTGACGGCGCGGTCAAGGCCGGTGTGCACGCGGGCAATCTCGTCAAGGCGCTGGCGACGAGGTGTGGCGGGGGCGGGGGCGGTCGACCGCAGTTTGCCCGGGCCGGTGGCAAGGACCCGGCGAAGGTGGGGGAGGCG
>CAZZDO010000263.1:0-7443 GCA_964653205.1 uncultured Armatimonadia bacterium | reverse complement strand
AGCAGGGCACGCAAGGCGACATCGGCGGGATGATCCTCCCGTGGTGCTGGGAGAACCAGAGCGTGGTCACGCCGATGTCCACGGCCTACGATCGGCTCTTCCCCTACTTGAAGCAGGACGGCGACGCCGCGTTGCGCGACTTCATCAAGACCAAGACCGACCTGCCGCCACGTGCGGACGCTAGCGTCCGCCGGCAGATCGAGCAGCGCTTCATGCAGACCATCGCCAAGACCGAGCTTTCCACCGACATGTACTGGTCGAACGAGTGTGATCACCAGTTGGCCTTCGCCGACTGGGCGCTGGCCTGGGACAACAACGACCCCGCCGACGGCGTCACGACCAAGCAGGCGATTGACTGGATCGTCAACGACGGCGGCGACAACTCGCTCGAAGAACTGATCCTCAACTGCACCTACCGCGACGGCTTCCCGTGCGAGGGGGCCATCGGCTACAGCTCCGCCATCGCCCAGCGGCTGGTGGAGATCGCCGACCGCCTCAAGCGCTGCGGCTACGACCTGTTCAAGGAGTACCCGCGCCTCAAGCAAGTGGCGGGGTGCTGGATTGACATGGCCCTGGCGGACGGCCATGTGGCCTCCATCGGCGACGCGGGCAGCGTGCTCGGGTCGGGCAAGCCGTGGAACCCCCAGATGTTCCACCTGGGGTGGGAGAACTACCACGACCCGAAGTTCGCCCAGGCGCTGTGGTCCATGAAGAACATGCGCTACGCCCCGTACACGCCGGACCGCACGGCGGAGTTCGAGCAGGTCATCAAGGAGCATGGCGAAGCGCTGAACCACCGCACCCGCAACCTCGGCGGCATGGGGCTGGCGATCCTGGAGTCCGGCGGGCCGCAGCACCCGCGCGGGGTGGCGCTGTACTACGGCAGCCCCGCCGGCGGGCATTCCCACCACGACCGGCTCAACATCGAGTTCTTCGACCACAGGCAGTCCATGATGCCTGACCTGGGCTATCCCGACCAGTGGGGCGCCAAGGCCCAGCACTTCACGCAGAACAGCATCGGCCACTACGCCGTGCTCGTGGACGAACAGGGCGAGAAGGACTACAAGGCGGGCTACCTGGACTTCATCAAGGGCTCCGAGGGCGTGCAGGTCGTCTCCGCCCGGGCCGAACGCTGCTTCCCTGGGACGAGCCTCTACCGGCGCGAGACCGCGCTGGTGGACCTCTCCCCGGAGAGCTGCTATCTGTTCGACGTGTTCCGCGTGCGCGGCGGCAAGCAGCATGACTGGTGCTTCCATCTACCACCCGTGCCGGAGTGGGGCGTCGAGGGCGTCGAGTTGTCGGAGCCGAGCAAGGGCACACTCGCTGGTGAGGAGATCCCCGAGGGCGGCGAGTGGGCGCCCAAGAACGGCTTCAACTGGTTCGTGCGTCCGCAGCGCGGGAAGCCGGCCGGCAACTTCACGCATCGGTCGAAGGCCAACCCGCCCTACCCGGAGCTGCGGATGACGATGCTCGCCGGTTGCGCCGATGAGATCATCGTGGGCGACCACGAGTCCCCGCGCGTCAAGGCCAACCTGCCGCAGTACATGAAGTGGTTGCTGGCGCGGCACAAAGGCGAGGACAACCTCAGCAGCGCGTTCGCAGCCGTCATCGAGGCCTGCCCCGGCGGGGCGAAGGTTCAGGAGGCAAGGCGGCTCACCGTCACGGGTGGCACGGAGCCTGTCGTCGCCGAGGTCAAGACCGCCGCCTACACCGACACGCTGATCTCCGACGAGAACGGCGAGAAGCCCATTACGCTCCCCGGCGGCGGCACTTTCCAGGGGCGCTGGGGGATGGTGCGGCGCGACGAGCGGGGCGTCAGGCAAGCGATGCTGATCGGCGGGAGCAAGCTGAGCGTCGGGGACGTCAACATCGAGACGGTCCCCTGCTGGGAAGGGGCCATCGCCGCGCCGGACTTCAAGACGGACACGCTGGGAGTGAACGTGGCCCTGCCGCCCGGGGAGGCGCTCAAGGGCGAATGGATGGTCATCTCCAACGGCCGGCACAGCACCTGCTACGAGATCGTCTCGGTCGAGCCGTGGGACAAGGGCAGCCGCGTCCGTCTGACCGATGTCAGTCCGATGGTGGGCAAGGGGACTGTCACGAGCATCGAGGAGGACAAGCGGATCATCCACACCGATACGCGCTGGCGCATCTTCGGCAAGGACTACATCTGGAGCAACGACTTCGGGCCGGTGCTGGGTGGGTACATCCTGTTCAATGAGGACTTCTCGGGGGGCGTGGAGATCGAGGACTGCAAGCTGATGCCCTCGCGCAAGCGCGAGTGGTGGAAACCCGAGCCCGCGTGGATCAAGGTGCGCGGGAAAGAACCGTTCGCCAACATCTTCACCGACAAGAACGGCGACGGTAAGATTGGCTGGTGGGTGTATGACTTCTGCCCGTGGTTCAACTTCCGGATCACGAACAGCGTCTCGCTCAAGCGCCTCAGCCCGCAGGCGTGGAGCCTGGACCACAAGGGCGCGCAGGTGAGCCTGAGCCTGCCGTCGGCGACGGCGCTGACGAAGCTCATCGTCCGCGACGGGGCGGGCAAGGCGCAGGTACTGGCGTGCAAGTATGATGCGAAGACGAAGCTGGCACAGGTGACGGTGCCCGCCGGGCTGCCGGGGCCGGTGACGGTTGCGCTCAAGTCGCCCGCGGGCCTGAACCTGGCCGACACCGAGCCGCCGACCGTGACGGGGATCAAGGTGGACGGGAAGGACGTGGCGGCGGCCGAGATCGGGCAGATGTTCCTGCCCGACCCGCCGCAGACGATCGCGATTGCGGCCGAGGACAAGCTCAACCCGCTCGACGTGCAGGGCACGTTCGTGCAAGCCGGCGAGAAGACGGTCGGCGCCGGGCAGCCGGGCGTCAGCCTAGCCCTCGACAAGGGCAACCCCAAGCGGGGCGTGCTGACCATCGAGCCGGCGAAGCTGATGAGCTTCGCGAACCGCCAGGAGGGCACGACCTACAGCCTGAGCGTCTGCCTCAATGACGCCGGGGTGACGGGCACGCGCACCCAACTCCAGTTCCGCTTCATCCTCAGCCCGAAGATCCCCGAGGGGTCGGTCTATCTGAGCGACCTGCAGCCCACGAAGGCCTTCGCCCATGCTGGCGTAAAGCGCGACGAGGCGTACCTGGGGGGCGAGATGCGCCTGGGTGGGCTCCTGTACCCCAAGGGGCTGATGATCTGCCCCGAGGTCACCAACGGGCCGGTCAACTATGGGGAGGCGATCTACAGCATTCCCCCGGGCAAGTTCCGGCAGTTCCGCGCCGTCATCGGCATCTGCGACGACACGGAGGCCGGTAGCGTGATCTTCGCGGTGCAGTTGCGGAAGGCCGGCGGCGAGTGGCGCGAGGCCTTCAAGTCCAACCTCATGCTGCGCTCCAGCGCCCCACAGGGCATTACCGTCCCGCTGGGCGAGGCAGATGAGATCAGGCTCTACACGGACGCCAACGGCGACATCGGGTGCGACCACGCGGTGTTCGCGGGGGCGCGATTTGAGCCGTGATGGCACCAGGCGCGTGGGCCGGGACATCCTGGACCGGCCATCCGTTCGGACAAAGGCGCCGACGCAAGCCTCATGCAGGAAGCCTCGCCGCCAGCGCGAACCCTCCTCTGACGCTCCCACCTTCGGAGGCACACCATGGTCATGCGACTATCCGCTCTGTTGCTTCTCGCCTCGTCGTTCGCCCTCGCCCAGGGCTTTGTCGAAGACCATGGAGCCTTCGCGTGGCGCCAGGGCGACAAGGAGATCCGCTTCGCGAACGGCGTCTGGCAGGCTGGCCTACCGGGCGGCAAGATGATCCGCTTCCATACCTTCCTCTGGCATGACGCCTGGCTCTACGAGACGCTGCAAGGCGGGAAGGCCGAGCAGGGACCGACGCTGCAGCCCGACGGCAGCCTGACGATGAACGGCGTCTTCTCGGCCCGCGAGGACTCCGCGCCCCTGCGCTACTGGCTGAAAGCCACGCCCTCGGCCGCGGGCGTGAAGGCCCACTTCGAGTTCGAGAAGTCGGCACCCCTGAAGCTCACCAGCGGCGTGTGGCTCCACCTCTTCGCCGAGCGGAACGCCTTCGCCGGAACGGAGCGCGTGTGGGCCGACCCCGCGGGGTACGGCAAGCTGACGTCGCCCTCGCTGGGAGCGTGCGAGCAGATGCTGGTCGAGCTGCAGGACGGCCTGAGCCTGTGTCTCGCGCCCGACGGCTTCCACGAGGTCAACTCCGAGGGCAACAAGAGCGCCTACGTCATGCGGATGAACCTCGTGGCCGGCGACTTCGAGGAAGGGAAGCGCGTGTCCGGCGACCTGAACATCACCTTCGCGCAGATGCCCGCGAGCTTCCCCGGCGAGATCAAGCCCCAGCAACAGCCCCTCGCGATCCGCCAGGTCACGCCGAACCTGACGGCCGTGCCGCGCTTTGAGAAGCTGGAGCTTGCCGTGGACCTCGGCGCCACCTACGACAATCCCTTCGATTCTGACGACGTCGCTCTCGACGCCGACTTCACGTCACCCTCGGGCAAGCGCTTCATCGTGCCCGGCTTCTTCGCGGTGCAGATGCGCCGCGAGATCCGCGCGGGCAACGAGATCATGGTCCCCGAAGGCAACGGCGCGTGGCGCGTGCGCTTCGCTCCCCATGAGGTGGGGGAGTGGAAGTGGACGCTGCGCCTCAAGGACCGCACGGGGCAGACCAGCGGCGGCGCGGGCTCGTTCCGCTGCGTCGCCGGCCCGAGCCGCGGTTTCCTGCGTGTCAGCAAGACCGACCCGCACTACCTGGCCTTTGATGACGGCGCCGGCTTCTTCGCCATCGGCCACAACCTGCCGGGTTACCACGCCAACCGGCAACTGGCTGAGGAGGCCATGCGCAAGTTCGCGGCCGCCGGCGAGAACTACAACCGCTGGTGGCTGTACTCGTACAACCTCGGGATCGAGTGGACCGACAGGCTCGGCTGGTACAAGCAGGACGCCGCCGCGCGGATGGATCAGGCGCTGGAGTGGGGCAAAGAGCTGGGCCTGTACTACATGATGTGCCTGGACACCCACCAGGACTTCCGCACGACCGGCTGGGACCGCAACCCGTTCAACGTCAAGAACGGCGGCCCGTGCGAGAAGGCGGGGGAGTTCTTCACCAACGAGCAGGCGCGGACGTACTACAAGAAGCGCCTGCGCTACCAGGTGGCGCGGTGGGGCTACAGCCCGAGCGTGCTGTGCTGGGAGTTCGGCAATGAGATCGAGGGCTGGGCCGACTCCACGGACGAGATCAAGCTGCCGTGGACGCGCGAGATGAGCGACTACCTGGACGACATTGACCCCTACCGCCATCTCATCACCACGAGCTTCTGGAGCCACACGGGCCCACCCGCGTACTGGGCTCTGCCCAACATTGACATCGTGCAGACCCACCTGTACACGAACAACGATGGCAACGTGGCTGACCAGGTGCGGGAGATGAGCCTCAAGCAGTGGCGTGAGTTCCCCAAGCCCCACATCTTCGGCGAGTTCGGCATCCGCAGTCACGCCAGTACGGTAGACAAGGACCCGCCGGGCTGGGGCCTTCACAACGCTCTGTGGGCGGGGCTGACGAGCTTCTGCGCCGGCGGCCCGATGCCGTGGTGGCATGAGAACTACATTGATCCGCTAGACCTGTACTTCCACTTCACAGCCCTCGCGAACTTCACGAAGGGCCTGCCCCTGGGCACGGCCAAGTGGGAGACGCTGGAGGCCAGCGTCGAGTTTCAGGACAAGAACCGCCCGCCCGAAACGGCCGACGCCACCGTCATCCCCGTGAGCCGTTGGGGCAAGCCGGACGACGTGGAGTTCACGCTGCAGGAGGACGGCAACCTTGCCGACGGCAAGCGCCCCCAGCAGCTCCTGCAGGGCCTCGGCCACAAGGACATCGCCACTCCCGTCACGTTCAACGTCAACTACCCCAAGGCCGGGCAGTTCATCATGCACATCGGGCGCGTGTCCAACTCCGGCCTGGTGCGCGTGTGGGTGGACGGGCAGCAGGTCAAGGAACTCGATCTGCCCTGCGGCGATGGCCTCGGCAAGTCCAGCAAGTGGCAGGAGCAGTGGAAGCTGTGGGAGAGCGTGTACGACCAGGACTTCAGCTTTGACATCCCGGCCGGACAGCACCAGATCAAGGTCGAGAACTTCGGCAAGGACTGGGTGTCGGTGGACCGCTACACGTTCACGGGCTGCGTGGTGCGGCGCACGCCCAACGTGCTCGCCGGCGGGATGCAGACCAGGGGGCTGGCGATCCTGTGGCTGCAGAACCGCGACAGCGACTGGTACAACCACGCGCACAACCGCGTCCCACCGGTGGACGCCGTGACGGCTACGCTGAGTGGCCTCCCTGACGGCCAGTACGCCATGGAGACCTGGGAGACGTGGCAGGGGACGCTGACCAAGACCGACACGATGACGGTGCGGCAGGGCAAGCTGGAGTTGCGCCTGCCGGAGCTGAAGACGGATGTGGCGCTGAAGATCCGGAAGGTGGAGCGGTAGGGACGGGACGGCTCTGCCTCACCCCTGCCCCTCTCCTTCGCGCGGTGAGGCTGCGCTCAGGAGAGGGGTGTCTCGTCCATCGCATTGTGGCTTTGACGCCACGAAGTAGTCGCACACGGTTCCCCTCTCCTGAGCGGTTGTATCGCGAAGGAGAGGGGCAGGGGTGAGGCAGATCCGTGCCGTTGCCGTTCATGCCTCGCGACCATCGCCGGCAGGAGGCCTCCTCATGCATCGAACCCGCTGCCTCTTCCTCATCCTCCTCGCAACCGCCGCCTTCGCCCAGGGCGCCTTTAGGGACGACTTCACGTCCTACCCGCCCGACAGCGACGGCGCGCCCACCTGGGACACCGAGGGCCTCGGCTGGACGATCATGCCCGGCGGCAAGTTCGTCGCCGAGATGAGGAGCCGTTCCGTGGCCCTGTGCACGAAGGCTCCCCGCGGCCGCCTGCAGACGATCGAGGCCACGCTGAACGTCACGGCCTCCGTCGGTGACAACTGGAAGGTCGCCGGCATCGTGCTCCAGGATGATGAGCGCAACTACTGGCACCTCGCCCTCGTCGAGTCGCCCGATGCGCAGGGCAGCAAGCACTACATCGAGCTTCAGGAGTCCTATGACGGGCAATGGCTGGCCGCTGGGGCCGAGAAGACGCGGCTGACGACCACCGAGAACAAGGGCTTTGAGTGGGAGAAGAACCACCCCTACCGGCTGCGGCTGGAGCTGGCGACGGGAACCCTCATCGGCACCTTCAGCGAACTGGACGGGACGCTCCGCGGCCGCATCGCCATCAAGCTGGACAACCCGCTGGCCGTGAACACCGGCACGGCGGCGCTCGACTGCGGCGGCTTCCGCGCGGAGTTCAGCGACTTCGCCGTGAATGTCACACAGACAGCGCCGCCCAAGCCCAAGCCCGTCGTCACCTTCCCGCCCTGTGACGCGAAGGGC
>CAZZDO010000262.1:4180-7476 GCA_964653205.1 uncultured Armatimonadia bacterium | reverse complement strand
GCAGCAGCCGCTCCACGCCGCAGTAGGGCGTGTCGGTGCACATCTGCCCGTCGGTCGTCCACCAGATCGTGTCCCCGGCGGCCTGCAGCTTCTGCATCTTCTCCACCGAGAAGCACCCGTAGTGCCCCGCGCCCCACACGTTGATGTATCCGCCTTCCCATTCGGGCTGCTCGCGCCAGTTGCTGACGTAGATGGGAATCGCCGGGTCCACCTCATGGACCATGTCGCACAGGGCCTTCATCTGCGCGCGGATCTCGGGCTTGCTGTCATAGGGCTCGTCGGACATGTACATCGTGATGCGGTCGGCCCAGCCCTTCGCCTTCACATGATCCCAGTACGCCTTCAGCACCGCCTGGTAGGCCCGCTTGTACTCCGGGCGCAGCGTGGCCCGATCCACGCCCTCGAAGGGCCACTTGCCCTCGTAGGGCTGCTCGCCGAACTTCTCGTACGGCGGGTGCCCCCAGCCGAAGCAGTAGAAGGTGCCCGGCGTGTAGCTGTGCGGCAGCTTGAGCACGTCGAAGTAGACCTCCGCCGCCTTGTCGAACTCGGTGAAGTCGGCAATGACCTTCCCGTCCTTGTAGCCCAGGTTCGGCTCGGGCCGTACGCGATCCGGGCATGTGCGCCGGTCGGCCATGAACTTCCAGAAGTCCTGCCGCGACTGCTGCGGGTCCTGGCCGGGGATGCCCCACAGCCCGCCGTACTGGCGGCTGTCATAGATCGCGGCCATGTGCCCCTCGGTCGGCAGCGCGAACTTCCGCACCGTCACGGCCACCTTGCCCTGCCACAGCACCTTGGCGCCCTGCATCAGCTTGACGGTGCTGGCGTATGCCCCCGGCGTCGCATCAGCCGGCGCGCGGAACGTCACCCACACCGGCTGCGTCTCGTTGGCGGCGATGTCGAAGGCACGGTCCGGCAGGAGCGGGTCCGGCCACATCCCGGCAAAGCCGTCCGACCCGCCCGACCCACTCGGCATCCGCCGCTGCCAGTCCTCCAGCTTGCTGCCGTAGTACCCGCCCGCATGGTCAATGGGCACATAGCCGACGACGCTCACTTCCGGCGCGGGGAGCGTCTTGCCACCGGGCCCCACGGGCGCGCTCGCCACGAGCCGCACCTGCCCCAGGCTCTTGTCCGACCGCAGCGCAAGCTGCAATGGCTCGTACTCGTTCCGGGCCAGGGCCACAGTAGCGGCGCGATTCATCGCGCCCTCAGCCGTAGCGGCGCGATTTATCGCGCCCTCTGCCGTCGCGGCGCGATCCATCGCGCCCTGTCCTCCCGCCGTGGGCGCGATAAATCGCGCCACTACCCCCTCCGCCACGTCATGCCGGAACACCTTCACCACCGCCGGCACCGGCCACACCTCCAGCCCCTTGGCCGGGCGGCCCTCGACCGGCCCCAACTCCCCCGGCTCCGCTTCGACCAGCAGCGCCCCGTCATGCCACGCCGTCCCCGTCGCGTTCATCGTCAGGTGCACCTGGAAGATGCGGCAATCCGCCGGCATGGTGAACATCCCGGCGATCTGCTTCCAGTCGGTCGTGCCGGAGATCGCCGGCCCCGCCCCCGTGTACGGGCTGTCCTTGGATAGCTCCCCCTTCTCGGTCCGCTTGTGGGCGTGGAGCTGCAGCCCGCCCTTGAGGTCCGCGCACTTCAGCCACGCCGAGTAGAGATAGGTCTTGCCCGGCTCGACCGGCACATCCTGCCGCCAGCCGGTCCAGGCCGGCGTCGCGTCGTGGGGGACGTGGATCTTCACGCCGCGCCGGCCGAACAGCCCGGGCTCATCGAAGCCCAGCGTGGCCCCGGCGGGCTTCTCGCCCTCGGCCCCGCCCGGCCAGTTCTCCGGCAGCTTGTCGCCCTGCTCGAAGCTTCCGTTCTTGACGAGGTTCTGCGGGCTGTTCAGCAGCCCCTCATAGCCCAGGTCGGCCACTTGGCCCGTCTGCTTGCCCCCGAACAGCAGCCAGTAGGTGACGATGCTGCGGGGGGGCAACTGCGCCGTGAAGACGAGCGTCTCCCCCAGGCGCGACAGCGGCACTTCCCGGCCGCCCGCCATGAGCCGCACCTGCGCCGTGGCCGGGTTGCCCTGCAGCCGCGACGCCAGCCCGCCGGCGTTAGCCGCCACCAGCACCTGCCGCGCCTCGTTCCGCCAGTTCATCACCCGCAGCGGCGCCCGCACCGACCACCCGCCCGCCGGCGTCGGCTCGTTGATCTCCTTCAGCGGCAGCTTCTCGACCGCGCCCGCCGTCGCCGTCAGCGTCGGCTTCGCGGTCGTCTCCAGCGTGATGTCGTCGAACCACGCCGTGCCGGTGCCGCGCAGCACCGTGCCCAGGCTGGCCAGGTTGGCCTCGGGCGGCGCGGTGAACTCCAGCCGCACCTGTTTCCAGTCAAAGGTCCCCTGACCGCCGTCCAGCACCGGCCCCATCATCATGGGCTGGCTGCTGTTGCCGACATGGATGTACCAGCCGACCGTGCCGACCACGTCCTGCGCCTTGACCCATGCGGTCAGCACGTACCTGGCGCCGGCGATAATGCGGATGTCGCGCTGGCGGGTGGCGATCCAGGTCGGCTCCGCGCCCGCCGCGACGACGGTCTTCAGGCAGCGCCGCCCGGAATGCGGGTTCTCCGTGACCCATGAGGTCTGGTGTTGCTCGTCTTGCGCATCGTGGCTCCAGCCGGCCGGCGTGTCGCCCTCGCCTGCCTCCAGGTCGCCGTTGCGCACGCCCGCGCGCGCGGCGATGAAGTCCGGCACGGCCCACGCCGCGGGGTTGTCGAAGTAGACGTAGTACGTCGCCTGCCCCCCAGCGGGCACGTCGGTGGCGAAGAACAGGCTGCCGTCGGAGGGCACCGGCCCGCGCTTGACCATCTCGCCCTGCGGGTCCAGGACGGCATACAGGTATTCCACGCCCGCCTCGTCGCACACGCGGAGGCTGTCTACGGTCGCCCCGGCAAGCGCAAGGTCGCGCCCAATCTTCAGCTCGACCGGCTCCCCCGCGGCGGGGGCCTCGCCGGCGTTGCGCACCTGCACGGCGATGCGCTGCCGCCACAGGCCGCCATTGCCGATGTAGAGGGGATGGTGCCATTCCGCCGCCAGGGCCACCGTCGCCAGCAACGCCGCGCTCAGCACGAGGGTCTTTCGCATGGGGTTCACCTGTCTCCGGAGACGAATCAGCCGGCGAACAAGTTCGCCGGCCGCGTCCATTTTGCCTCTTGGCCTGTCACGTCAGTACGACGGCCCCTTCGGGGCGAACGGCACGGCCGAAGGGGAGGATGAGGGGCGTCCGATCCCACGGGCTCACGCCCGTGGC
>CAZZDO010000262.1:0-4080 GCA_964653205.1 uncultured Armatimonadia bacterium | reverse complement strand
CCCACGGGCTCACGCCCGTGGCTACGTACGTCGGCCCCTGCGGGGCATACGGCAACGGCCAGGGGTCACGCATCACGTACCACACGCTACGCGTCACAGCGCCCCCGCCACCACCTCACACACCCGCTCGATCTGCTCCTCGGTCAACTCCGGGTACATCGGCAACTGGATGACCTCGGCCGCGCACTGCATCGTCACCGGCAGGTTGACCTGCCCCAGATGCCACGGATCGCACGCGGGGTGGGTATGCGGGGGGATCTTGTAGTGGGTCGCAAAGCCGATGCCGGCCGCCTGCAACGCCGCCGCAACCTGGTCGCGCTTCGGGGTGCGCAACGCGTAGAGGTGGTAGACATGCTCGGCCTGCGGGGCCTCAACCGGCAGCACGAGGTCGAGCTTGCCCAGCCGGTCGTTGTACTGCTTCGCCACGTTGCGCCGCGCCTCGTTCCACTGCTTGAGGCGCTTGAACTTCACGTTGAGGATCGCCGCCTGCACTTCATCGAGCCGCGAGTTGTAGCCGATCTCGCCGAACACGCCGCGCTCGGCCTGCCCGTGGTCGCGCAGGGCCCGCAGCCGCCTGGCCACGTCATCGCTCTTGGTGGTAATGATCCCGCCGTCGCCGTAGCCCGCCAGGTTCTTGCTCATGTAGAAGCTGAAGGCCGCGGCATCGCCCAGGCCGCCCACCCGCTCGCCGTGCCACTTGGCGCCATGGGCCTGGCAGGCGTCCTCGACGATCTTCAGCCGCCGCGGCTCGCAGATGTCCACGATCTCATCCATGTTGCACGGGTGGCCGAACACATGCACGGGAATGACGGCGCGGGTGCGGTGGTTGATGGACCCCGCCAGCCACGCGGGGTCCATGCAGTAGGTCTGCGGGTCAATGTCCACGACCACCGGCGTTGCGCCGACATGCGCGATGGCCTCGATGGTGGCCATGAACGTCCAGGAGGTGGTGATGACTTCATCCCCGCGTCCGATCTCCAGCGCCCGCAGGGACAGCGACAGCGCCTCGGTGCCGTTGGCCACGCCGATGGCGTGCTTGACGCCGCAGAAGTCGGCGAAGTCGCCCTCGAGCTGCTGGACATTGGGGCCCAGGAAGAGCTGCATGGAATCGAGGGCCTTGCTGATCGCGCCATTGATCTCCTGGCGCAGGTCGGCGTACTGGGACTTCAGGTCAATCAGGGGGATGGGGGCGGGTTGGCTCACGGGGCACCTATTCACGATTCAAGGAGCGCCCGCAAAGGGGCGTTTGGTGTTAGAGCACGGGTCGGGGGGAAAGTTGCGGGACGGCAAAGGCGGGAATCGGGATCCGGGATTCGTCGCGCCCCGCAGGGACCGCCGTTCCCGATTCCCGAATCCCGAGTCCCGATTCCCGGCCGTTCAGATCGGGAACTTGATGTTCGCCGATACGCCCACGCCCGGCACGACGTTGAGCGAGTTCTTGCTACTGATCGGCAGCAGGGCTCGCGCCCGCACTACGCCCAGCAGCCCCAACTCCGCCTCGCCCACGGCCTTGACCTTCTCCACCTGCGCCCGTGGCCCCATCACCTGCGCCGCGCCCACGGCCTTGCCCTTGTTGCCGGCAATCCGCACGATGGGCACGACCTTGGTGTAGCCCTCGATCTCCGCGTTCTTCTGCGCCAGCGCCTTGTTGATCGCCTTGTTGATCGAGCCGGCGTAGTGGTCCACCACCCACGCGATGCCGAAGAGCTTGACCAACGTGCCGATCCCGATCCCGAGGTCCAGGGCCGCCGCCGGTTGCGGCGCGGTGCCCAGCCCCAGCAGGAAGGCGCCCAACAACAGCATCGTCACGAGTCCCGTCCACTTGTTGCGTTTGGTCATCATCTTCACCCGCCTTCCTAGAGTCTGAGATCGCCCAGGCCGGTCACGCCGACGCCCTGGACGCGGTCGAGCACCTTCCCGGGGGACCTGGTGGAAATCGGCACGTAGAGGTCAATCTCCAGGAAGTTGCTGAAGTCCATGTCGAACTGCGCCACGGCCTGCGCCTGGTTCACACGGCTGCGCGGGCCGTTGATGCGGGCCACGCCCAGGCGCGTGCCTTGCAGCAGGCTCACGATGGGGACGATCTTGTCCGTGTACGGCTCGGATGGCTGCCAGGCGCCGCCGGCATCCTTGTCGTCATCGCCCCGGCTGCCGCCGAGGGCCTCGCGCAAGTTGCCCGCCCACCGCCGCGCCAACGTCCGGGCGCTTTCGCCCAGGGCCTGCGCGTCGGCGGCCATGACCGTCACCAGCGTGTTGCCGCGCGCCTCGATGCTGTAGAGTCCGCCGTTGGATTGCACGATCACGTCCTCGGGGTCCAGGCCGTCGGCGATCTGCTGGTTGATGCGGCTGGCGACGATGTCGGCGCGGCCGCGTCCGGTGTAGTCGCCGCTGGCGGTGACCATCACGGCCACCTCCTGCCCGGCGACGGTGACGCGCCCGCCTTCCAGGCCGGCCACCGTCACGGTCTCGACCCAAGCCGAGGGTAGGTCGGCGGCCGCGGCGGGCGCGGCCGCGAGGGCCGGCGCGGCGGGCGCCACCAAGCGCCCCAGAGCGAAGAGGCCGAGGCAGGCCAGTGCGACGGCCAGCCCCGGCACGAGCCGGTGTCTGAACATCTGTGCAGTCATCTCTTCCTCCTTCAAGAAGCTGGAATGTGCTGTGGCGGGCGAGGGCTGGGAGGGGTGCTGTGACGATGGCTGCGGTTGGGGAAGCGACACTCGCCTGCGGCAGCGAAGGGCGCGGGGTACGGCCCGGCGGGTCCCCACCCCGCGCCCGGGTGCGACGGTTGTCAGAACTGCGTGTCGAAACTGAAGGCGGCGGTCTCGCCCCACGGCGTCCCGGCGGCCGCCACGAGCGCGAAGGGTCCCGCCTGGAGCGTCAACCCGGCCGTGAGATGCCCTTCACGCCAACCGGCGCGCAGGGCCAGCCACCGCGTGAACTGATGCTCCACGCCCGCGGCCAGCGTGGCGTCGGCCCCGCTCCCGGACAGGACATTGTGGACATCGGCCGTGAAGAGCGTGCGCCCGTCCTTGGACGTCACCCCCACACCGACGTTGACGGTCGTGCCGAAGGTCACGCGGTCGAGATCGTCAATCGGCACGTCCACATCGAACCTCGGCGAGCCGATGTTGCGCACGACGGCGGCGACCCGCACCCGGCGGTCGGTCTTCTCGGGCTGCGGCCACCAGATGATCCCCAGGTCGGCTGCGAACCCGTCGTCGCCGGCGCTCGTGGCCGTCTGGGTGTTGCTGGCATACGTGAGCGAGCCGGCGTCATACTGGGCGGCCACCTCCGCGGCGGCGCGCACGACGTGGACGCGCTTGATGGCAACGCCGGCCGCCAGGTCGGCGGTGACCATGCGCCCGTAACCGACCGCCACGGCGTAGTAGCCCAGCCCGTCGGCATTGCCGGTGACCCAGGCGCTCTGGGTCGGGTCGAAGGCCGCGGGCGCAACGGCGTCGGCCCCCACGCCGCCCTGCCCCTGCTCAAGCAGCATGTCGCCGGCCGCCTGCCCGTAGCCCCCGATGGCGAACTGCCGGTAGCTGAAGCCCATCAGGCCCCCCACTGCGCCGGTCACGGGACGGCCCGAGGCTCGTTCGGCGGCGTCCCACAGGGCGCTGAAGTCGCCGGGCCCGATGTCCCCGCTGTCAATGGCGTCGTAGACGTCCTTCAGGTCGCCGAGGGCGTCCAGGTTCTTTGCCGCGCCCGTGATGCTGAAGTCCGACTTGAAGTCCTGCTCCAGCGCCAGCGCCGCGGGGTTCCAGTACAGCGCCGCGGGCCCGTCGGCCACGGCCGTGTAAGCCCCGCCCAAGCCCAGCGCGCGGGCCCCGACCCCGAGCCCGCCCATCGTGCGCACCGTGCTGAGGCCGTCGGCCATGGCCAGTGTCCCGACCAGCAACAGCGTGATGCCTGTCCACGCATAGGTTCGCATCTGCGGTACCTCCTGTGCCGAGCGTCTCCGGCAAGGCATTGACTCCCATTCCCCGCTTGTGTATGATTGTCCTTCGTTGCCGGGTGGTGTAATGGTAACACAGCTGACTCTGGATCAGCCATTCAAGGTTCGAGTCCTTGCCCGGCAGCCAA
>CAZZDO010000261.1:1499-7501 GCA_964653205.1 uncultured Armatimonadia bacterium | reverse complement strand
ATCCAGCCCCGGCGGCGGAAGTAGATGAGCATCGCGACCACGCACACCACCATCCCCACCAGGACTGCCGGGTAGCCGTAGCGCCAGGTCAGCTCGGGCATGTTCCAGGGCGAGGACGTATCGAAGTTCATGCCGTAGACGCCCACGATGAAGGTCAGGGGCATGAAGAGGGTGGCGAAGATGGTGAGGACCTTCATCACCGAGTTCATGCGGTTGGAGAGGGCCGAGAGGTAGGCGTCCATCAGGTCGGCCGCCATCTCGCGGTAGATCTCGACCATGTCCATGAGCTGGATGACGTGGTCGTAGCAGTCGCGCAGGTAATGGCGCACCGGCTGGGTCACCGTGTTGTTGTCATCGCGCATCAGCACGTTGAGCACGTCGCGCAGGGGCCAGAGCACGCGGCGGACGTGGCGCAGCTCGCGCTTGACGCTCTGGATCACGGGCACGGTATCGCCGTGCTCGCGCCAGACGGCGCGCTCCTGGACGTCGTCGAGGTACTCGCCGAGGTCTTCGAGCAGCGGGAAGTAGCTGTCAATGATGGCGTCGAGGAGGGCGTACATGAGGTAGTCCACGCCCTGGTGGCGGATGGTGCCGCGCGCGTTGCGGAGGCGTTGGCGGACCGGATCGGCGATGATGTCGCGGCCGGAATGGAAGCTGAGGACGTAGTGCCGGCCGACGAACATCGCGAACTTGTGGAACGCGAAGGTGTGGTCCTGGGCCGCGATGGTGTGGGCGATGATGAAGTCCTGCTCGTCGTACTCCTCGGCTTTGGGGCGCTGGGGGTCGCTCGCCACGTCCTCGATGGCGAGGGGGTGGAGGTGGAAATGCTCGCCGAGGCGGTGGAGCTGCTCGGCGGTGGGGTCGCCCTGGACGTGCAGCCAGAAGACGCCCGGGCCGGGGAAGTCGGCCGGGAGGTCGTCGAGGCCGGGCAGCTCGCACTCCTCGAAGAGGGCGGCGTCGTAGTGGAGCAGCGTCATCGTTGCGGGCATCGTGGGCACACTTCCCGGTTCGGGTCGACGCGTAGGCGGGTTCGTCCCCAAACCCGCAGGTGTGGGTTCGGGGATGAACCCACAGGTGTGGGTTCGGGGACGAACCCGCAGGTGTGGGTTCGGGGACGAACCCACCTACGCGTGCCCCGATGTGCGTTCCGTCGCCGTGAGCCATGGCGCGCCACCCACGGCCTTTGGCTCAGGGCTAGAACTCGACCACCTCGAACGGGCAGTCGCCGTGGTCGGGAATGGGCAGGAGGGCCCCGCCCTGGGTGGCCGACTGGTGGGCCGTCAGGCCCGGCAGGACGTAGCGCGCCGCCTCCCATGCGTTGCACGGCGGGTGGACGCGCTCGGTGCAGGCCTTCACGAAATCGTCCACCAGGAACTGGTGGGAGCCCAGGTGGCCGTTGGGCAGCGCCATGAACTCGACGGGCAGGCGGTCCACGTCGTGGATGCGCGCGACGCCGGCGTGGGTCTGGGCGTCCTTGAGGACGGACATGTCGCCGCCGGCAGATTCCGCGCCGGGGACCGGCGCGGCTACGCGAGGCACGCCGACGGGGGCGAGGAGTTCGCGGAGGTCCTCCGTCGCGCCGCGCTCCTTGGTGACCCATGACTGCGCGCCGACCTGCTGCTCGAAGCAGCCCTCGGTGCCGTAGATGCTGATGGCTTCGGCGCCCGGGTGGCCGATACGGCGGAACTCGTTGATGCGCATGATGCTGCCGTCGGACATGTGGAACAGGCCCGTCTCGTTGGAGAAGGCGTTGTTCCAGATGTTCGTCTCGGGGCGGTAGAGGCCGTCGGGGTGGTTGTCCACAAAGCCGAAGCAGGAGACGCTGACAGCGTGGGCGTCAATGACCGAGACGACCTGGCCGGTGGAATGCGTGGGGTAGTGCATCGGCGGGGCCCCGGCCATTTCGCGCCAGCGGTCGCCGGCGCGCCAGCGCAGCACATCGTACAGCCCGTGATCCCAGTCGTGATCGTACTCGCCCTCGGAGTAGACGACGCGCCCGAAGTCGCCGTTGCGGAAGCGGCGGCGGCAATAGATCGCCGCGGGGTAGTAGTAGCTCGTCTCGCCGATCATGTAGATGCGGCCGGACTCGCGGGTGGCTTGCACGAGGTCGGCCATCTCCTCGGGCGCGATGGCCGAAGGCACGGCGGAGTAGACGTCCTTGCCGGCGCGGAGGGCCTGGGCCGCCTGCGGGGCGTGGAGCCAGTGCTGGCTGAAGACCGCGATGGCGTCCACGTCCGTCGCGCACAGCTCGTCGAGCGAGGCGAAGGTCCGCGGCACGTCCCACTTCTCGGACTTGGCCTGCAGCTTCTCGGCGTTGATGTCCGCGAAGACGACCTGGTCCACCAGCGGGTGCGCCTTGAACAGCGGGACGAAGCAGTCGGCGAAGGCGCCGACGCCGCAGAAGCCGACCTTGAGGCCCATGGGGATCACCTGCGCGCAGAGATGCGGGAGAGTTCCGCTCGCGCGGGGAGTCTCCTTCCGGGCAGGAGAGTGGCGGGGCGCTTGCGAAGGGGCGGAGAGTGGCTGAAAGCACCGCGTATCGGTGCGAGGTCCCCGAATGCGGGGTAGAGCGGGCGTCTCGCCCGCAGGCGGTCGCCGGGGCGGGCGAGACGCCCGCTCTACCCCACCGATTGGAGGTTTGGCATGGCTGCTGCGACTCTTCGGGCCGGGGCGGCGCGCGTGGACATCACGCCGGCCGGGCCCGTGCATCTGTCCGGTGCGGTCGGGGTGCATCGCCCGGCGCAGTCGGTGCTGGAGCCGCTCTACGCGCGGGCGCTCGTGCTGGAGGCCGGGGCGGCCCGGGCCTGTCTCGTGGTGCTCGACGTGACCATCGTGACCGAGGAGTATTCGCGGCCGCTGCGGCGGGCCGCGGCGGAGATCATCGGTTGCACGGAAGCGCAGGTGATCGTGTGCGCGACGCAGACGCATTCGGCGCCGTCGCTGGGGCACTTCATGCTCGACCCGGACTTCCCGGAACTGCCGGCGGAGGTGGAGTGGCTGCGCGGCGGCGATACGGCGTATTCGGACTGGGCGCTGGGGCAGGCTGTTGAGGCGGTGCGGCAGGCGCGGGAGGAGCTGGAGCCGGTCGAGGTGGCGGCGGGCAGCGGCATCGAGGGGCGGCTGGCGTTCAACCGGCGGGCCGTGGGCCGCGATGGGCAGGTGTTCATGCCGGGGCGGACGTGGCCGGGGCCGCTCGGGCCGACGAACCTGCGGTACATGGAAGGGCCGATGGACCCCGAGGTCGGGGTCATCGCGCTGCGCGCCGGCGAGAAGCTCAAGGCGCTGCTGGTGCACTACACGTGCCACCCGGTGCACGTCTTCCCGAAGCAGATCGTGTCGCCAGATTGGCCCGGCGCGCTGTGCGACGAGCTGGAGCGCATGTATCCGGGCGCGGTGCCGCTCGTGCTCAACGGCGCATGCGGGAACATCAACCCGTGGCCGCCGTTCGAACCGGAGTATGCCGATGACCATGTGTTGATGGGGAAGCAACTGGCGGCGATGGCGGGGAAGGTGGTGGGGACGATGGAGTTCGCGCCGACGGCGCGGGTGGACTGCCGGTCAGCGATCGTGCCGCTGGCGTTCCGGGAGCTGTCGGCGGAGGAGACCGCGAAGGCGGAGGAGATGCTGGCGAGGCGGTTGACGCCCGAATGGCAGGACGAGGCGCATGTGACGGGGGACTGGGTCGTGACGGCGAGCGTGGCCAGCGTGCTGCTGCAGGCGCGGCGGGAGGGGAAGCTGGCGTATGAGGTGCAGGCGCTGCGGCTGGGCGAGGCGGCCATCGTGGCGCTGCCGGGCGAGCCGTTCGTCGAGGGGCAACTGGCGATCAAGATCGGGTCGCCGGTGTATCCGACGGTTGTGGCGCACTGCGCGACGCAGTACGTGGGCTACATCCCGACGGCGGCGGCGCTGGCGCGCGGGGGGCATGAAGTCAACACGCGGTATTGGGCGAAGCTGCGGCCCGAGGCGCTGGAGGAGATTGTGGCGGGGGCGCTGGGGTTGTTGGACGGCACCCACCCCCGCCCTTCGGCTGCGCTCAGGGCGACCCCTCCCCACGGGGGAGGGGTTACTCGCTAGATTGGTTTGTGGGTTCTGCTGGAGCGGGGCGTGTGGCCGTAGGAGCGCCAGCTTCCAGCTGGCACGTCAGTTGGCAACATGCGTGCCAGCTGGGCTTCGACGGGCTCAGCCTCGCGAGAAGCTGGCGCTCCTACGGCTAGGCCTGCCAGACGCGCTTGCCGCCGACGTAGGTGGCGACGACCTTCTGGTCGGCGACGTTGTCCTCGTTGACCTGCCGCAGGTCGCCCTGCCAGACCGCGAGGTCGGCCAGCTTCCCCTTCGTGATGCTCCCCATGTCTTGCTCGTCGAAGGCCGCGTAGGCGCTCGTGATGGTGTGCGCCTGCAGGGCCTGCATGAAGGTCAGGCGTTCGGAGGGGTCGAGGCGGACGTTGCCGGGCGGGTCGCGGCGGACCGCCGGGATGATGCTGTCCAGCGGCAGGTGCGTCGGCGAGGCGCAGACATCGGCCCCGAAGCAGATGGCCACGCCGGCCTCGTGGAAGCTGCCCAGCGGGACCATCTTCTCCACGGGCTTGGACCCGAGCTTGCGGACCATGTCGGCGGCGCGCATGTCAATCCACGCCGGCTGCGTGCACACCGGCACGCCCATCGCGGCCGTGCGGTCAATGCTCTGCTGGCGGTAGAACATGTAATGCTCGAGGCGGTGGCGGCGGCTCCGCACGGCGGCATCGCCACCGGCGGCGCGGCTGAAGGCCTCCAGTGTGAGGTCCACGCCGCGATCCCCCGCCGCGTGGACATCCACCTGCAGGCCCGCGTTGTGGATGGTGGCGACGATGGCTCGGAACTGGTCCTCCGGGTGCATCGGGATGTTGATCTGCCGGTGCTGGGGCAGCACGTCGTACATCAGCGGGTAGCCGTCCACGGCCAGCTTGATGCCCTGGACGCGCACCAGCGGGCCGTGGTAGCGGTTGAGGCGCTGGACCATCTGCTGGCAGTGCTGGAGGTTGGCGACATACGGGTACAGGCGCAGGCGCAGGGGCAGGTCGCCGCGCCGTTCGGCCTGGACGTAGGCCAGGCCCGAGTGCTGGCTGGCGAAGTTGTCGTGGACGCACGTGACGCCCTGCTCGATGAAGCGCTGGGCGCCCCACACGACCGCGCGGTACTCCTCCTCGGACGTCATCTTCGGCTGGTACACGGCGTAGATGGCGGGGTAGTGGAGCAGGCGGCCATCGGGCAGGCCGTTGCGGTCGCGGAGGTACTTGCCGCCGTAGGGATCCGGCGCGTCCGCCGACAGGAGGTTGGCTTGCTGGAGGCCGAGGGTGTTGGCGACGCCGTACTGGCCGGTCCAGTGGATCGCCAGTACGGGGTTGTTCGGAGTCGCCTCGTCAATCTCCCAGCGGCAGGGGAAGCGCTCTTCGTCGAACTCGTTGAAGCCGCGGGCGACGATCCAGGCGCCGCGGGGCAACCGGCGGGCCGCATCGGCCAGCGCCTGGCGCAGGCTGGCGAAATCGTGGACGGCGGGCGGGCGGATCTTGACGAAGTACAGTTCCATCTGGCCGAAGGGGCCCAGGTGGCTGTGGGCGTCTATCAGGCCCGGGGTGAGCGTGCGCCCGGCGAGGTCCACCATCTGCGTGCCGCGGTCGCACACGGCCTGCACCTGGGCCTGCGTGCCCACCAGCAGCACCCGCCCGGCTTTCACGGCCACCGCCTCGGCCTCGGGCAGGGCCGAGTCCATGGTGACGACCGGCCCGCCGACGAAGGCGAGGTCGGCGTTCTGGCGCACCTGGGCGAAGGCGTGGCGGCCTTCGGCCACCGCGCCGCCCAAGGCTAAGGCGGAGAGCTTGAGGAACTCGCGACGGTTCATGGGGAGGCCTCCGTTCGGACTGAGTGAGAACGGCGCCGACGACGGGAAGGCGTGAACCGAGAGCTGTCAGTCGCGTGGGTTCGAGGACGAACCCGCCGTAAGCGTGGGTTCGAGGACGAACCCGCCG
>CAZZDO010000261.1:0-1399 GCA_964653205.1 uncultured Armatimonadia bacterium | reverse complement strand
GTAAGCGTGGGTTCGAGGACGAACCCGCCGTAAGCGTGGGTTCGAGGACGAACCCGCCGTAAGCGTGGGTTCGAGGACGAACCCACCTACGCGCTCCTACGGCTAGTGCTGCTGGATGAGGTCCCAGATTTTGCGGGCGGAGTCGGCCATCGTGTGCAGGTTGGGGGCCTTGGCTTCGCGGGGGACGCACTCGCCGCTGTTGAAGATCATGCCGCCACGCCCCATGAGGCGGACCTGACGGTCGGTCTCGGCCGCCACCTGGGAGGCCGAGCCGAGTTGCAGGAGCCCGATGGGGTCAATGTTGCCCAGGGTGCAGATCCGGCCGGCGAACTCCCCGGCGACGACGGCGCGGTCCAGGCCCGGGCCGCTGCTGAGCGCGCTGGGCTCCGTCAGCGCCTGCAGGCGCAGGCCCTCCAGATTCTCCTCGCTGTTGTGCAGGAAGACGAACGCCCCGGCTTGCTTGAAGGCGTCGCTGACACGCTTGCATGGCTCGAGGGCCCACTGCTCGAATTGCGCGGGCGAGATCAGGTGCATCGAGGCGTTGCAGTCACCGTACCAGAGGGCGTGGGCGCCGGCCTCGATCTGCGCGAGTCCCCATGCGAGGGCCTGCTCCTCGGCGAACTTAAGCGCGTCCCTGAACAGGCGCGGGTTGTCCATCATCGTGTAGAAGGACTCCTGCATCCCGAAGATGAGCGTGACGGCCGAGAAGGGGGCGGCCACGCGGCCGGTGATGCAGGTCTGGTCGCCGCGGGCTTCGCGCAGGCCGGCGATGGCGTCGAGCAAGAGCGGCATGCGGGCAGCGGTCTTCGGGTTCGGGACTTTGAGCGCCTTGAGCTGCTTGCGGGTGAAGGGGAGGTAGTCAGCGGTGGCCGGGACGATGTTCTCGCCGGCAGCGACGCCTACGCCGAGGGGCTCGAACTCGAGGGTGTCGTCCAGGTGCAGCCAGCTCCAGTCCCAACCGAACTTGGCGAGGACGTTGAGCTGGGCCTGCACCACGGTTTCGGCGTCGCGGATGTACTCGCTGTAGGTCAGCTCGTTGTAGCGCGCGTCGAACTCCTGGCTAAGGCAGAACACCGGCAGGCGGTGGGGCACCCGCAGCTCGACGCAGGCGCGGATGTTGTCAATCGTGGTCATGGTCCGCGGTCACTCTCCAGATACTGGATGAACGTTCGGCGCAGGAGGAGGGTTCTCCTGCAAGGGGGCGGCGATCCCGTGCGGGGCCCCTGTCGCGCCGAAACGGCCGGCGCGCCACCCCACAGCTAACCGTTCATGTCGGAAACGACACTAGTTGCGGGGTGGACCGGACACAGCCGTACCGTGGCCGGGACGGGGGCCCCGCAGCGAGGCGGCGATCCCGTGCGGGGCCCCTGTCGCGCCGAAACGGCCGGCGCGCCACCCC
>CAZZDO010000260.1:1294-7514 GCA_964653205.1 uncultured Armatimonadia bacterium | reverse complement strand
CCCGATGACAAGGGCGCGCGGGGTGACCGTAGCGGCGCGATTCATCGCGCCCTCTTCCCGGTCTGGCGCGATGAATCGCGCGCCTACGGACTCCTGCCCCGGCCTCAATACCCCTCCACCTCCCACGGTCGCGTCGCTGCCTTCTCAATCAGCCCCACCCACTTCCCCACCTCCGCCTTCTCACACACCAGCACCAGACAGGTCATGCTGTCCTCATCGAGACTGAGGTCACCCGTGCCGGGCAGCGTCTGAAGGGTGCGCCACTTGCCATTCTGCAGATCACCGAGGAGGGTGACAGGCTGCCTGGCCTTCAGGGGCCAGGGCATCCGCAGCCTGCCGGCCGAGAGCGGCGCCACGAGCGAAGCAGCCGACTCCTGCATCGGCTTGCGGTCCAGCGACAGCACCAGGGCATGGGCCTCCTCGGGTGTGGCCGGCGGGGGGAGTGACGCGACTACGGGCTTCCCACCCCCGTCCACGACAGTCACCCTTGGATAGCGGATGCTCTCCCCGGGCAGTGGCTTGAGGGGATACTCCAAGTAGAACTTACCGCCGGCCTGCAACGGCTGGCTGATGAAATGAGACTCGCCGCGATCGGAGGGGAAGTAGTCTGTCCAGGCGACAGCCTCATCATACAGCGCCTCAAGCGCCGCCTTGCCATCCGGCCATTCGCGCAACTCTAGCGCCTCAGTACAAAACGTCACCTCCCCCTCCCCCACCTTGTTCCGATAGATCGCCGCCGACACCGCCTCCGCCGTCACCGGCTTCACCTCAATCGCCGCCCCCTCCGCCGTCACCGGCACCACCAACTCCTTCACGAACTCCACCCCGCACAACTCCTTCAGCCGCTCCGTCCGCGTGCGCTTGCGGTCCCAGTTGAACGAGAGGTCGCCGGTCACGAGCAGCTTCCCGCCCTGCTGCACCCACTGCAGCACTTTCTGGTATGCCGCGTCATCGGGGCAGTACGGGGTCGGCCAAATCAGCACCTTCGTCTGCGTCGTGAGCTTGTCCACGTTCTCTTCGTTGAGCACATTGAAGTTCACGCCGAGCCCGAGCAGCGCCCGGAAGCTGTTGAACGCCGCGTTGAGAGCCAGGTGGCTCTGCGCGCCCAGCCGCAGGCTGTCCGGCTGCAGCACCGTCACTTCCGGGGCCACGTACTTCGGCCGCAGGAACCGCCAGATCAGGCTCAGGTTGCGGTGCCAGTACGCCACGTCCTTGGGCACGCGGCCGTTGGGGTAGAACACGCCCCACGGGAAGCACCGCTCGGACGCATCGCGCAGGCACCAGTTCTGCACCTTGCTCGCGCCCATCGCCAGCCCGTAACACGCCACCGCCATGAACAGCTCCTTCTGCTGCTCCTCGGTGCGCTGGACATGATAGCCGCCCGCGCCGTTCTCGACGGTCCAGGCCGGGTGGGTCTTCACGCCATACTCGCCGAGGGCCACCGACTTCCCCCGCGCCCGCAGGTCGTTGAGCCGCAGCGTCAGCGGCAGGCGCTCCAGATCGTCGGGATAGGAGCTGAAGTAGCCGATGTTCGACAGGTCCTGGTCGCCGATGGTCAGGATCAGGTCAATCCCGCCCCACGGCTGCTGGTAGTACTCCGAAGTGATGGGGTGCTCTGTGTCCTGCGTGCGGATCGCCCGCACGTGGCGCTGCACCCACTTGCGCGTGAGGCCGACGTCGAAGCGCGCGAGGTCGGCCGCGCGGGTGCTGTCCCACTGCGCCGTCGCCGGCGGCGGATACGCCAGCTTCCCCCACCCCCCGTACACTTCATCCCCCCACGACGCCTTCAGCGCCTCGGCCGAACCGTACTTCTCGGCCAACCACTGGTTCCACAGCGGCGTCAGCGCCTCGCGTTCCTTGCGCGTGAACTGGAAGTCGCCGTTGAGGTAGTACAGCAGGCCGGGGTAGGGCTTCATGCGCTCACCGTAGCCCGCGCATTCGGCCGCTTGCTGCTCCAGCGCCGGGTCGCCGATGGCGACATCATGGCCGCACAGCTGGCACGGCATGAAGATGAGGCCCTCGCGCTGGCATGATTGCGCCATGGCCTCGAACTGCCGCCAGTCCGCCTCGCTGTAGGTCCAGCCGGGGTTGACGAACTGCAGGTTCTCGTAGAGGTTGAAGCCGAAGTCCCGCGCGGCGACGTGGTCCAGGTGCCACGTCCACGGGTTCTCGCAGGCGCTCTTGTAGGCGTTCGAGTACGTGTCGCTGCCGAACACGAACAACGGCTGGCCGCCGAGGGTCAGGTAGTTGTCCTGGTAGCGCAACTCCGGCCCTCGCGCGATGGTCTGCGGCGACTGCACCATGAAGCCGGTGCTCATCTCGTCGAGCGGCTGCCTGTCCTGCAGCAGCCTCACCCGCACCTGGTACAGGTCGCTCGCGAATTCCCCGGGCGACCAAGTGCCCTCGACGACTTCGCTCTCCCCGGGCGGCACCGTGAGCCGCCACGCCGACGCGCCGTCCGGTGTCCGGCCTCCGTCCTTGTAGATCAGGAAGTTGACATCACAGGTCTGCGGCGCCGCGCCGCAGTTCTGCACCGCCACCTGGTACTTGACCGGCTCCCCCGGCTTGTACAGCGCCAGGTCGGTCGTCAGGTTCCGCAGGTACACCCCCCGCGACATGAACTTCGCGACGTTGACGAAGCCCTCGTCCAGCCACGGCGTCTGGCCGTCGAACAGGTCGCGGTTCTCGGCCCCGAAGTACGCCCACATCGAGCCGGAGAAGTAGCCGTTGTAGTGGAGCATCATGGCCCCGGCGGCCCCGCGCTTGCGGCCGAAGCGGTCGCGCCCGTCGAGCAGCTCCACCCACCGCGCGTCGTCATAGCCCTGCGTCCCGGCGGCGGCCCAGCCGGTCACGGGAGCATCCGGGGACTTGCCCTTGAAGAGATGCTGCTCCTCGCCCGGCTGCAGCCACGCCACCCGCCGCAGCGGGAACGAGGCATCGAATGCCCCGATCTGCGAGGGGGCCACCGTCAGCCCGTCATCGGGCCGGCCGCTGCTCGTGTTCATCGGCGTGAGCGCCGTGTTCCCGAGCACCGACAGGCGAATGTTGTCGAACCACGCCGAGCCGTTCGCGCGGTACAGCCCCATCTTCAGGTGCAGATGCGTGATGCCGGGGGTGGGGGTGAACTCGGTGCTGTACTGCGTCCATGGCGTCGTCCCCCGCACCACGCCGTAGTCCTTGTGGGCGATCAGCTTCTCGCCCTGGTACTGGTACACCGCCAGGTAGGCAAAGCCGCCGCCCGTCACGTCGCGCGTGCGCAGCCAGCCGCTGACGCGGCACGCGCCGCCCTTGGGCGGGGGCAGGTCGAGATACCAGCGCTGCTCGTGGGGCTTGTCGGCTGCCACGACGACCTTGGCGCAGGCGTGCCCCTCTTGCGGCTCTTCGGCGACGACCGTGCAGCTTGTCCCGTCGCGCCGCCACTGGCCGTTGGGGACCGTGCCCCCGATGGGCGCCTCGCTGGTTGTCTTCTCAAAGCTCCCGTCGGGCAGCACCGTGTGCTTGAGCGCCTCGGCCCTCTGTGCGGCGATGACGTCCTCTTCTTCGACCCACTTGCCGCCTTGCTGCCGGAGCAATCGGTTGAACGCATAGCCGCCGGTGGAGATGAAGCTGCCGCCCCGGTGCAGGTAGTCCACGAACGCCCGCCGCGCCACCGCCGGGAACGACGCGCCATAGGGCAGCACCACGAGCGTATAGCGCTGCGGGCGCAAGCGTCGCCGGTCGGCCAGCTCCGCCGCCGACAGATATTCGACGCTCATCCCGGCTTGCGCCAGCAGCTTGCCCAGGCGCTCGGGGCTCGACGCCATCCCCGTGACCGGCAGGTCCGGCTCGCGCAGGACCGCCGCCGTGGGCTCCGCCGGCTTGCCGCTGACCGCCAGTTGCGTGACCTCCGCGATCCCCAGGGGCTTGTCGCCCGCGACCAGGGTCCAGTTGTCGAACCACGCCATGCCCGAGGCGTTGTAGATGCCGCAGCGCAGGCTGATCGTCACGGCTTGGGGCGAGAGGGGGAAGGTCCAGGTGAAGCGCTGCCAGTCATGGGTGCCGGTGACTTGCCCGAAGTCCCGAAACGCGGCCAACTCGCCCCCCGCGTCAAGCTGGTAGACCGCGACATAGGCATAGCCCGGCCCGCCGGTGGGCACGACGTTTTCGGCCTTCACCTCGCAGCCGACCGAGAACGTGCCGCTGAGACCGTCGGCGGGGAGGTCCTGGGAGATGGCATGGCCGCCGGGGATCTCCATGCACATGCCGCCACCGGCGCGGGGCACGCGCTTGACGCCCACCGGCGCCGACCAGATGCCCGAGGCCTCGAAGTCGCCGTTGAGCAGCAGCGACTCCGGCTTGTCCTGCGCGCACACGAGGCCCACGGCCAACAGCAGTGCGACAACGATGGTGGCGGTTCGCATGGTTGTGCACTCCGGGGAAAAGGGTGTCCGGAGCGCAATTCCACGCCGAGGGCGGGGAGGCCTGCCGAGGGTGTTACCGACGCCGCCCGCCCACGCTGCGGAACAGCACATCGCCGCGGGTCTCAGCGACCCGCTCGATGACGTCACCGGCCCACCGCTCCAGGTCCGGCACCTCGCGCCAGTGGCAGATCACCAGGACCGGCTCTTGGGCCAGCAGGGCGCGGGCCTCGCTGTACGGGATGACCCACCCGCGCAGGTAGGGGGTGTTGCCGGGGAAGTAGTAGTCCCGCGGCGTCGGGCCGATGACCGGGATGCGCTCCCGCAGGTAGAACACGGTGCTGCGCGATACGTCCGGGGAGGACATGATCCGCTCCCCGGGCTGCCGGAGGCGTTGCGCCAGCCGGGAGAGCGGGCGGTCTGAGGGCGCATGGGGGCCACTGCCAACGAGCCACATCCCTGTATGGTACATCAGCACGCCCGCGAGACTGAGGGCCACCAGGGCCGCTTTCGGTCGGTTCAGCAAGCTCAGGACGATCGCCGCCAACCCGCCCGCGAGCAGCGGGACGGCCAGCAGCGGCAGGACAGCTAGCGGGGCCATGCGAGCGGCGGCTACCCCCCGAGGCCCCAACACCAGTATGGCAATGCCACTGGCCACCAGCAGCAGCCCCGTGGCGAGGTACTCCCACCCACGCCCCCGCCGCGGCCCCGTCAGGAGCGCCGCGATCAGCAACGCCACCGCCGGCAGGGCCGGCAGCACATAGACTTCCAGCTTGGCCTTGGCCATGCTGAAGATCGCGACGGTGACCGCGGTCCAGATCAGGCAGAGCGTGCTCAGGCGCCGGCGCGGGGCCGCCTCCGGCGAGGTCTCGAAGCGAACCTGCACCAGCGCACGGGGCAGCAGCAGGCTCCAGGGCAGACACGCCCCGATGAGTGAGGCGATCATGTACCACCAGGGCTTGAGGTGGTGGTGGCCCATCGCCCCCGAGAGCCGCCCGACGTTCTGGTAGAGCAGGAAGTAGCGGGTGGCGCCCGGTTGGGCCATCTCCTCCGCCACGAACCACGGCACGGTGAGCACCGCAACCAGCCCCAGACAGGGCAGCCAGGGGATCTGCCGCAGTGCCCGGGCCTGCCCGGTCACCACGAAGTAGACCACCAGCGTAATCCCCGGCAAGGCCAGCCCGATCGGTCCCTTCGCCAGAATGCCCACCGCCACCGCGCCTGCGGCGGCCAGGTAGTAACGCCGGCCCTGCGCGCCGCCTTCCGCGCCCAGGAAACCCCAGAGCGTCGCCGCGGCGACCCCGAGCGCCAGGAAGCTGTCGTAGCGGATGACCCGCCCCATAAGGAACCACAGCAGGCACGAGCCCAACACCAGAGCGCCGGCCACGCCCCCCCACGTGCCCAGCACCCGCCGACCGACGGCAAAGACCAGGGCCACGCAGGCGGCGGCGGCGAGCATCGAGCCGAGCCGGATGGCGAACTCGCTCGGCCCGAGCAGACCGATGCTCAGCGCCGTCACCCAGTGCAACAGGGGCGGCTTGTCCAGATAGACAAACCCGTTGAACCGGGGGGTGACGAAGTCGCGGCTCAGCCACATCTCCTGTGCCACCGCCGCGTAGCGCCCCTCGTCCGGGTCGGTGAGGTAGGAGGCGCCAAGGCGGAAGCCCATGACCACCACGGCGATCAGAAACACGCCGAGGGTGGCCATGGCGGGGTTCAGGTGTCGGGGTACGGTACGCTCCATCTGCATCTACATCTCCAGTACCTTCTCGTCAGTGCAGCCAGGCGACATTTCTATCAGACCGTTTCGCCGTGCCGAAGTT
>CAZZDO010000260.1:0-1194 GCA_964653205.1 uncultured Armatimonadia bacterium | reverse complement strand
CATCCATCCCGCGCCGCCCTGCGAGGTTCCCGGTGAAAGCCTTCTTCCTGCTCCTGTTCGCCGTGCTGTCCATGGCTGCCGTCTCAGCCCAGCCCCTGGACTTGCTGCTCCACGCCCCGTTTGACAACGTCGGTAGTGCCGCCCATGCGCGCGGGGACTCCCGCCAACAGGGCGGCCTGCTGACCTTCACCGACGGCCTGCGCGGGCAAGCCGTCGTCCTCACCAGCGACTGCCTCTTCGCCGTCCCCGGCAACTTCGACGTGCGCGCCGGGACGGTCGCCGTCTGGCTCCGCCCCCACTGGCCCGGCACCGACCCCGTCGGCCACTATGTCTTCTGCCTCTACGGCCAACGCGACTTGCCCGAGTCGTGGGCCCGCAACCGCTTCAACGTGGACTGCAGCGGCGGCCAGTGCCGCTTCACGATCTACCCACAGGACCCCGGCAAGTCCCTCGGCATTGCCGCCCCCATCAAGGACTGGCAGCCCGGCGAATGGCGCCACCTCGCCGCCACGTGGCGCAACGTCAACTCCGGCCAACCCGACGCCGAGATGCGCCTATACCTGGACGGCAAGCCCGCCGCCGCGCTAACAGGCAAGCAGATTGACATGGGGCCCACGGACAAGGTGATGGCCCTCGGCCGCGACCAGGACGGCTCGCCCGACTACGGCCTGGCCGACGCCGATGACCTGTTCATCTACAACCGCCCCCTGACGCCCGACGAAATCGTCGCGGGGATCAAGGCGGCGCGAGAGATGCCTCGTACGAGCGCCCTCCAGCCGCGAGATTCCTCGCGCCCCCTCTCCGGCTGGTGGAACGCCGACTGGCCCTACCGCGTGGAAGCCTTCGTCAGGCCTGCCGAAGTCGAGCGCCGCGATGTCTACCTGGAATGCCCCCTGCGCCCCAACCTCTCGGCCCTGGGCCTCCCCGGCACGGTGGACATGGCCTCCGTCCGCGTGGTCGGCGACAAGATCTCGGCCGACCCCGCCCGGCCGGTCGTCCCCGCCCGCGTCGAAGACGACGTCGTCCAGTGGCAAGCCTCCGGCGTCGTCCCGCCGGGCAGCGCCCGGCGTTTCTGGATCTACTTCCGCACCATCGCGTACACGTTCCCGGCGCCGCTCGTCTCCCAGCGGGTCGAGCCTCCGGCCGGGAGCGCCCCGCCCGAGATGTCCAGGCACGCGAGGAACGCCTCGCACG
>CAZZDO010000259.1:0-7515 GCA_964653205.1 uncultured Armatimonadia bacterium | reverse complement strand
GTTCAGCATCGCCGGCGGGGCCAGCAAGAGCGCCGCGATTAACCTGAGCGTCGGCGGCTTCGGCGGCGACGGCGGCACGGGCGGCGCAGTCGCGCTGTCCAACAGCGCCGTCGTCACGACCGGCGGCGAGATCTCGCACGGCATTCTGGCGCAGAGCGTCGGGGGCGGCGGCGGGACCGGCGGCTTCAGCCTGGCAGGGAGCTTCTCCAAGGAAAGCAGCGGCATCACGGCGAGCATGGGCGGGTTCGGCGGGACCGGCGGCGACGCCGGTACGGTGGATCTGACCAACAGCGGGCAGGTCGTCACGCAGGGCGGCGGCTCGCACGGCGCCTTCGCCCAGAGCGTGGGCGGCGGTGGCGGCGCGGGGGGCTTCAGCGGCGCCTTCAGCGGCGGCTTCAGTGACAGCGCCAACCTGGCCATCTCGGTTGGCGGCTCCGGCGGCGTGGCGGGCAATGCCGACCACGTGACCTTAGGCAACACCGCCCAGATCAATACCGTGGGCGATGCGGCGTACGGGCTGTTCGCCCAGAGCATCGGCGGCGGCGGCGGCGACGGCGGCGGCAGTCTCGCCGCGGCTTTCGGCACCGAGGACAAGGGCATCAACCTCAGCGTGGCCATCGGCGGGTTCGGCGCGGCGGCGGGCAATGCGGGTGATGTGGATCTGAGCAACACCGCCGACGTGACGACCGAGGGCGACCAGTCCCATGGCATCCTGGTCCAGAGCATCGGCGGCGGCGGCGGCACCGGTGGCTTCAGCGCCTCCGGCTCGCTGAGCAAGGGCACCAACGCCAAGGACCTCGCGGTGAGCCTGGGCGGCTTCGGCGGCGCCGGCGGCGACGCCGGGGCGGTTACGGTCACCAACTCCGGGCACATCGCCACGCTGGCGGGCTTCAGCGGGTTCATTGACCCGGATGAAGTCGCCGACGAGCCGTCCATTGATCCGATCGGGGCGTACCAGTACGGTGCGGTGGGCATCCTGGCGCAGAGCATCGGCGGGGGCGGCGGCAACGGCGGCTTCGCCTTCGCCGGGGCCGTAGGCGGCACGGAGGCCAAGTCGCTGGCCGTGAGCCTCGGCGGCTTCGGCGGCGCGGGCGGCATCGGCAGCGACGTGACGGTCACCAACGACGGCGTGATTGACACGGTCGGGATCCAGTCCACCGGCATCCTGGCCCAGAGTCTTGGCGGGGGCGGCGGCAACGGCGGCTCGTCAGTGGCTCTCGGCGCGGGCTTCGGCGGAGGCAAAGACACCTACAACATCAACGCGGCGGTGTCCATTGGCGGCGTGGGCGGGGCCGGCAACGTCGCCGGGAACGTCGCGGTCACGAACAGCGCGGCGATCACGACCCGCGGTGACGACTCCTTTGGCATCCTGGCCCAGAGCATTGGCGGGGGCGGCGGCAACGGCGGCAGCAGCTTCGCGGTGACGATCGCCCGCGGCGCGGCCAACGAGGGCCGCTCGATTGACGCCAACGTTTCAGTCGGCGGCCAGGGCGGCGACGGCAACACCGCCGGCAACGTGGACGTGGCCAACAGCGGCGCGATCGCCACCTACGGGAACATCTCCGACGGCATCCGCGCCCAGAGCATCGGCGGCGGCGGTGGCAACGGCGGCACGTCACGGACGCTGGCGATGCTGCTGACCCAGGGCAGCACGAAGCCAAAGAGCGGGGACATGGGCGCCAACTGGAAGCTGCAGGCGAGCATCGGCGGCGATGGCGGAACCGGCAACGACGCCGGGGTCGTGACGGTCAACAACTCCGGGACGATTTATACCGAGGGGGCGTGTTCCAACGGCATCTTCGCCCAGAGCGTCGGTGCCGGCGGCGGCGCCGGCGGTGACGGCATCCTGGGCACCGGCACGGCAGCCGATGGTCCCTGGGCAGTGGCGGGCCTGCTGCTGGAGGAGATGGGCGGCGGAGGCAAGTTCCTCACGCGCACCGTGCTCGGGATGATGCGCGACCTGAGCTTCATCGTCGGCGGCGACCAGGGCGCGCACGGCAACGCCCAGGAAGTCACGGTCAACAACAGCGGGGACATCCTCACCCGCGGGAACGCCTCCGTCGGCATTCTGGCCCAGAGCGTCGGCGGCGGTGGCGGGCTGGCCCGCAGCTTCTCCCAGGCCGAGGACAAGACCGGCAAGGCCGTGATCGGCGCGACCGGCAAGTTCGGCATCGGCGGCTCCGGCGGGGCGGGCGGCGACGCCGGGAATGTCAGCGTGACCAACAGCGCGCGCATTGACACCTTCGGCGACGGCGCGCACGGCATCGAGGCCCAGAGCGTCGGCGGCGGCGGCGGCATCGCGGGGAACGTGGACCGCTGTCTGGCCGATGTCTTCGGCTTCGCCGGCATCGGCATCGGTCTGGCCATCGGCGGCGACGGTGGCGGCGGCGGCAACGGCGGCGCGGTCAGCGTCACCAGCGACGGCGACATCCAGACCCGCGGCATCGCGGCCTGCGGCATCTACGCCCAGAGCGTCGGTGGCGGCGGCGGTGTGAGCGGCAACAACGGGTACGGCATCAACTTCAGCGGCAGCGTCGGCGCGGCCGGCGATGCCGGCGACGTGACGGTCGTGGCCAACGGCAACATCACGACCGCCGGGCCCGCCACCGTGGGCGAAGAAGGCACCACGGACTACTCCAAGGGCTCGCACGGCATCTTCGCCCAGAGCGTGGGCGGCGACGGGCTGGGCGGGAATGTCACCATCACCGTCACCGGTCACATCATCGCGACCGGGCAGGACTCCTGCGGCATCGTGGCCCAGAGCCTCGGCCTGCAGGGGCAGGGCGACATCAACATCACCATCGCCGAGGGCGCGTCGGTGGCGGGCGGCACCGGCGAACACATCGGCGCGATCGTCCTGGTGGACGGCGACAACAACACGGTCAACAACTACGGCACGATCATCTCGCTGATGGGGCCGGACGGCATCGCCGTCCTGGGGAATGGGACCATCGCCACGGTCAACAACTACGGCACCATGGTCGGCAACGTCGAGATGAACATCGAGGCCGATACGGTGCAGGGCGCCTCCGCCACGGCACAGATCAGGCCCGCCGTCCTCGTGACGCAGCAGCTGAACAACAACGAAGGCTGCCTGGTCGAGTCCGGGAACATCATTGACCTCAACGGCGGTATCTTCACCAACGCCGGGACGCTCGCGCCCGGCGGCGACGCCCAGTTCAAGCAGACGCAACTGACCGGCAGCTACGTGCAGACCGGCACCGGTCACTTCGACCTGCAGGTGGACCTGTCCAACCCGGGCGGTCAGGACGCGCTGAACGCGACCGGCAGCGTGACGCTGGCCGGGGCCGTGGACCTGACGTTGCTGAACCCCGGCGCGGTGCAGACCGGCCACCGGGACGGCGTGCTGTTCTCGGGCAACGCGCCCATTGACCTGTCGAACCTGCAGTTCAACCACCCGATCTCGGCGGTCGTCGGCTTCGCACTGACGAATGGCGCCAACAACGTGCTCCTGAGCACGGATGTGAACTTCGCGCCGGGTGGCATGGCCTACAACCAGACCCAGATCGGCGATTGCTTCAACCGCATCCAGGCCCCCGGCCAGACGACGGCGATGTCCGGCGTGGTGGCCGAGCTGGTGGGGCTGCAGACGACGGGCGAACTGGCCGCGGCGTATGACCAGCTCTCCCCGGCCGCGCACGACAGCGCCACCCGCGCCACGCTGGACACGACCCGGACCACGGTCGGGAACCTGCTGCAGCATCTGCAGCGTGCGCGGAGCGCGCCGACCACGCAGGTCGTACCGACGGCGATGGGCGACGACAGCGCGCCGCGCCGGCCCCGCGAGAACGCCTTCTGGGTGGACCGCTTCGTCATGGACGGCTCGCAGGACCCCACGCCCGGGCTGCCGGGCTACACGTTCGACCTGAAGAGCAACAGCATGGCCTACGAGCACCGGCTGGGAGAGCGGTGGACGGCCGGGGCGGCGTTCGTGCAGAACTCGCTGGACCTGAGCATTGACATCGGCCCGGCGGTGGCCGGCGTCAGCAGCAAGCTGGGCGCGCTGTACGCCGAGTACCTGGGCCGGAAGTACTACCTGGAGGGCGCGGTGGCCATCGGCTCGCACAAGTTTGACCTCACGCGCGACCTGGCGGTGGGCTCCATCTTCCGCACCGCGGATAGCCGCCACAGCGGCAACTCCTTCACGAGCGTGCTCACTGCCGGGATGTACAAGCGCATGGGCTCGGTCAACATGGATCCCTACGCCTCGCTGTACTACACGACGCTGAATGAGGACCGGTTCCAGGAGACCGGCGCGGACGCCGTGGACCTGATCGTCAACAGCCGGTCGGCGGCGACGCTGGCGTCCGAGTTGGGCGTACGCGTGTCCTGCGTGATCCCGTCGGGCCGCAGCGTCTTCATCCCCGAGTTGCTGCTGGCGTGGAACCACGAGTGGAGTGGCAACCACGGCCTGTCGGCGGCCTTCGAGGGCGCGCCGGACGAACTGCTCACGATCCGCGGCCGGGACCAGGGCGACCGCTTCCGCGTCGCGGCCGGAGTGACGTTCACCAGCCGCAGCGTCTCGGTAGCCGGGCAGTACTTCGCCGAGTTCGGCAGCGGATATGACAGCCACGGCGGTCAGGCGAGCGTCTTCGTCGCGTTCTAGCCGCCAACGAACACACTGAAGCTGGGAGTGGATAGCCCCATGACATGGACCGCAAGAATGCTGCTGGTGGCCGCCGCGCTGTGCCTGGCGATGGAAGCCTTTGCCCAACAGCCGGCTGCCCAGGCGCCGGCGCAGCGGCAGATCGTGCTGACGATCATGTCCCCGCAGGCGAACACCTTCGCCCCGGGCATTGACGCCACCGTGGCGCTGACCCAGGAGCAGGCCAACCAGGTCGCCGCCACCTACCGCGAGGTCTACCAGTCGGCGGGCGTGATCCTGGCGAATCTGGTGCTGCAGGACAACGGCAGCACGATGGACCAGCGCCGCGCGGCGAATGCGACCTTGCAGCAGGCGCAGGCGCTCTTCCAGGCCCGCGCCCGCTCGATCTTCACCGCGCCGCAGCAGAAGCTCATTGATGATGTGCAGGCGGCCTTCACGAAGGTCTTCGAGGCTCAGCAGGCCGACTTCAACGCGCGGGTCAAGGCGAACTTCGCTGCCGAGCTGGAGAAGATCCTGACGCCGGAACAGAAGGCGGCCATGGCGAAGGCGCGCGCGGCGATCGAGGAGCAGCAGAAGAAGGCTCAGGAGCAGCCGCCCGCCGGCGGCACGACCCCGGCCACGCCCCCGGCGCAGTAGCAGCGTACGACCCCCGAATGAAACGGCCCCGCCACAGTGGCGGGGCCGTTGCTGTTCCCATGGGTGGCAACCCGGCGGCGGCTACGTCACCGGCTCCCCCCGCAGGCGGCGGAACAGGTCGCGGAAAATCGCGTTGCGGTCGCAGTGGACCGCCTCGCGCATCAGGTGGCGGCGGCGGTCGTGCGACCACGTGACCTGGTCCGTTAAGAGGGGCGTGTGCGTGACGACGGTCGGCACCCACGCGCTGTTGATGAGCCACGCGACGGTCGAGATGTCCCAGATGACCTTCGCCCACGCGAAGTGGTCCGGGTGGTAGCCGCAGAGCGTCTCGTACAGGAAGTCGGCCAGCGGCCCATGGCCCGCGATGTGCTCGCCCAGCTCGGCCTTCGTGGTCGTCAGATGCTCGGCCACGTTTTTGCAGGGGAGGTGGACGAACGGGACGCCGCTGTCGAGGATCACCTGCGCGGCGGGGACGTCCTGCTGCAGGTTGAACTCACGGGCCGTGGGCCAGTCATGCGGCTGGCCGCCGAGCCACACGACCACGATGTGGCGGATGATCTCCGGCTCCAGAAGAATCGCCGAGGCGACATTCGTGATGGCCCCGATGGCGAGCACGTACAGTGGCTCGTCGCGGGGCATCATGGCCCGCTGCACGAGGTCGGCCGCCGCGTCGCTCTCCAGGGGCTGCTCCTTGCCCGGCAGATAGCCGCGCGAGCCCTTGAACACGAAGCCCTCGGCCGAGTGCCCCATGCGCTCCAGGATCCGCAGGATCTCGTCGTAGCTCTTCTCCATCCCGTCTTCCGGGCCGCTGGAGCGGTTGTTGTGGAAGGGCGCGGCGTACAGCGCCTCGACGGTGAGCTTCTCGGGCGCCAGCAGCGCATACGCCACCGCGAACTGGTCGTCCACTTCATTGTACGTGTCGGTGTCGAGGACCATCGTGACGGGGCCGGTGGGCGGCGTGAGGCGCTGCAGCCGCAGGGCGTCGTCGAGGTGCGGAGCGGTCATGTGATGCCTCCGGGGCAACGTGGGGATAGGCGGTGAGTTCGCCCTCGGGCGGCGCGCACCTGCCCGCCGAGTGGAGGGCACCGGCGCCCTGAGGGGGAAGTTGATCGCGGCGCCCCACGGGGAAGACGCGAATGACCCACGGCGCGCGGAGGACTTCCGACATGCCCCGAACCTGCTTCGTCCTGTTGGCTCTTGCCTGTTGTCTGCCCGTGTGCGCGGCCGTCGAGTTGTACGTGGCGCCGAACGGACGCGATGAGGCGCCCGGGACGCTCGCGCAGCCATTGGCGACGGTCGAACGCGCCCGCGATGCGGTGCGTGAATTGCGCGCGGCGGGGAAGCTCGCCGGGCCGGTGACGGTCTACCTGCGCGGGGGCGTCTACGCCCTCCCGCAGACGCTGAAGCTGGAGGCGCAGGACTCCGGCGCGGCCGAGGCGCCAGTCACCTTCCGCGCCTACCAGAACGAGAAGCCGATCCTGAGCGGCGGGCGCGCCGTCACGGGCTTCGTCCCCGGTGAGGGGCAGATTCTGAAGGCCGACCTCGCCGCCCAGGGCCTCAAGGGCGTCGCCTTCAAGCAGCTCTTCATGGGTGGCCGCCGCATGATCCTGGCGCGCTACCCCAACTTCGACCCCGCGCACCCCTTCACCGGCGGCTGGGCCTATGTGGAGAAGAGCGCGCCGGACGCCGGCACGCAATGGGACGCCACACCGGCGGGCAAGCGGACGCTGTGCTACGCGGAAGGCGACGCCCGGCAGTGGGCCAACCCCACGCAGGGGCGGGTCTGCATCTTCCCGAGCTTCGAGTGGTGGAACAACTTCGTGCCCATCGCCGCGGCGGACCCGGCCCAGCGCACGATTACGCTCGCCCAGAACTGCTCGTACCGCATCAGCCCCGGCGACCACTACTACGTCATGGGGCTGCGCGAGGAGCTGGACGCGCCGGGCGAGTGGTGGCTTGACGAGGCCACGAGCACGCTGTGGTTCTGGCCGCCCGAGCCGCTTGCCGGGCAGACCGTGACGGCGCCCGTGCTGCCGGCAATCCTGCAGATGGACGGCACGCGTCATGTGACGGTGCAGGGCCTCGGCTTTGAGGCCTGCGACGGCACGGCGGTGCGGATCAGCAACGCCGAGGACTGCCGGCTGGCGGGCTGCACCATCCGCAATGTCGGCGAGTACGGCGGCTCCGGCGTGGCGGTGACGGGCGGCCGGAACACCGGCGTGGTCGGCTGTGACCTCAGCGAGATCGGCCAG
>CAZZDO010000258.1:5640-7530 GCA_964653205.1 uncultured Armatimonadia bacterium | reverse complement strand
CGCTCCCACACTCCCACACTCCCACACTCCCACACTCCCACACTCCCACACTCCCCACGAAGGCCTCCCGCCCTGCCGCCGCGAATTGGCCATCATGCCTTCCGACGAGCCCTACCAACTCCCGCCCGAATTCCGCGCGCAGCCCCTCTCCGCGCGTGTGCTGGACGACTACGCGCTCTGCCCGCGCAAGTTCCTGCTCTCGTTCTTCATCAGCCGCGACGACGAGCGCCGCTTCCGCGGCGGCCCCGCCGCCCTCCACGAAGCCGTCCGCGAAGCCCTCGTGGACTGCTACAATCTCGGCGGCCCGCCCGTCACCGACCCCCAGGTCCTGCGCGATAGCTTCGAAGCCCACTGGCAGGGCGACCTGTGCACCGACAGCATCGAGGAAGAGCAACTCCACGAGCAGGGCCTGCAGATGCTGCAGGACTACCACGACGACCACCGCGCCGAGCCCGTCGAGGTCCTCGCTACCGACCGCCGCCTCGAAGCCACCCTTGAGGGCCAGGCCTTCGTCGCCGTCGCCGACGTGGTGTTGAGCTGCGCTGAGGAGGTCCGCGTCCTCCGCTTCGTCACCGCCCGCCGCCCGCTCACGGAGGAGCAACTGACCAACGACCTCTCCGCCCAACTCCTCTGGCTGCTCGCGCCGTCCCTGGGAGCGCCGGCTTCCCCAGAGGGCCTGAGCCCGTCGAAGGCCAGCCGGCACGTCGTGTTCTACTCCCTCCGCCAACGCCGCGCCCGCGAAGTCGTCCTCGACCCCGACCGCGTCACGCACATCCGGCACGAGTTAGCCTCCCACGCCGCCCGGCTCTACCGCGAGCACGACTTCGCGCCGGTCAAGGGCAAGTACTGCCGCTGGTGCCGCGTGCGCAACAGGTGTCCGCTGTGGCAACGCTAGCGCGTCTCCTCTTGCCGGCGGCCCTCCTCCTCGCCGCCCCCTGCCTCGCCCAACTCCGCGGCCTGCACAAGGGCAACCTCACCGCCTACTACGAGCCGCGCGACGAGGCGTTCGCCGAAGAGGCCCTGCACGCCGCCGTCGCCGCCCTGCCGACGCTGGAGGGCGCCCTGGACCTTGACGTGGGCACGAGCCCGTCCATCTCGCTCATCGTCACCCGCGACAACGACCAGTTCGACCGCTACGTCGGGGAGAAGATGCCGCCGTGGGTGCAGGGCGTGGCGCTGCCGGGGCAGCGCATTGTGCTGCGCACGCTGGCCCCGGCGGTCATGCGCACCACGACCGCCCACGAGCTGACGCATGTGCTGCTCGACGAGCTGTGCGACCGCGCCGGCGCCGACCCGCCCCGGTGGCTGCACGAGGGCCTCGCGAAGTTCGCGGCTAACGACGTCACGCAGGGCGACCGGGAGGTCCTCGGGCAGGCCGTGCTGGAGGGCCGCCTGCTGACCATCGCCCAGCTCGAGCCGGCCTTCGCGGGCCAGCGCGACGCGGTCAGCCTCGCCTACGCCCAGAGCTACACGTTCGTGACTTTCCTGCACGACCTGCGGCCCGACGGCGGCCTCGCCGAACTGGTGCGCAACCTTGGCCTGACGCAGGACATGAGCCGCGCCCTCCTGCGCACGTATGGCCTCACGAAGGACCAGATCGAGAAGCAGTGGCTCGAGGGGGTCAGCCGCGACTACCTCAAGCACGGCCTGCCCTTCCCGGGCGAGCTGCTGATCCTCCTTGCCATGGGTGCGTTGTTCCTGATCGTGCATCTCGTGAATCGCCATCGCCGCCGCCGCATCCGCGAACGTTTGCAGGAAGATGACCGCCTGCGGCGAATCTTTGGTCAACGAACCGACGACAGCGACGACGAACCCGAGGAAGTGGACGAGGAGTACTGGGAATAGCCGTCGGCCGTTCCCGAATCCCGAATCCCGAATCCCGAATCCCGA
>CAZZDO010000258.1:2692-5540 GCA_964653205.1 uncultured Armatimonadia bacterium | reverse complement strand
CTCATCCTCGCCGACACCCTCCGCCGCGACCACGTCGGCGCCTATGGCAACCCGTGGATCCACACGCCCAACATGGACTGCCTCGCCGTCGGCGCGTCGCTCTTTGAGCACGCCTACATCGGCTCCTTCCCGACGGTCCCCACCCGCCGCGACATCTTCCTGGGCCTCGGCGACCGCGGCGTGCCGTTCAATCGCTGGAAGGGCCTCGAGCGCGACGAAGTCACCATGCCCGAACGCCTCGCGCAGCGCCGCATCCCCTCGATGATGATCACCGATGTCCAGAACACCGTCACCCGCGGCATCAACCTGGACAAAGGCTTCACCGCGTGGCACTGCAACCGCGGGCAAGAGGGCGACCCGTGCTGGAGCGACGCCACGGTGCCGCTGGAATTCCCCGTCCCGCCCGATCTGATCCGCTACCACGCCGACTGGTGGCACCAGATCCTCATGACCCGCGCCCACCGCCGGACCGAAGAGGAGTGGTTCGCCCCGGGCACGTACGCCACGGCGGTCCGCTGGCTCGAACAGAACCACCGCCGCGACGACTTCTTCCTCTACCTAGACACCTTCGACCCGCACGAGCCGTGGGACCCGCCGGAGTGGTACGAGAAGCTCTACGACCCCGATTTCAGGGGCCGCCGCTTCGACGCGCCGACGTATGGCCTCGTCAAGCAGCTCGGCATCACGAAGCGCGAGCTGCAGAACATCCGCGCCCGCTACGCCGGTGAGGTCACGATGGTGGACACGGCCCTCGGGCGGCTGCTCGGCACGCTCGAACGCCTGGGCATCTACGACGAGACGCTCATCATCTTCACTACCGACCACGGCACGTGCTTCGACTACCCCGGCGACAACGGGATGCTGTGCAAGGCGAACATGCTGGGCGACGACGGGCGCATCATGGCCGCCGGGAAGCCGCCCGTGGAGCCGCTGCACTACTACCCGCACTACACCGGCGTCTGCCGCATCCCGTTGACGATCAAGCTCCCCGGCCAGCGCCAGGGCCGCCGCGTGCCGGCCATCGTCCAGCCATGGGACTTGCAGCCCACGATTCTCGACGCCTTCGGCATGAAGACCCCGCCGGAGCTTTGGGGCCAAAGCCTCTTGCCGCTGGCCCGGGGCGAGCGCAAGCCCCACCGCCAGGCGGCGGTCCTGGGCACGCACAACTCCGCGCAGGTGATGACGAAGCAGTGGATGTACACCACCTATCGCGGCCAGCGCGGCCCGGTGCTCTACGACCTGAAGGCCGACCCCAAGCAATCCCGCGACGTGCACGGCAAACACCCCGAGGTCGTCAGGAAGCTCCGCACCCACCTCCGCAAGCACCTGGAGCGGCAGGGGATGGGGGAGATGCTGGAGGAGTATGCGTAGAGAGCGTGGGAGTGTGGGTTGCGCAGGCCTGCGGCCTGCTCGGCCCGTGGGCACTATCTTCCGGCCCCTTCGGGGCCGACGGCCCGTTCCCCGTTCCCCTCACGGAGGGAACCCGGTCCCCCAACGCGAACCATGCCGCCATGCAGATAGAGATCACTGTCGGACCCAGGAAGGCGGACCTGACGGGCCGGGATCATCTGGCCCTGCAGGCCGCCGTGGAGGCCGTGCTGGCGCTGGGCGGTGGGACCGTGCGGATCCGGCCCGGCGTGTACGAGATGGGCAACTCGCTGTTCCTGCGGTCGGGCGTGCGCATCATCGGGAGCGGCGAGGACACCGTGCTGCGCAAGACGCCCTCGGCCGCGACGAAGCTGACCGAGGACCTTGACTGGTACGGGACCATCGTGCCCGTCAAGGATGCCTCGATCTTCCGCGTCGGCGGGGGGCTGCTGCTGCGCGGCAAGTCGCCCCATGACGGCCGCGAGCAGTTCGTCAGGCGGACCGTCGTGGCCATCAACGGAAACGACGTGCACCTTGACCGCGACCCGCGCAGCAACTTCTGGGTCGCGCCGAGTGTCGCGCCGCCGGAAGGGGCGCCGCCGTTTGCGGGCGCACAGGCCGCGACGCTGTATCCCGTCATCACCGGCGAGCATGTGAGCGACGTCGTCATCGAGAACCTGACGATTGACGGCAATCGTGCCGAGAATGAGAACCTCAACGGCAACTACGGCGGCGGGATCTTCATCCAGGACTGCGAGCGCATCCGCGTGGCTGACGTGACCAGCCGCGACAACAACGGCGACGGAGTCAGTTGGCAGGTGTGCCACGACGTGACCATCGAGGGCTGCCGGCTCTTGAACAACAGCGACCTGGGGCTGCACCCGGGGAGCGGGTCGCAGCGGCCCGTCATTCGCGGCAATGTGAGCCGCGGCAATGACCAGGGGCTCTTCTTCTGCTGGGGCGTCAAGGGCGGGATCGCTGAGGGAAACACGATCGAGGACAGCGGCAAGTTCGGGATTTCCATTGGGCACCGCGATACCGACAATGTGATCCGCAACAACACGATCCGCCGCAGTGGGCAGCATGGAGTGATCTTCCGCGAGCATGTCCACCCCGCACGCGACCCGCACCGCAATGTGCTGGAGCGCAACGTCATCGAGGACAGCGGGACGAAGGGTGAGTGCGTGGCCATCGAGATGCTCGGGACGGCGGAGGGTGTGGTCTTGCGCGACAACGTGATCCGCGATACGCGGCGGAAGAGCAAGACGCGGCAGCGGATCGGGCTGCGAATTGGGCCGGGCATCCGGAACCTGACGCAGGAGAATTGCATCTACGAGAACATGGAAGTGGATGTGGTGGAGAGGCGCGGGCCGTCGTAGCGGCGCGATTCATCGCGCCCCGGCAGGCGCAGGGGCACCGTGGATGGGCGCGATGAATCGCGCCACTACGGGCGACGGGATTTGGCGCGATGAATCGCGCC
>CAZZDO010000258.1:0-2592 GCA_964653205.1 uncultured Armatimonadia bacterium | reverse complement strand
GGCGCGATGAATCGCGCCACTACGGGCGACGGGATTTGGCGCGATGAATCGCGCCGCTACGGGCGACGGGATTTGGCGCGATGAATCGCGCCGCTACGGGCGACGGGATTTGGCGCGATGAATCGCGCCACTACGTGATCCGGGAGGCGTCATGACCTGGTCGTTCCAGATGGGGAAGCTGTTCGGGATTCCGTTGCGCGTGCACATCACGTTCTTCCTGTTGATCGTGCTGGTGGCCGCGACGCCGGCGAGTGTCTACGGGATGGGGCGGCTGGCGGGTGTGGGCTTTGTGGTCGCGCTGTTTGCGTGCGTCATCATCCATGAGCTGGCCCATAGCCTCGTGGCGCGCAAGTACGGGGTGCCGGTGCGGTACATCATCCTGCTGCCCATCGGCGGGATCTCGATGATGGAGCGCATGCCCGACGACCCGCACCAGGAGTTCAACGTGGCGGTCGTGGGGCCGCTGGCGAGCCTGGCGGTGGCGCTGGTGCTGGGGGGCGCGGTGTATGCGGCCGCGGGGTCGCTCGAACCGTTTCTGAGCCCGTGGCACAGCGGCGTGGTGCCCTTCGTCGCGCGGTTGGCGTGGATCAATGTCGTGCTGGCGGGGTTCAATCTCATCCCGGCGTTCCCGGTGGACGGCGGGCGCGTGTTGCGGGCGCTGCTGGCGTTCCACATGGATTACGCGGCGGCCACGCACACCGCGGCGGTCATCGGCCAGGGCCTGGCCATCGCGCTGGGGATCTTCGGGTTGCTCGGGCAGAACTGGTTCCTCGTCATCATCGCCGTCTTCATCTACATGGGGGCGTCGGCCGAGGACACGCAGGTGCGGGTGCGGCGGACGCTGCGCGAAGTGCCCGCGTGGCAGGCGATGGTCAACGACTTCCGCTCGCTGGACAAGGACGACACGCTCGCCGAGGCGTTCCAGTACGCGAGCCATAGCTATCAGCATGACTTCCCGGTGGTGGATGAGGGGCAACTGGTCGGGCTGGTGACGCGGCAGGCGCTCATCAGCGGCATGCAGGACCGTGGGGGCGGGACGACCGTGGCCGAGGTGATGGTCGGCAACCCGTGCCGCGTGGGGCCCAATGACAGCCTCGCGAATGTGTTCCAGGAGATCTCGACGGGGGCGTGCCCGGTGGCGGCGGTGGTGGATCACGAGCGGCTGGTGGGGCTGGTGACGCCCGAGAGCGTGAATCAGTACCTGATGGCGTTGGCGTACCAGCGGCGGGGGCCGGGGTGAGGAGCCGTAGGAGCGCCGTTCCTGGGAGCGCCGGCTTCCAGCCGGCAGTCGTACGGCGTGCCAGCTGGAAGCTGGCGCTCCTACGGACACGGCAACGGCGTGCCAGCTGGAAGCTGGCGCTCCCAGGAACGGCAACGGCGTGCCAGCTGGAAGCTGGCGCTCCTACGGCACGGTCGCGGTCGGTGACCGCTCGTACACCTTGACACATTCTCTTCTTCTCTTCCCGGGGAAGGATGTACGAGGGGTCACCGACCCCGACGTGTCCGTGACCATGGGCGCGATGAATCGCGCCACTACGGGGGCACCTGGATGGATGAGCGGGAGCGCCTGGCATGGCTGGGGCTGTGCTGGGGCGCGGACATCGGGCCGGCGGGGTTCGCCCGTCTCATGGCGATCTATGGGACGGCGACTGCCGTGCTGGACGCCGAGGAGGCGGACCTGGTGCTGGGGGAGGCGCGGCTGAAGGAGGGGCAGGCGGCGGCCGTGCGGCAGGTGCGGCACCGCCTCGACAGCTACGCCGAGCTGGCCGAGCAGGTGCGCGCCAACGGCACCCGCGTGTACTTCAGCCCCGATGAGGACTACCCCGCGACGCTGCGGGAGCTGCCGCACCCGCCGCCGGTGGTGTGCGTGAAGGGGCAGCTCTTGCCCGCGGACATGCTGGCGGTGGGGATCGTGGGGACGCGCAGCCCGAGCCGCGAGGGGGCGGACCTGGCCGAGAAGCTGGCGACCGCCGCGGCGGCCGATGAGTTCACGGTCGTCAGCGGGCTGGCGCGCGGGATTGACACGGCCGCGCACCTGGGGGCGCTGAACCGCGAGGGGCGCACGATCGCGATCATCGGCAGTGGCATCGCCAACATCACGCCGCCGGAAAATAAGGAGTTGGCGGCGCGGATAGGCGGCGCGTCCGGGACGGCCGCGCCCACGCGGCCCGCCGGGGCCATCATCTCCGAGCTGTCGCCGGTCGCGCCGCCGACCATCCCCAACCTCATGGCCCGCAACCGGCTGATCTCGCTGTTCTCGCGCGGGGTGATCGTCGTCGAGTGCCGGGCCACGGGCGGGAGCCTGGCCACCGCCCAGGCGGCGATGCACCAGGGGCGGCGGCTCTACGCGGTGCAGTGGCCCGAGCAAGATGAGCTGCGCGAGGGGTGCGCGCAACTGATCAGCCAGGGCGCCGAGACCATCGCCGGGCCGCAGGACATGCGGCGGGTGGGGCTGGAACTGCGCGCCTGGGGGCCGCCCGCCAACGATGCCGACGAGCCTGCCGAGAAAACGCAACTGTCGCTGTTCTGAACCCCCTTCGTCGTGATCCCCGACTGTGCTTGCTGACTCGTGTGTCGTGCCGCGTGCCTTGG
>CAZZDO010000257.1:0-7532 GCA_964653205.1 uncultured Armatimonadia bacterium | reverse complement strand
GAAGATGATCCCCCCGTCGGCCGGCCAGCCGCCCGCGACGCAGCGCCCGCCCCCCGCCTCCAGAATCGAGCGGTCGAACATCTTCTCGATCTGCGTGTAGTCCTCCGTCAGGCGCTTGAGCCCGTCGAGCACCGGCTGCAGCTTCGCCTGCCGCTCGGCCACCGGCAGCGCGCCCAACTGCGGCCACAGCTCGACCAGTTGCTTCGTCAGCAGGAAGCGCCGCGCCAACGTGCCATGGATGTGCACATCGTGCGCCATGAAGTCGAGCGTGACCTGGTTGCGCGTCGCGCGCTTGCGTAGCTCTTCGATGGCCGCGGACGCCTCGCCGCAGAACCCCTGCAGCCGCTCCGCCTCCGCCCCCACCTCCGGCTTCGCGGCCAGCGCCTCCGCCGTCTTGGCCAGCGGCGCGGCCAGCATCTCCTCCAGGGAACGGTTGTTGCTCCAGAAGCCCTGCCCCTTGCGCTCCCCATAGGGCTCGTGCATGGCCTGGAGCATCAGCGCATCCAACTGCAGGGAAGAGTCGCGGGGTGTCGGCGCAGCCGACGGGGGCCCCGCGACCCGCCCGACCCCAAACCACTGCCGCGCAAACCGCCAGCGGAAGTCCCCGTAGTCCGACGCTGCGGAGTTCCACGCACACTGCCCGCTGAACACGACGCCGTACAGGTTCAACTCGAAGATGTTGCGTCCGCCCCAGATGCCGTGCACCCACGTGCAGGTGCACTCCCCCGGGACCTGCCGCGCCGCGCCCGCGGCCATGAACCCGCTGATGTTCCCGAACGTGTTGTTCCAGTCATTGCCGGGGTCGTAGTAGCGCGTCACCGCCGGCGTCGCCCATGTGTTGACGAACCCCTCCTCCTGCAACCGCTGCAAGGTCGGATAGCTCGACTGGTTGCCGTAGTGCCAGTCGAACACGGCGATGTCCTTGGCCAGTTTGTCCGCCGCCTCGTCGGTGTAGCCCTGCTCGTGCCACCAGATCATCATCCCGCGCTTGCGGTCGGCGAGCATCTGGTGGATCTTCATCATGTGCTCGGCATACAGCCCCGGCTTGCCGATCGCCTCCGCGCGGGCCTTGCACTGGTCGCACTTGGCGAAGCCATGCCCGAACTCATCGCCCCCGACGTGGATGTAGTCGGCATGGGGGAACGCCTGCAGCAACTCGTCGAACAGGTCGCCGAGGAACTTGAAGGTCTCGGCGTTGCTCGAGCAGTACACGTCGCCGCTTTCACGCAGATGCTTGAGTTCGGGATGGGACAGCACACTCCCCGAATGCCCCAGCGTCTGCTGCTGCGGCACCATGCGGATGCCGTGCTGCATGGCGTACTCGCTGAGCAGCTTGCCCTTATCGATGGTGAAGCCGTTGCGCCCCTTGAGCGCCAGGAACGGGTACTTCTCATAGAAGAACCCCGCGCCCTCGAAGTAGGGCATGACATAGTTGATCTTCACGGCCGCCAACTCGCGGATGATACGCTTCCAGTACTCCACATCCACGACCTGGAAGGCCCCCTGGTCAATGGCGATCATGACGAGGCGCTTGGGGATGTCCGGCCAGTCGGTGATCTCGCAGCAGGGAATGCCGTTGCCTTTCCCCCCCTCCCCCGTGGGGAGGGGGCCGGGGGGTGGGACGCCGTCCACCAACTGACACAACGTCTGCGCCCCATACAGGAACCCTTCGGCCCCGTAAGCCTCGATGGTCGCCCCGCTCTTGTTCACGGTCAACCGATAGCCCTGTGGGGTGTGCCAGGGCGCGGCCGACCGTCGCACCCACGGCGCGAGGCGCACCGTGGTTCCGCCCTGGCACGGCAGTCCCAGCCGCTCCCGGACGATCATCTCGACCGTGGCCACCGACTTCCTGCTCCCCGCATCACCCACCACCTTGAAGTCGCGCACCGCGACGCTCTCTCCCGTCAGCTTCACCTGCTGTGGCGTCGGGATGATGGCGATGCCCTTGTCCCGTAGGAGCTTGCACATCGCCAGCTTCTCCTCGCGTAGGCGCTGCTGCCGCGCCGCTTCGGCCACCAGTTCCTGTAACGCCCGCTGCGCTGCCGCGTTGTCCGTGCTCACCGTCACGTTGTCCCATTCGGTCTGCGCCGCCGTGTCGGGGGCCTCGTCCACCAGAATCGGCATCGTCTCCTTGCCCATGTCCTCGACCACGATGACCCCGCTATTCCACAGGGCGGGTGTAGTGGCGCGATTCATCGCGCCCGCCGTCTCGCCGCCCTTCGCCTTGATCGTGTAGTGCAGGCTCGTGGCCGTCAGCACCACCTGCACGTGATACCACTGGCCGGCCTCAATGATCTTGGGGGAGGCCCCGCGCGCCTTCCATTCCCCGCCCTGCCGCGTGTGCAGGTTGATGCCGCCGCCGGGGTGCATGTAGGCCATGTACCAGTGCGTCGAGGGCGAGGCCGAGGCGAACTCCGCGCCCTGCGACCCGAAGGCCACGGGCCGCACGTCGTACTCGATCGTCCACGTGGCATCCTTGAGCGGCAGCGGGCCGATCTCCAGCCCGCTGCGCGCCCACCCGGCCTGCGACCGCGTGTGCAGTACGCCGTCTCTTACCGTGGCATCACCCACGCACCGGAAGCCCATCCCGGGTTCTTTGGCGAAGTCCGCTTGCAGCGCCGGCGCCGCCGCCACGGGCAGCGTCGCGGCCAACATCACGACAAGCATCAGTGGCCACATGGTGCGACCTCCCATCGAAGTCCGGTACTGTTCGCCGCGACAGGGCAGGCTCCCTGTTGACGCCGCTGGCCGTTAGTGGTACACAAGAGCCATGTCCGTCACCCAGACCATCCCTTCCTGGCAGGTCCTCGACGAGATCGGCGAGCCCATGGCCGCGGCCTTCCTCGCCCATGCCGCCGACCCGCCCCTGCTGCGCTTCTGCCATGCGCTCAAGCGCTACCACGAGACCTGCCCGCTGCCCGCGTACGGCGGCGAGTCGCTCTACCCCTGTAGTGGCGCCATCTATGGCGCCCAAGAGCTGATCCAGTTCCACTATTCGGCCAGCATGTGTTTCAACCGCGCAGCCCTCCAACGCCGCATTGACGAGGCGGACCGCCCTGACGTCGCGGCCGCGCTGCGCGATTTCCAGGCCAGCATCGAGGGCTACCCCGGCGTCGGCGGCTACACCCACAGCATCATCCACTACGGCCGCATCCTGCGGGAGGGCCTGGACGCCTACCGCACGCGCGCCGAAGCGGTCACCGACCGCGACTTCCGCGAGGCGATGCTCGTGCTCCTCGACGGCATTGCCGCGTTGCACGGACGGATGGTCGCACATCTGCGCGCCACAGACGACCCAACCGCTGAACGCATCGCTGACGCCCTCGACCGTGTCCCCTTCGCGCCGGCGACCACCTTCTACGAAGCCATGGTTGCCACCAACTTCCTGTTCTACCTCGACGGCTGCGACGACCTCGGCCGTTTCGACCAGGATCTGTGGCCGTACTACCGCGACGACCTCGCCGTCGGCCGCGTCACGCCTGACGAGGCCCTGCACTGGGTCGGGCAGCTCTTCGCGAACGTGGACACGACCTTCTCATGGAACTGCGCCATCGGCGGCACGGCCGCGGACGGCGCGCAGGGCAGCAACGCCCTGACGCTCGTGTGCCTGCAGGCCGCCAAGGGCCGCCGCCGGCCGAACCTCGCCCTGCGCCTGCGCCGCGACACGCCGGAAGAGATCTGGGATCAGGCGCTCGACACGATCTCCGGCGGCACGGGCATCCCGGCGCTGTACAACGAGGAGGAGTACGTCCGGGCCATCCGCCACGCCGACCTCGGCGTCGCCGAAGAGGACTTGCCTCACTTCGCCTTCGGCGGCTGCACCGAACTGATGATCCACGGCCGCTCGAACGTTGGCTCGCTGGATGACACCTTCAATCTCGCGCTGTCCTTCGAGCAGAGCCTGCACCGCCATCTGCCCGCCTGCGCCACCTTCGAGCAGTTCATGGTCCGTTTGAAGGAAGACATCACGACCGACATCATCGCCATGTGCGACCGGGTCAGCGCCAACCAGAAGTCCAAGTCCCTCTGGCAGCCTCAGCCGCTCCGCACGCTGCTCATAGATGACTGCATTGACAATGAGATGGAGTTCAACGCCGGGGGCGCGCGCTACAACTGGAGCGTCATCTGCATCGCCGGCCTGGCGAACACGTACGACTCGCTGGCGGCCGTCAAGCGCCTGGTCTACGACGAGCGGGCAGTCACGGCCGAGGAGTTGCTGGGGGCCCTGCGGGACAACTTCGCCGGCCAGGAAGAGCTGCGCCAGCGCCTGCAACGCTGCCCACACTACGGCAACGACGACCCCTACGTGGACGACCTCGCCGTTGCGGTCAGCACTCACGTCTTCAGCGAGTTCATGGGCCAGACGCCCTGGCGCGGCGGGCGTTTCCTGGCCTCGTGCCTCATGTTCGTGACCTACGGCATGTTCGGCGCGCAGGTCGGTGCCACGCCGGACGGCCGCCTGGCTCAGACCCCCGTCGCCGACTCCGCCGGCGCCGTGCAGGGCCGTGACACCTCCGGCCCCACCGCCCTGCTGCGCTCGGTGGCGAAGGTCCCCCACTTCCTCGCCCCCGGCACCCTCGTCATCAACATTCGCTTCACCCGCCGCCTCTTTGACGACCCCGCGATGCGCCAGCAACTCAAGGCCCTGATCCGTACGTACTTCGAGTTGCGCGGGATGCAACTGCAGATCAACGTTGTGGATCAGCGCGTCCTGCAGGCGGCCCTCGACGACCCCGACGCCCACCGCGACCTCATCGTGCGCGTCGGCGGCTACTCCGAGTACTTCCATCTGCTCTCCCGCGACCTCCAGGTCTCCATCCTCGAACGGGTCGAACACGAAAGTTAACACAGTTGTTGAGCGTCAAGGCTTGACACGCATCCATTGGGAGGCTATCATAGGTGCTAGATGTCCGTAGCACACACTGCCTGGGTACATAGCACACTACGGAGCTAGCATCGTGGTTCGTCCACTCTGGGGGCGCGTTCTCCCCGTCTGCCTGCTTGCCGTCCTACTCCTCGCGCCGGTGGTTCACGCCGACTCCATCTGGGCGTGCGTGGATCAGGTCAATGTCGGCAGCTACACCGACTACCTCAACAACTACCTCTACACCCATCTGGGTGACAACCGCAACGAGAACCAGCCGGACCACACCGCAGCGCGCAACAACATCTACACCTTCTTCTCCACGTACGGCCTCGACACGAGCATCCAGAGCGGCACCTACTCCGGGCGGGCCTACAACAACGTCGTCGGCGTGCACTACGGCACCACTCGCCCCGACGACATCTACATCATCGGCGCGCACTATGATTCAGTCTCCAACCCCGGGGCCGATGACAACGCCAGTGGCGTGGCCGGCGTACTCGAGGCCGCGCGGGTGCTCTCGCAATACCCGTCCGACGCCACCATTGTCTTCATCGCCTTCGACCGCGAAGAGGACGGCCTGATCGGCAGCTACGGCTACGCCGGCCTCCACGCCAGCGACAACATCCTGGGCATGCTGTGCCTGGACATGATCGCCTACAACCCGGCGGGGGCCACCCACGACTATGCGCGCGTCTACAACAACGCTGCCTCCGACCCGCTGGCCGACCAACTACAGTCCGCGCTGGAGACCTATGGCGGTCTCAGTGTGAACCGACCTGGCAACATCAGCGCCAGCGACCACTACCCCTTCCAGGTGCGCGGCTTCCAGGCCGTCCTGATGATCGAGTACTCCGTGTTCGAGAACCCGTACTGCCACAAGGTCACCGACAGCGTGGATACGGTCGGCTACATTGACTACGTCTTCGGCACCAACATGACCCGTGGCGCGGTGGCGCTCCTGGCCGATGAGGCCGGCACCCGCACGCCGGAACCCACGACGACCGCGCTCATGGTCTCGGCGCTGGTGGCGCTCGGAGCCCGTGTGCGCGGCCGCCGCCGCGTCAGAATCACCCTCCTGAAGTTCCCGGGCAGCTAACCCCCCATCCCCTGCCAGTACTCCTCCTCGTAGGGCAACGCCAGCGTCTGCCGCTGAGTTGACGACTGCTCCGACGTCTCCAGCACGCCGATCACCCGCCGCCCGAACTCGCCCGACACCGGCACCGGGCCGCCGCGTAGCAGATGGTCCGCCACGTGCTGCCAGTACGTCGGCCAGTCCGAGTCGAAGTACGGGACGTCCTCTTCCTGCCGCCCCTGCTCGCCCATCGTGACGACCTTCAGGCTCCCGCCCGACGGCCCCGCGATCTGTTTCTCATAGCCCACGTTGCCCCCCGCGCCCGTGTCCAGCAGCCCGCCCTTCGTCCCCAGGATGCGCCACAGTGGCTTGCCCCCCACCGCCGCGATGTGCGACCACGTGATGTCCGCCACGCAGCCGCCCTCGAAGCGGATGATCGCCCGCGTCTGGTCCTCGTTGGTCATCTCGTGCCACACGAGCTTGTGGAAGTACCCGTCCACGCTCACGACGCGCTGCGGGATGAGATTGAGCACCCAGTCCACCGCGTGCGGCCCCCAGTAGAAGAACCCCCCGCCCGACTTCGCCTTCTCGGTATACCAGGCCAGGTTGGGCTTGCCGAAGCCGCCGGCCGTCAACTCGATGTGAAACACGTCTCCCAGCCGCCCGCTCTTGACGACCTCCTCCACGCGCCGGTAGTTCCCGTCATGCCGCCGGTTGTGGTGCACCGACAGCATCTTCCCGGCCTGTCGCCCTGCCTCCACCATGGCCGTGGCCTCGGCGACATTCAGGCACATCGCCTTCTCCACCACCACATGCTTGCCCGCCGCGAACGCCGCGACCGCCAGCGGGCAGTGGGTGAAGTGCGGCGTCACCAGCGACACCAACTCGATCTCCGGGTCGGCCCACACTTCCTCGACGGTGTTGTACGTGCGGATGGCGGGGAACATCTCCTTCGCCGCCGCCGTCCGCGCCGGGTCCAGGTCACACACGGCCGTCAGGTTCAGTTCCGGCGTCGCGTCAATCCACGCCGAGTGCGCCCAGCCGAAGTTGTGTTGCGGGCCATAGCCGATCACGGCGCAACCGATGGGTGCGATCATCTTCACTTGGCCTTTCTGATGCTCAGCAGCGGTACATGGAATTGAGTTGGCGAGGATGGAGACGGAGGCGTCGAGCATGAGTAGGGCCATGTCTCCCCGAAACCAAGCCGTTCATCCTCTCCATCCTTGCCTCAATTCTCTCCATCCTCTCAAGCTCAGCTTCGTCCCCCGCTAACCTACGGCTTCTCCACCAGCCGCCGTATCTCCCGCACGATGTCGTCCACCTGCGGCAGCACATGATCCTCCAACGGCGGGCTGTAGGGCATCGCCACGGGCTTGCCGCCCAGCACCGTAGCCGGCGCCCGCATCGGGATGAACCGCTCCTCGACGCAGCGCACGATCTCCGCCCCGGCCCCGCCGCGCGCCGGCGCGTCGTGCACGACCAGCAGCCGCCCCGTCTTCGCCACCGACTCCACGATCGTGTCCACATCCAGCGGCACGAGCGTGCGCGGGTCCACCACCTCGACACTGATGTCATCGGCCACGGCCGCGGCCG